>AP018318.1:5195000-5522500 GCA_003990705.1 Nostoc sp. HK-01
GCAGCCTTCAGGGTCTCTGACTCTACAAGTTTTCCTGGTGCCTATGGCGCGGTGGAACCACACTGATACCTTCCCGAACTCAGAGGTGAAACGCTGCTGCGGCTACGATAGTTGGAGGGTTGCCTCCTGCCACAATTGCTCGGTGCCAGGTTCTATATTCAAACAAATAGCCCCTTTCTTACAAGAAAGGGGCTTCTTTTTTATCCACAATCTGTAATAGAGTTGTTGTCTTCCCGAATAACAACTCAAAAACTACAAGTCGCCCATCTTCGACATCCTATCACTCTTACAATGCCTGTTACCGTTGCTGGAAATATTATCTTCTCACCTCATATACCTGCTGAATATGGGCTAAAAAATGTAATGACGAATTACGAATGAATAATTATGACTTTGCTAACTTGTCGCAATTATATTAATGGTCAGTGGGTGGATGCTACGACAGGAAACATTCTGGAAAGTTATAACCCAGCTTTGGTAAGTGAAGTTGTAGCGACCTTTCCTCGTTCTCAAACCGAGGATGTAGATAAAGCCGTCGCTGCCGCCCGTAAAGCTTATAGCAGTTGGCGGAAAGTTCCTGCCCCAAGCAGAGCCGAATATATTTTTCGTGTGGGGGAATTATTACTTCAGCATAAAGAAGAACTCGCCCAATTAATTAGTCGGGAAATGGGTAAACCTCTCACGGAAGCTAGGGGTGATGTGCAGGAAGGTATTGACTGCGCTTTTTATAGTGCTGGTGAAGGACGGCGACTGTTTGGGTTAACGACACCTTCAGAAATGCCAAATAAATTTGCGATGACGGTGCGAATGCCCATTGGTGTTTGTGCTTTAATTACACCTTGGAATTTCCCTGTAGCTATTCCTTGCTGGAAAGCTATGCCAGCTTTAGTATGCGGTAATACTGTTATTCTCAAACCAGCAGAAGATACTCCAGCTTGTGCAACGAAACTGGTAGAAATTTTCGCCGCCGCAGGTTTACCAGCCGGTGTAATTAACTTAGTGCATGGTGTTGGTGAAGAAGTCGGTAAAGCTTTAGTCGAACATCCCAATGTTGATTTAGTTTCTTTCACTGGTTCTTCGGAAACGGGTGCTTTTGTGGGCGCAACTTGCGGACGAACTCACAAGCGTGTCTGTTTGGAGATGGGCGGCAAGAATGCTCAAGTGGTGATGGAAGATGCAGACTTAGGACTGGCTTTAGACGGTGCTGTTTGGGGGGCTTTTGGGACAACTGGGCAACGTTGTACAGCTACGAGTCGGCTAATATTGCATCGTGACATTAAAGAAAAGTTTACGGCTATGCTGTATGAGCGTGCTAGTAAGTTACGCTTAGGTGCTGGTAATGACCCAAATACAGAAATTGGGCCGATAATCAATCAAAAGCAACTGCAACGGGTGAATGAATATATGAACATCGCCCGTGAAGAAGGGGCAAAAATATTAATTGGTGGGGGAATAGCTAGTGAAGGACAACTAAAAGAGGGGAATTTCTTTTTGCCAACGATTTTAGATAATGTTACACCAGATATGCGCGTTGCCCGTGAAGAGATATTCGGGCCTGTGGTGGCATTAATTGAGATTAATTCTTTTGAAGAAGCGATCGCTATTCTCAATGATACTAATTACGGTCTTTCTTCTTCCATTTATACCCGCGATATTAACCGAGCGTTTACCGCAATGCGCGACATTGAAGCAGGTATTACCTATATTAATGGCCCGACTATTGGCGCAGAGGTACATTTGCCTTTTGGTGGTGTGAAACAAACAGGTAACGGCCACCGCGAAGCCGGAACCACTGCTTTAGATGTTTTCACAGAATGGAAGAGTGTGTATGTTGACTTTTCTGGTAGTTTACAACGCGCTCAAATAGATAATCGAAGTTAGTCCACAGGAACGGAACCCAACATTATCCAAACTTTGTTGGGTTTCGCTATCCCTAGGATTTAACCTAATTTCTCTGATTATCTGCGTAGCCTGCGGTAAGCCACTAACGCTACATCCGCATCCATCTGCGGTTAATTTGCATTAGGTATCGTGGGAACAATGATGGGTTTTGATTTATCTTTGTGTAGTTGATTCTCAGCTTGATTACGTGCAGCGATCGCTTCTGGATAATCTGGCTTATATTTAATAGCTTGATTATAAGATGCGATCGCCTCTTGATAGCGGTTTAAATTTAGTAAGGCATTACCTCTGCTATACCAACTTTCGTAATGTCCTGGGTTGTAACGAACAGCTTTATTATAAGCTGCGATCGCTTCTGGATATTTCTGCAAATTATATTGAGAATTTCCCAAACTGTACCACAATTGGTAATCGTTGCGTTTAATAGTGGCGGCTTTATTATAAGCTGTGATTGCGTCTGCGTAGCGTTGCAACTGATGTTGTGACCATCCAATATTATACCATGATTGATAGTTATCAGAATCATTTTTAATTACTTGCTTAAATGATTCTATGGCTTCAGTATAGCGTCTTAAAGTAATGAGAACATTTCCTCTTGATAGCCATGCTTGGTAATAATTTGGCTGATATTGTACCGCTTTATCATAAGCTGTAAAAGCGTCTGCGTAGCGGTTTAAATTTACCAAAGCGTTGCCCCGATTATACCATGCTTGGTAATAATCAGATTTAATTTCTAAGGCTTTATTGTAGGCGGCGATCGCTTCATCATAATTTTTTAAATTTTGCCACGCTAAGCCTTTACTATACCAAGCTTCGACATAATCTGATTTTAAATCTATGGCTTTATCGTAAGCTTTAATTGCGTTATCATATTGCTTTAACTCGCTAAATACTTCACCCTTCGCATTCCAAACTTCTGGGTAATCATCGTGGAGTTGTAAAGCTTTATCAAAAGCTGCGATCGCTTCTGGATAGCGTTGTAATTTTTGTAAGGTAAAACCTCTACCACTCCAAGCATCTACATAATCTGGCTGAATTTGAATTGCCTTTTCATAAGCAATCAGAGCTTCATCATACTGCTTTAATTTAAATAATGTTTTACCTTGACCATTCCATCCTTGAGCATAATCTGGTCTAATATTCACTGCCTCTTCGTAGACTGATAAAGCATCTTGATAACGTTGTAATTCAAACAGGGTATTTCCTTGTTTTGATAATTCTATAGCATTATTAGCATTAATTTTATTCACCACAAATAAAGATGCTATGCCAGTGATTCCCAATAAAAAAATAGCCCAGAATAATTTAACAACTAAACTTTTATCTGACTTGCCAACCTTAAGCTTTTTTGGTAAAAATCCAGTAGATATATTAACGGTTTTATTCTCAGGTTGATTAATTTTTTTTAATGCTTCTAATGCTACTCTTGCTGAAGTATACCTTTGCCGAAAGTCATAACAAATCATTTTATTTAAAAATCTGGCTAACTCTGGTGAAGCTTGGACTTTGTTTTCCCAGATAATTTCATTCGTTTCTGCATCTTTTTCTAACTCTTCAGCAGATATTCCCGTCAAAGCTTGTATTGCAATCATCCCCACTGCATAGATATCACTGCTAAATTTTGGTGTACCTTGCGCCTGTTCGCTAGGGAGATAACCAGGAGTACCAATTGCAACGGTAGCCTTTGTTTGTCCTTCGGGCGTTACTACTTGAGTAGTGATTTGTTTGACTGCCCCAAAATCTATTAAAATTAACTTGTTATCATCATCCCGTCTGAGTAAATTGCGGGGATTAACATCACGATGAATAACGTTTTGTTGATGAACAAATTCTAATATTTCTAATATTTCTTGTAAGAGTAAGATAACTTGGGCTTGACTGAAAGTTTTTCCCGGAATTAACTCTTTACTTAAATCATGACCAGGGATAAATTCTTGTACAAGATAAAATTCGGCATTCTCTTCAAAATATGCTAACAGTTGGGGAATGCGATCATGCGTACCTAATTTATAAAGAACTTGAGCTTCTGTGTCAAATAAACGCCTAGCTATCTCTAATGTGGCTGCATTGCTAACTTGGGGTTTGAGTTGCTTGACAACACATTGCGGCGAACCTGGAAGTTGAGTGTCACAAGCTACAAAGGTTTCACCAAATCCTCCACCTCCCAAATGGCTAATAATTTGGTATCTTCCAACAAGTGTGTTTCCCAGCATTTCGTTTGCCTAGCTAAATGCAACGCAGTCTGATTCCAATATTGACACAAGGAAAAGTATGAAGTGTGAAATTTTGCCTTTTGGCTATTGACAAAAGACTATTGACTAATTCCCATAATTTTGATTCGCGATCGCCTGCATTATCCTAGCAAAGCAATGGTCAATTATTGGTTGATTGGCATTAATCTTGCTGTCTTTCTTGGGGAACTTCAGTTAAACCTGAATTGCCATTAATTGGGGCAAATGGAGCGATCGCGTAGCCTGATAAATTGAACATATACCTTGCGGCTGAATAGTTTATGTACCCAGTGAGAGATTGTATTTTTGCCCAAAAAAATCCATACTCATTCACACGATAGGGTCTCTGCCGTGTCAATTGAGATTATTTATTGCAAGTGGTTTTCAACATGCCAGACCATGATCGAGATGAATTAGCAGCTTTACGGCAGCGTGTTGCAGAGTTAGAACATTTAGAAATTCACTATCAGTGTCAGCAAGTTGCACTTGAGGTGCAATTAATTGAACTACAAGCAAAACTGACAACAGGAAATATTAATCCTCATAGTCAAGCAGATATGGCATTGACGCTACAACAACTTCAACAAGAAAAAGCTGAAAGAAAACAAGTTGAAGTCGCCCTACAAGAAAGTGAACAACTCTTGAGATTGGCTATAGATGCTGCTTGGATGGGTTTTTGGGACTGGGATATTTTTACCGATAAATTAATTTGGTCGGAAAGTCATGAACTGTTGTTTGGTTTATCTCCCGGTAGCTTTGAACGCACTTACGCCGCCTTTTTAGCTTGTCTGCATCCTGAAGATAGAAAATCTGTCACGATAAATATTACTGCTGCTTTGTCAAACAAAACTGACTATAAAGACGAATTTCGGATTATTTGGCCTGACCAAAGCCTGCATTGGATTTCTTCTCAGGGAAAATTTTACTATGACGAGCAGGGACAGGCGGTGCGGATGTTTGGCGTATGTATGGATATCACTGGTCACAAGCAGACAGAAGAAAACACTCGCCAACTCACCAGCCAAGTTCAAGAACAAGCAAATCTGTTAAATGCTATTCTGGCAACTTCTGTAGATCATATTTATATATTTGATCGCACAGGTCGCCATCAGTATATTAGTCATGGTGGCGCGGCTATCTTAGGCTTAAAACCCCAGGAACTTTTGGGTAAAACCTTACGAGACTTGAATTTACCGAATGATTTTGCTGAACAAGTGGAAACTCAGCAACAAGCTGTAATGGAATCTGGGGAATCAGTCAAGGATGAATGTCAACTACTCACAATCGAAGGATTGCGTGACTACGAATATATTCTCACGCCCTTACGCAATCATACTCAAAGCATTGAAGGTGTAATTATCGTCTCGCGTGATATTACTGCACATAAAAAAGTTGAACAGTCGTTACGAGAAAGCGAAGCTCGATTCCGCCGCTTGTTTGAGTCTAACTTGATAGGCGTAGCTTTTTGGAATATGGAAGGCTATATTACTGATGCCAACGATGCTTATTTACAATTAGTTGGTTACACCCGTGATGAGTTTGCGGTTGTAGGGAAAATTGATTGGCGAGAACTCACACCAGCAGAATATCTAGTTTTAGACAATCACGCCCTAGCAGAAGTCCAAAAAAACGGAGTTTCGCAGATTTACGAAAAAGAATATATCCACCGCAACGGTCAGCGAGTAGCGGTAGTTTTAGGGATAGCGTTGTTAGCCGACTGTCAAGATAGGGGTGTGGCTTTTGTTTTAGATATTAGCGATCGCAAACGCGCCGAACAAGAACGCGATCAACTCTTACAAACAGAACGCATCGCCCGTCAAGAAGCAGAATTTGCTAACCGTATTAAAGATGAATTTCTCGCGGTTCTCTCCCACGAACTGCGGACTCCACTCAACCCGATTTTAGGCTGGGCGAAATTGCTGCGAAATCGTCAGTTTGACGAAAAAACTACGAAACAAGCTTTAGAAACTATTGAACGCAACGCCAAATTACAAACTCAATTAATTGAAGATTTATTAGATGTTTCGCGCATCCTGCAAGGAAAATTAAGCTTAAATGTCTGTCCGGTAAGTTTGGTAATGGTTGTGCAAGCAGCGTTAGAAACAGTACGCTTGGCAGCAGAAGCCAAATCTATGCAAATTCATACCGTGTTTGACCCTAATATCGGTCAAGTTATGGGTGATCCAAATCGCTTACAACAAGTGGTGTGGAATTTACTTTCCAATGCAGTTAAGTTTACCCCAGCATCTGGACAGATAGAAATTCAAGTTAAAGAAATTGATGGTCAAGCGCAAATTCAAGTTAGTGATACGGGAAAAGGCATTAGACCAGAATTTTTACCATTCGTCTTTGATTATTTTCGTCAAGCAGATGGGACTACAACCCGGAAATTTGGCGGCTTGGGTTTAGGATTGGCGATTGTCCGTCAGGTAGTAGAAATGCACGGCGGTACAGTTAAGGCAGACAGCCCCGGTGAAGGCTTGGGTGCTACCTTTACAGTGAGGATACCTTTGTTAGTGATTAACGAACCAGTCAAGCGAGGAGAGAATGAATTTTTATCTTCTGAGTCTGAATCTCCCCATCTTGTCGGTATCAAAGTTTTAGTAGTGGATGACGAACCTGATATCCGCGACTTAATTACGTTTATTTTGCATGATTATGGTGTGGATGTTACCGCAGTCACATCCGCAACCGCAGCCCTAAATGAACTGTCGCAGTCCTTACCTGATATCTTGATTAGTGATATTGGAATGCCCGAAGTAGACGGTTATATGCTAATTCGTCAATTACGCCAGCGATCGCCCCAACAAGGCGGAAATGTCCCCGCGATCGCTCTCACAGCCTACGCTGGGGAAATAAACCAACAGCAAGCACTCACAGCCGGATTTCAATTGCACATACCCAAGCCAGTCGATCCAGATGCTCTAGTAAGTGCGATCGCTAGTTTAGTTAAGCGTTAGCTACAGCAAGGTCTATTGTCTAGCCGCGATTTCTCTATGGCTAGGGCTTGGTGCAAGATATGAGCATACACCCTTGCACCCTTACACCCGTGTCTTTCTTGAAAGTAAAGACGCTATGACAAATTACAAACTCATCGCTTGATTCAATCTTGACTTATCTAAACCAAGATGGTTTAACAGTAACCAAGATTGGATCAGGTCGGGGCCATGAACATCTCCAGTTAGAGCGACTCGGAGCGATCGCATCACTAAGCCTTTCTTCACGTTCTGTTCTTTAACCACCTGTTTAATTATGTCTTGAGCAACAGCTTCAGTTAGTTGGGACTGATTTTCTAAGGCGGCGAGTATCCCACTCAAAACAGCACTAGAACCTTCTTGTTGCAGTTGTTTACTGCCCTCTTCGCTCAATTCTACAGTGTCGCTGAAAAACAATTTACCCATTTCTACAGCATCTACCAAGCGAGTCATGCTAGGGCCAATTAAAGCAACTAACTGCTCTAACCAAGGACGTTCTCTCCCTTCTGCAACTGGGTAGCCAGCTTCTTGCCAATAGGGAATCAGTAAATCTGTGAGTTGATCTACTGGCATATTGTGGATGTATTGACTGTTCAACCAATCGAGTTTTGCCCAGTCAAATTTAGCACCTGCCTTATTTACTCGGTCAAAAGTGAAAACTTTGCCAGCCTCTTCTAAAGTAAATATTTCTTGGGTAGACTCTGGTGGCGACCAGCCTAACAAAGTCATATAATTTACCAAAGCTTCCGCTGTAAAGCCCATTTTTTGAAAGTCAGAAATAGAAGTTACTCCATCTCGCTTTGATAACTTGCGCCCATCCATGTTCAAAATCAGCGGTGAATGGGCAAATTCTGGGATTTTCGCACCTAAAGCTTCGTATAACAGAATTTGTTTAGCGGTGTTAGCAATGTGGTCTTCTCCGCGGATGATATGGGTGATTTGCATATCAATGTCATCGATCACTACGACAAAGTTATACAGTGGTTGACCAATGCCATCTTCTGACGCACGGGCAATTACCATATCACCGCCAAGGTCACTACCCCGCCAAACCATTTTGTCTCTTACTAAATCATTCCAGACAATTTCGCGGTCATCATCAATTTTGAAGCGGATGACAAAGTTACGTCCTTCAGCTTTAAAAGCAGCTTCTTGTTCTGGGGTGAGGTGACGATGACGGTTGTCGTAACGGGGGGCTTCGCCTCTAGCTTTTTGGGCTTCCCGCAGTGCCTCTAATTCTTCTGAGGTGGTGTAGCAACGATAAGCTAAACCTTGATCTAAAAGCTTTTGTACTGCTGTTTTGTAAAGGTCTAAACGTTGGGATTGGAAAAAAGGGCCTTCATCCCAATTCAGTCCCAGCCAGCGTAAGCCAGCAAGGATATTATCTGTGTATTCGGGGCGCGATCGCTCTAAATCTGTGTCTTCGATGCGTAAAATAAACTTGCCACCGTGGTGGTGGGCAAATAGCCAATTGAATACAGCAGTTCTGGCTGTACCAATATGTAAATTTCCAGTTGGGCTTGGTGCAATACGGACTCTAACAGTCACAGTTAATTCTCTCTTTCACAAAAGCATGATCAATATAACAAGTGCTGAGTCACTCAGGTTCATATACCTGTGGCAAGTGACACTTTAGAAGTGTAGGTTTTCGCTCTCACTTTGACTTCCCTCTCGGCGCTGAGTATTAAACTAATGTCAGAGGATTCAAAAATAACAAGCTAATTGTAAATAATGCTTACATCAGCAATTGCTATTAACTAATTTGGTTTTTTAACGGGACTGACGGGGCTCGAACCCGCAACTTCCGCCGTGACAGGGCGGTGCTCTAACCAATTGAACTACAGTCCCTTAATTTGCAACTTTATTACTGTCGCACTTTTCTTTTGATTTGTCAAGTATTTTTTGCTTTTTTGCTTACCTAAGCTTTTAGTGCTGCGGTTTTTACTCAACGATTTACTATTATAACGTTTAAACGAATTTTTGCAAGTGGTCTTTTATATAATTTTCTAAGTTGTTGAAGCAGTCACAATCTTTGATTTAGAGGATAAATGTTCTAGGATATGAACTTGTATTTGTTTATACTGCTGTTTTAACAAATTCTTACTGTTCAAGGCTTGATCGGACTGAGGCTGGCTTTTACTTTGTTCAATCCACTGTTTTAATCTTTGTCGTTGGGTATTAATAATATGAGTGTTCAAAACAGTGACACAGCTATGAGGTGCTTCCAAGGTAAAGCAAATTAAAGAATAGCGTCCATGTTCTATTAAACGAGAAACCAGTTCTTGGTTTTGGGGATTCTGCATATCTAAGTAGCAAGGTAGCCATTTCGAGCCAATTTCTGGATCGTGGAGGAGGGTGATCCACAGCAGCATTGGGTGTGGTGCTGTAATAAAAACAAAATGGTTGTAACGCTGACACAAAACTCGTTTTTTGATTTCTTGTTTAGGTAACATCAGCCACAAGGCTGGCAAATTGCCTTGTGACTGGTCTAAAACTTGGGGAAATACAATTTCTTGAATGGGTTTATTTTGTGGCCATCGCAGTTGTTCAAAGTTTGTTTTTAGTACTGGAGGCAAATCAGCACCAAAAGTCAAACTAGGGTTATATTGTGATGCTAAAGGTGTGGGTAAACTCTGACAACTCGACTTTTCGAGACTATCTAGAACTTGCAGAATTTCTGTCATATTTTGAGGACGATCGCTTGGTTTTTTAGCCAAGCAAGCCATGATGAGATTGTTGAGTTGTTGGGGTAATTTGAGTTGGGGGCTAACAGTTGCGATCGATTTTGGTGCTTCAAAGTTATGTGCTTTATACCAAGCCCCAAATAAATCTGTTTCTGGCTGCCAAGGTTTAGCACCTGTCAGCATCTCAAACATCATTACACCCAAACTATAAATATCCGAGCGACTATCAATTTCTGTGCCTTCTAGTTGTTCAGGAGAACAGTATGGCAAGGTGCCATGAAAGCCTTTATTAGTATTAACACTGTTTGTATAATTAATAAATTTAGCAATACCAAAATCAAGAATTTTAATTAATCTTCCTAAAATTGGATCGGGCAAAACTAATATATTAGCTGGTTTAACATCTCTATGAACTAATTGATAAATTTTGCCATCAATATTAATACCTTGATGGGCGCATTGTAAACCTAAACAAATCTGACGCGTTAACGTCAAAAACTTAGGTATGGGCATAGGTATTAAATCTTTTAAACTTTTACCATTAAGATATTCCATCACATAAAATGGCTTACCTTCGGCACTCACACCATAATCGTAGGCTCGCACAATATGGAGACTTTTTTGACTTAAAGCTGCACTTAACATTGCTTCCCTTGCAAAGTCTTGCTGCATTTTTTCATCACAAAATGTTTGAGTTAAAAATTTGACGGCAACAGGTGTTCCACCTAGTAAAATATCATCTGCTAAAAAAACTTCACCCATGCCACCACTACCAATCAACTGTTTAAGCTGATAGCGATTGGCCAGCAATCCTGTAATGTGTGGAGAGATGAATGCACTTTGATTCACTTTTACAACCTCTAATATTGCCGTAATTAAATAACTACAAACTCACTCCATCTCAAATTTATTTTTAAGAACGTGATATAATTTGGAGGATTTTATCAAATAGTTGAGATAACCAAGCTCTAAAACCAAGTTTGGCAATTTGTTGTCTTTCTACTAATTTTTGTAAAATTTCTGATTTTAAGTTTAGGTATTCTGCTTTCAAAATAGTTTTAGCTTGTTCAGATGCGATCGCCTCATGAGATTTTTCCTCTAATTCCAGCCAATCGGTAAGTTGCTGTCTTTGCTTGGCTGTCAGAGTTAAGGTCATCACATTAGCACATTGAGTTGGTTCTTCCAGAGCGAAAAATAGTAGATGATAGTAACCTCTATCTGCTAAAAGTTTAGCAATTCTCTGACCTCTATTATCTTTTAAATCTAAGAAATAAGATAGCCATTTAGTCAGAGAGAATTGAGCATTGTATAGAACTGTAACCCATAACAGCATGGGGTATAAATTCATTTTGTCAATAAATTCTGTACTGTGATATTTATCAGAAAAATTAGTAATTTCTTGTTTAGGCAACATTGCCCAAAAAGTTGGGATAACTCCTTGGGTAGTATGTAATAAATGTGGAAAACCAATAGATGCAATTGGTTTATTCTTAGGCCATGTTTTTTGTAAACATTCTTTTTCAGAAATTGAAGTTACTGGTACTAAGTTAACAGGAGATGAAACGCTATCACTTTCGAGTGAAAAATCTCTAGCAACCTGTCGTTTAATTTTCTCTAGAACTACTAAAACTTGACTAATAGTTTGAGGACGTTCACTAACTTCTTTAGCCAAACAAGTTAGTAATAATTTTTTTAGTACTTGAGGTATTTTGACTTCGGGATTTACTTGTTCTGGTGTTGGTGGAGCTTGAAAACGATGCGCTTGATACCAGCTACCAAAAGTATTACTTTCTATTTGAAATGGATGTTTACCTGTCAACATTTCAAACATTAATACACCCAAACTGTAAATATCAGAACGGACATCTAGAAGTTTACGTCCTTCCATGTGTTCTGGAGAGCAATAAGGCAAACTCCCAATAAAAGAATCAGTCAGGGTCATCCCACTGCGTTCTGTTAAAAATTTAGCAATGCCAAAATCAAGAATTTTAACAATTTCGCCTTGTTTGCCATCATCAATAATAAATATATTTTCTGGCTTAATATCTCGATGAACAATCGGATAAATTTCTCCTTTGAGGCTGATACCTTGATGAGCGCACTGTAAACCTAAACAAATTTGCTGGCAAATGTCGACAAACTTGACAAGTGTTAATGGTTGTACTTTGAGAATCTGCTTGAGGTTTTTACCTTGCAGATATTCCATGACATAAAAAGGTGTTTTATCATCTGTCATGCCATAGCTTAATACCTGAACAATATTTTTGCTTTTACGACCTAACTGAGCGCCAATAAAAATTTCTCTGGCAAAACGTTGCGATATTTGCTGGTTTCCTAGACTTAGCATTAAAATTTTGACAGCTACTAAAATTCCACCCTTAGCTGCATCTTCTGCTAAGTAAACCCTACCCATACCGCCTTTACCAATTAAATCTTTTATTAAATAGCGATTATTTAAAAACTTTCCAATATAAACATCTATTTCGGTTTTAGGCACTACCATATTTGGAAATGTTACGCTATAAAATTTTTGGATACATATTGCTCAAGGTTTAATTGTAACCATGAATAATTTCACTAATTTTAGAGAATCAATTATAAAGTATAAAACTCACTTTAAAAGGCAATAAAGGTTTAATAAAAGAGTGAATGATTTTTCTGCAAAATTGCTTAAACATTATGTAACATATTAATTAAGCAAAATAAATGAGGAAATCCACTGAAACGAAAGAGAATCTGAAGGTGGTACCTCTCTAATAACAGTAAATCTACGGTTAATAGGGATCATTACTGAAAACATTTTCAAAAGCGATCGCCTGAAAATTAATGTAAATCTCCTGATAATCTAGCAATTAGGAAAAATTTAATATCCGGCGAAACCATCTGATAATTGGTGGTTCAATTTTAAGTTGAAAAGCTAAAAACTGAGTACGTTGTAGAGAATTAAAATTATTATCGCTGACAAGAATTAATGAACGCCGTCCATTAGGTAGCCAAGGGCCGAGTGTTAACCCTTCAATATTATCTAGGGCTACATCCAAGGTTCGCAAATCTAATAAGAGTTTTTTTGTAACTGGGCGAATATTTTGGGAGTTTGTTAAAAGGCTACTGATATTGTGAATATCATCAGCATCGGCTAAGGAAATTTGAAATAAAAAAATGGCAAATCCTAAACCAGTAAAAGACCTTTCTATACTCAATAAGTGTCCTTGATTATCTAAGGCGAGTAAATCTGGTAAGCCACTAGTAAATCTACCCGTTATGTCTAGTAATGGTGCAACTGGTTCAGTTTGGTATAAGAACTCCCTTTCTGGTTGCTGAGTAAGCAGGTTATATTGCAAAATTCGGCAAGGTGTACCAACATTTGGTTTCGCCACTGACCCATCTTGAATTAAGGCATTTTCATTTGCGGTGATTAAATACTGATTGTTGGGTGTAATAGCCAGACTTTCAAACGCCAAATTATTACGTATACCAGTTTTACCCCTTTTATCTGGCAAGAACTTTTTTGGTATAGGTAGTGTTGTAATTGTTTTACCAGAAGATAAGGAAAACTCTTGAATAAAAGGATTAATTAATTTTTCAACATCACCTTCAGAAGATATGAAGACAGTATCTTTATCAGTTAAAGCAATCCCTTCTGTATCGGTTGTTGTTGGCGGAAAGTTTTGACCATTTTGATTTAACAGCATTGTTACCCCAACAGGCATAACATCACCGTTTTCTAGCAAACCTTTACTCAAATTAATTTTTAAAGTATAGAATCTTGCAGGAGCTTTTTGCCCTCGGTCATCGGAAATAGCATAGTAAAGGTCATTTTTAGCATCATAAGTAATGCCTGATAAACCACCAACTTCGGTTTTTTGGAAAGATAATCCTTTGGATAATGTGGCTTCTCCGATGAAATCAATGCTACTGATTTCAACAGCATTGGGGGAAAAATTTATAATTAAAAGTATGCTAATTAAAATAGCAATTCCTACATAAAAAATCTTGGGAATATCCCAGATTTTTCTGACTATTTTCATATTGATAATTCTACAAGAGCAGGCGATCGCAGTTTTAATGCAAAAAGGTACGTGAATGAAATATCACGTACCCTACAATATCAGGCGATCGCACTTTCCTTAATTAAGCATGTTTACGCTTGATAGCTGAACTAGCCCCAAAAACACCGACCATTAGCACGCCCAGGATAGATCCTGCTTCAGGAACAGCCACGGCTACAACACTAACATCATCAATGTAAGTTCCGCGGGTATTAGACAACTCACCAAAGTTATCAAACCGTAAAGTGGTTATAGTGTCATTGGCTACTAAATTGTAAGTAAAAACGTTCCAATTCGTATTAGAACGCCCCGCACCACTAGCTGTTAAATTTGCAACGGTCTCTCCATCCCAAAAAACATTCAGTCTATTGTCTCTCTCCCCAGGACGTGGTGAAAAGGCAAAACTCAACTGATACTGACGACCCACAACTGTCGAGATATTCTGGAAAATTCCCGATGTAGCCCTACCATCCAGCTCGGCAAATTGACTACCAGCAAATGGACTCCCGGCAACATTATCTTGAATCTCAATACCAGCACCGGGAGCAGAGTCAGGCGTAAGACTCCATCCTGGAATAGGGTTAATGGTTGAGTAGCTTCTGGGACGAATGTCAGGGGATTCAAAACTACCGTTAACAAGTAAGTTTAAACTAGCGGCTGATGCTGATCCAGCTATTACCAGAGGCATCAATGCAGCGCTAGATGCAGTTATTAACAGTTTTTTAAGCATATTTTTGTTGTATTTTGTTGCCTGATTTTGCAATAACTTGAGATGTTACCAATTAATAGGGTTGATAATTATAATCCGAAATAATACGCAATCTTTAACCAAAGCAGACACATACTCTTGATCAATCCAGAAGTTGGCTCAACCAGTAAAATGTCTGAACAATCAAATACTAAGGAATTTTACGGGTACTGTCAATCTATAGAATTAGAAGCTTTTAGGTATTGCTAATTGATGGGCATTTTGAAAAAAATTTGCCAGCCAATCTTTCACGCTACGAGTAGCATGGCAGTCATCTTCGTTGTAGCGTTGGATGATGTCTAAGAAAGAGCGATCGCCTGTTTCCAACCATTGATCATACCAGTAAATACACTTAGCTCCACTAGATTCTTTATCACGCCACTCAAAGCCCAGCCATCGTGCAATCACTTTTAGGGCGTAACTTTCTACAGGTAAGGCGACACTTTGAATTAATTGTTCGTATACATCGACAAATCTATAAAGAACAGGATTAACTAAAGATTTCGGCGTACGATATAGCTTGGCTAATCGTTTGACTGTATCAAATTCGTAAACACAAAAGTGATAAATTGGCGCGTCAGGATATTGCCAAACTAAGTCGAGAAATTGTTGCCAGATCAATTCTTCATCAGCGGGTGTTTCAGCTAAAAACGAATAAAACTGTTGTGTATTGTTTTGTCTATCAACAACTAAAACACCTAAAAGATAATCTAAATCTAAGTCTGGCTGGGCTTCAATATCAAAATACAGTTCTACAGGTGCAGTAAATGCAAGTTCTGTTGGTGGTAGAGACGTTGGTAAAATCAATGGACGTTTTTCGATCACAGCTTGCGCTTGAATGATCAATTTAGTGGCTACTATACTGTCAAATCCAGGTAAATCTTCCAGAATGGTGGGGCTTGCATTAGCCAGAGATTCCAGTGTTGTTAAAGAAAGTTCTTGGAGTTGGGCGTAGCGCACAGGTGTAACGCCTGGTAATAATGAGAGATGTTTTTGTGCTTGGGCGATCGCGTAACATTGACTATGCCAGTGGCAAAGATTGCACTTTTGCCGCGAAATAAACATCTCTGGCGGTTCTGGTAACTCTAGCGCTTGAATGAACTCCGCCAGAATTTGTAACATCTGTGGTGTCCATTTCGCTAAATCTACGGAATAACTAATGTCTTTGGTTCGCAATATCAACCAAGCTTTATCAGGGGTTACTCCTTGCACGGTTGCTAAAGCTTGGGTATGAAATGCCGCCACAACTTGATATTCTTGTTTGGGACGTTTACCCAGTTCCATGTTCGCTGGAACATACATCCAATTACCAAAACAAGATTCTCCTGGCTGTTTAATCAGTAAATCTGGACGGCTGAGAATTGTATGTTCTTCACTAGCTGTTTCTACCCAATCTTGATAATTGCTTAACAGCACTCCATGATAAATATACTCAACTCCCCGTTGCATTAATTCTAAAGTCGCGGCTTGCGCTGCTTCCCTATTCCCTGGTGGATATTGGGGTTGTTCATAGTTAAAGTCTGCCAAAATACCGCGATGATAAGCAATTTTGTCTTGTTGCAGTTTAGTCAACAAGTCATTAGGTGCATCTCGCTGGTTTTTGTCAGCATTGATATCTAAAATAGGCCGGCGTTTGCAGCGTTGGTATTGCAGTAAGTGTTCAGCATTAATCAACATTCATTTAAGCTAACAATAATTATGGCTTTCTGGGACTGAGTAAAAGAGAATGGGCAACAAGAATGATTTTTTCCCTAACCTTAAGGGTTTTTTATACCCTGAAAAAAGGACGCACAGCTATGCGACCCTGCTCATTGGTGGGAAAATGAAACACTAAACGAGTAACAATGTTGATTTTTGGCATTATTTATGACCAGTATTTCTGCTATCCAAACAGATTTGCATCGCCATCAAGAACAATTTCCCGCTTTAGCTAATAAGATTTATTTTAACTATGGTGGACAAGGGCCGTTACCTAAAAAGGCAATGGATGCCATTATCGAAACTGAAACTCATATTCAGCAGCTAGGCCCTTTTGGTAATGAAGTTGGACGCTGGATAGGATCATATACTCAAACTATCAAACAAGCGATCGCCACAGAATTAAACACAACCCCAGAAACCATCACCCTCACCGAAAATGTGACTGTGGGCTGTAATATTCCTCTGTGGGGAATTGATTGGCATTCTGGCGACCATCTGTTGCTATCTGACTGCGAACATCAAGGGGTAATTGCCGCAGCGAAAGAAATTGGGCGGCGGTTTAATGTGGAAGTTACCACCTGTCCGTTAATGTCAACTTTAAATGAGGGCGACCCTGTAGCGGTTGTTAGCGAAAATTTACGCCCTAATACTCGCTTAGTTATTCTCAGCCACGTCCTTTGGAATACTGGTCAAGTTTTACCGCTGGAAAAGATGATCGAAGTATGCAGAAATAATAATTCTTTAGTATTAGTAGATGCTGCTCAATCTGTGGGTTTATTACCTTTAAATTTAACTGAATTGGGGGCAGATTTTTATGCTTTTACTGGACATAAATGGTGGTGTGGCCCGGCTGGGGTGGGTGGTTTATATGTTAAACCAGACGCATTAGAAAAACTTGCCCCAACGTTTATTGGTTGGCGTGGTGTAATTAAAGATAGTCAAGGTCAGCCGATAGATTTGTTACCCGATGGACGGAGATATGAAGTCGGGACATCGGCTTATTCATTTTATGCGGGATTGGTGGAGGCGATCGCAGTTCATCAAAAATGGGGTACAGCCGAGGAACGTTATCAGCAAATTTGCCGCAACAGTGAATATCTCTGGCGAAAATTATCTGCCTTACCGCAAATTAAATGTCTGCGAACTTCTCCACCAGAAAGCGGTTTAATTTCGTTTCAATTTGTCCAGCATGATTCTCAAACCAGTTTAAAATTAGTCCAATTTTTAGAGACAAATAGGATATTCACCCGCACAATTGCCAAGCCTGACTGTGTTCGCGCCACCGTTCACTACTTCACTTTAGAGTCAGAAATGGATGAGTTAGTCGAACAAATAGACAAGTTTAGTCAATAGTCATTTCTCAAAAGACTAAATAATTAAAATTTCCGACTTCATACTAGCCTGCGGCAAGCCGCTACGCGTCTACAAACTTCCTACTTTTATATGAAACGCCCAATTTTATACGTAGCCATTACGAATCACGGTTTTGGTCATGCTACTCGCACTGCATCTGTAGCTGCAACTATCCAAAAGTTGTGTCCTGATGTGCTGTTAATTATGGTGACAACTGCACCGCGCTGGTTGCTAGAGTCATATATCGAAGGTGATTTTATTCATCGTCCCCGCGCTTTTGATTTGGGTGTTATACAAGCTGATAGTTTGACAATGGATAAAGACGCAACTTTAGCAAAATTATTAGATATTAAAAAGCACCAAAATTCTTTAATTGCTTCCGAAGTTAATTTTATCCGGCAAAATCGGGTTGATTTAATCTTGGCTGATATTCCGTTTCTTGCGCCCTTAATTGCTAAAGCGGCAAATATTCCTTGTTGGATGATGAGTAACTTTGGTTGGGATTTGATTTACAGAGATTGGGGAGGTGAATTTATCGCGATCGCAGATTGGATTAGTGAATGTTATTCTAAGTGCGATCGCTTGTTTCGGCTACCATTTCATGAACCAATGCAGGCTTTTAAAAATATTACCGATGTTGGTTTAACAGGTGGTTTACCGCGTTATTCTGCTGATGAATTACATACTAATTGGAAAATAACTGCACCACAAGATAAAACTATTTTACTTACCTTTGGTGGCTTAGGTTTACAGCAAATCCCTTACACAAACTTACAAAATTTCCCAGATTGGCAATTTATCACTTTTGACAAATCTGCACCTAATTTACCTAATTTAGTCAAAATTCAAGACAATAAATACCGCCCTGTAGATTTTATGCCAATTTGTGGAAGAGTAGTTTCTAAACCGGGTTACGGCACTTTTTCTGAGGCGACGCGTTTGGATATCCCAATGGTGACAATTCCTCGCGATGATTTTGCTGAAGCCAGTTATCTTTTAGAGGGAATTACTAATTACAATCATCATCAAATTGTTACTCCCGCAGAATTTTTTGCAGGTGATTGGAATTTCCTCCATGAACTACCACAACCACCAAAGCAAACCCAAAAAATTGCCAAGGATGGAAATGAGGCGATCGCTCAAGCTATGATCAATCAAATGGGAAGTACATCAGAATAACTATTGACGATGAGGATAAACATGGCGCATTTCAAACCGACATTGTTCCCATAGCGGTAACAAAGCCTGTTTTGCTGCATTTAATTGCCCTTGAGAATGATTTATTTTCCCATTATCAATTATCCAAATAAACACTCGCGTGATTAAATCTGCCTGGGAACTACTTTCGTATTGACAATTATTTATTTTTGCTACTTGTGTATCTAAGCAATAGATAACATCGTTAAAATTCCAAATTTCTTCTTTGAATATATCTGCTGAGGGAAGTTTCCAAATGATTTTTTCTAAATTCATTGTGATGTAATCTAAACCTGCGATCGCTGAATCAGTATTTCTCACTAAATCTGTGAATACTTGGTAATATTGTTTCAAGCTTGTAGCTGCAATATTTTCACTATATTTTTGTAGCCATACTTGTATATCTCGTAGATAAGGCAATAAATCTTTAATCTCATTCATCTCTTTAATTATTGTATGTTGACTTTGATAATTTAAGATATTTTTATCTAAGTCAAATTCTAATACTTGAAATTCCTGAGAATAATAATTAATTACTTTTGGAATAAATTTTTCTATCAACCAAGTTTTGGTATATTTGGCTGTCCATGTTCCTCTTATACCAATATCCTCTTGCCACGAATTTAAGTTACTTCTTTCTAAGGTTGCTATGTGGATATCATTAATTTCGTAGAAGATATCAACTTGATTATTAGAAAATGCAGAGTAAGAATTACTCAGGCGCGGCACAATAAAGGTATGATCACGAATTCCTCGACTGATGCGAATAGAAATATTTCCCTGATCAAATAAATGCCATTCTGATTTTCCTTGGGCATAATTAAATTTTTTCATAAAATTGTGCATAATTTTCCATAGTTTGACATCTATAGAAAATAGGTGAAATCCTCTGACATCAGAGAATTCTACAAATTTAAAATCCCAAGTTTCTAAATTATCTTCAAATTCGATAATTCTCTTTTTATATTCTTGACAAATAGCATCTATACATAAGCATAAGTCTGCTGCTTCTAACTCAGATAAAATAACTGTTGTTTGTCCTAAAGATGCTTCAAATGTGTCTGCATCTATTTGTTTTAGAAACCGACGACAACCCCATTCAGGTTTAGTGTAAAGTCCTGTTATTAATTGTCCTAAAATTTGTGGGTGGGTTAGGCAAATTTTTAAACGTCTTAAAATTATGCTACTAAATTGAATTACACAATCACCTTTGCCAAATGCTTGTGGTAAATTGCATTCAATTAAAACTTTGGGTTTGACAACAATTAAGTGATGACCTGTTTTAAGTAAACAAGGCTCAAATTCAGACTTTTCTAGAATCTTGCCAAATTCCGTATGTCTGCTTAAATATTTTTCTATATTACTAAATTCAGTATAACTAAAGTTTTTTAGTGTGGTTTTATTAGTTTTTCTAAGTGAATCAAAATTAAGCTGATAATAAATATTTTCAGCTACTTGCTTATTTCTCAATGTATCAATTATCGAATCAAAGATTAGTTCTTCTCGATGGTAAGGAAAACATTTAAATATTTTAAGACTGTAGCCATTAGTAATTAGCAAAATTAAAGGTCTTAGATAATTACTATAAAATTTAGCTTGATTAATTGCTTCCGAGAAAGATTGTGTATTTGGCGATAAATAAATAACAATTACTAATGATGTGGATACATTTTGCTGAATAACATCATCAGTTGCAAAATAAATTTGAGCATTTTTAAGTTGCTTGGCTGGATTATCTAAATTATTTGTTAAAGCATACTTACTCTGCCGATAGGAATCTGGATAACCTAAATGCTGAAACATCGGCAAAATAAACTTTTTTTCTACATCTTCTACGGTTTGTAAAATCCGAATATCAAAAACTTGTATCCATTTAATAAATAATTGCAGCGAGTCAGGAATATACATTAGAGAATCCACTGCTTGTATAAATTTGCCTTTACGGGAATGGTTAATTAACTGATGCGAGTTTGATGGATATCAAAACCCCTCTCCAAGCCTTTCCTTATGTAGGAGAGGTTCATCTAACTCAGGTTTAATTAGTAATTTATCAAGTCAGTTTTTATAAGATAGTAATTGCGAATACTCTGCCAGTTGCCACAGAGATTTCAAATTTTGACAAAAATATCTGATAAATTCTATGCGCCTTTATACAAAAAAAATCAGGTTATTGGCACTAAAGTCGGGTGGGAAATGATGGAAAGTTGCTAAAAACCTGAGTTTTACGTTGTAGACATTGCTTACCCTAAAGTTAATCAGGTTACAAAAAAAATTAGGGAACATCACTGCTCCCCTCTGCTTACTTGCTATATTTACGGGAAAAGTTAAATCTACACTAAAGCAGCGACTTTCTCTAATAACCCTTGAAATAGACTTAAGCCATCACTATTACCTAGCATGGCATCAGATGCTCTTTCTGGGTGTGGCATCATCCCCAAGACATTGCCTTGACGATTGCAAATTCCCGCAATTTTGTTGAGTGAACCGTTGGGGTTTTCGCCTGCATAGCGAAACACTACCTGTCCATTGTCTTCTATTGCCGATAGAGTCGATTTATCAGCATAAAAGCGACCTTCTCCGTGGGCAATAGGTAAAGTAATTACTTCACCAGTGCTGTAAGTTTTTGTCCAAGGAGTATTTGCATTTTCTACTTTTAAGGGGACGCGATCGCAAATAAAATGCAAATCACGATTTCTGGTTAATGCCCCAGGTAAAAGTTTAGCTTCAGTTAATACCTGAAACCCGTTACAAATACCGAGAACAAACTTACCCTTTTGTGCATGTTCAATCACTTGCTGCATTACAGGCGAGAACCGAGCGATCGCACCGCAGCGCAGATAATCACCATAACTAAAGCCGCCTGGGATGATAATTACATCCAAATCAGCAATATCAGTGTCTTGATGCCAAACCATGCGCGTTGGTTGACCTAACAAGTCTCTGGTGACATAAGCAACATCGCGATCGCAATTAGACCCTGGAAAAACAATAACGCCGAATTTTGTCATTTGTCATTTGGATATGAATAAGTAAAAAGTAAAAAGTAAAAAGGCAAAAGACAAAAGATTGGGTTCTTTTTACTTTTACCTTTTACCTTTTAACTTTTAAAACACTCCCGTCTGTGTTTCGACCTCAATTAAATCAAACCGATAGTTCTCAATCACGGGATTTGCTAACATCTGGTCACAAATGTTGTTTAAATCTTGACGTGCTTTTGTCTCATCAGGGGAGATGATGGTGAATTCTATGTACTTCCCAATCCGCACATGGTCAACAGTATCGTATCCCATTTGCTTGAGACCAGATTGTACAGCCACACCAGCAGGGTCTAGGACTGAAGGACGAAGCGTTACGAGAATTTTAGCTAGATACTTCCGTTGCACAGTTTTTTTGCTGAATGCTGCGATCGCTATACTATAACTTTCTGTTCCAACTGAGTGAAAATAAGATTGTGAAACAGTTAAAGTTAATTTAATTAGATAGCCAGTATAACAGCTTCCACTACAGTGGCGAATATCCCCAATTGCTTATGAGAGCCATACGCACCCGCAGTCAAGAGCGGATTTTAAACCTACTAAAAAGCATGAAACAAGGCATTTCCGCCCAAGATATTTATATTGAATTGCGTAATCGCAATCAGAATATGGGTTTAGCCACTGTTTATCGCTCCTTGGAAGCTTTAAAACTTGAAGGTTTGGTGCAAGTGCGGACTTTAGCTAATGGTGAAGCCCTCTACAGCCTAGCGCAGCAAGACAAACACCATTTAACTTGTCTACAATGTGGCACTTCCATACCTATTAATCAGTGTCCAGTTCATGATCTGGAAGACCAACTACAAACCAATCATAAATTTAAAATTTTCTACCACACTTTAGAGTTCTTTGGTTTGTGTGGTCAATGTCAGGTTAATGAATAGTCCAGAGTCAAAAGTCCATAGTCCATAGTTAAATCATTGACCTTTGACACTTGACCATTGACTATTGACCATTGACATCAGGTACTTCCCTACCTAACCAAGATTTAGAATCTACTTGCGTATCAGAAACTATGGAGCGAATACCCTCGAAGGCCGCCGGAATGGTGCGAGGGTCGATAAACATAACCTTGCTGCTATCGCTTTTACCGATAGTCGCGCCCATATCTAAATAACCTAAAGCAAACAGAACTTCTAACGCTTTATTAGCATTGGGATTAGTGTTAATTTTTTGGGCGATAATTTCGGCTGATTCTGCAATGGCTTGGGCTTTGAGAACTTGCTGTTGGCGTTCGGCTTGGGCTTTAAGAACGATCGCTTTTTGTTCTGCTTCAGCGTTTAAAATTACGGATTTTTGCCGGGCTTCTGCATCTAAAATTTGGGCTTCCGCTTTACCTCTAGCACTATTAACTGCTGCTTCCCGTTCACCTTCAGAATTTAAAATTGCCGCCCGTCTGCGTCGTTCAGCGGACATTTGCATTTCCATTGATTCTTGTACTGCTTTGGAAGGGATTAAATCTCGCAGTTCTACCCTTGTGACTTTCACGCCCCAAGGATCTGTGGCGATGTCTAAATCGCGTAACAAAAGCTCATTGATTTGCGTCCGGGCGGTAAAAGTTTCATCTAACTCCAGTTGTCCCATTTCTGAGCGAATTTGAGTTAGTACCAAATTTGTCATTGCCAACTGGAGATTTTCTACCTTATACCAGGCTTTTTCCATATCGACAATCCGCCAGTACACCACTGCATCTACTTCAATGCTCACGTTGTCGCGGGTGATACATTTTTGTGGAGGAATATCTAAAACTTTTTCGCGGATAGTTTGTTGGTAGACGACTTTATCTAAAAAAGGTAGAACAAAATTAAGTCCTGGTTCTAGTTTTTTGTTATAGCTACCTAATCTTTCTACCAAAGCTTCATTACCTTGATTAATAACTTTCACAGAACCTGCAACCGCAGAACCACCAAGGGCTAAAAAGACTAGTAAAAAAAACTGTTCCACTGTAAATCTCCTGGTTATTAAATATTTTCAAATCTCAACTTTTATACTTCACACTTCCTAAGAATGTAATAAATTTTCTGGCATAACAATTAATGTCGTGCCTTCTCTTCTGACTACATAAACTCTTTGATGGGGAGCAACATCGAGTTTGTCATCATCGCATCTAGCACGCCAAGAATTGCCTTCATATAGCACTCGCCCCGTTTTACCAGCAGGGATTTCTGTTAATGTTTCAGCTATAATTGCATCTTGAATTTTTGACTTGCGTCGTCGCGGTTGCAAAAATCGCCGGGATAGTAACACCAACATTGTCGAAAGCAATAGCCAAATTGCTACTTGCAGCCATAAACTCAAACCCAGTTGAGACAGTAGCGCCACTACAAAGGCGCTAATTCCCATCATGAAGGCGACAAAAGCCGACGGTAAAAACAGTTCCGATAAACACAAAACCGATCCAGCTAGGAGCCAAATTAAAGTAAAACTTGGCATAGAGCCATCCTAGACACTACATTTACGAAAAGGATTTCTGAGATTAGATTCACTGATAAATAGATGTTTTACACAAAGCCAACCTTGATCTTTTAAAAATTAATTTTGATTAATTTCATTGACAAGATGTAGCCAGATGTACACGAAACCAGTCTATTCTAGCCAACAAGTCTTTGACACCTGAATGTAATCGAAATTCACGAGTGAATTTTTTGGGAAATGTTTATAGCAGGGGACAGGTGACAGAGTGAAAAGTCTTTGATTGTCTAAGAGGTTGTTTTAAAAGTAGTTATCTGTGATTATAAGTACTTATTGATCCCCCCTAACCCCCCTTAAAAAAGGGGGGAATTGAATTAAAGTCCACGCCACTTGCTTCTCCTCATCGGAGACGCTACGCGAACAAGTCGGCAAAGCCGCCCAACGCAGTGGCTCCCCTTTTTAAGGGGGATTTAGGGGGATCTAAAATGTTTTGCTACCAATGAGATGACTTTCCAAATATCCTTGAAGAGCGATCGCTTCCCTTTCTGGTATTTATACTTATACTTAGTCTTAAGGTGCAATGATTTTAGAAACTTCTGGAGCGAGAATCAGCAAATGTCCTGGATCACCTTCTTGAATAGCGATTACTGCTGGACGGTTATTCGGTGGGGCATTTGGTAGTAGTGTGGAGAACAAATAAATCCAACCGCCACGTTCTAGAAGTAAGCGCCAAACTCTCGGCTGTTGGGGATTACTGACATCAGTATCTTCTTTACCGCGGAGGTCTTCAAATAAACCTCTATCGCCAATTATTTTGTAGCCTTTTAACAGTGGATCAGTAAACTCATCTTCAAGTTTACGTCCCGCGACAAATTTTTCTCCTGGGGTAATAAACGCAATTACAGGTAAGGTGGAATTTTGCCCCGCATCTCGCCTTGCATCAGCAATGCCTTGCCACTGGGCTAACCAAAATATGACAATTAAAACCCAAGATACAATCACAATTTCATTGACAAGCGATCGCAAAAAATCTACTAACCGCAACTGTTGAGAACTGTAGTTAACCAGAGAATTGAGAAATCTAGCTGTGATTGACCGCCGATGTTGAGTTGCGCGGATAATACGATGTGATAAATCGTGAAAGCAGTTAACTATAAATTCGCTAGTGATTCTAATTAACCATAGAGTCAGGTTAATAGCGATCGCCGCCAATAAAAAAGCGATCGCTGTTCTGCATATTGTCCAACCATCCCCAAGAAATATTTGTATGGGAACTATAAGAAACGACTGTGCAGGTAAATCTAGGTTAGAAATTTCTAGTTGGAAAAAAGAAAAATATGCCCAACGGTAAATCCAACCTGCAAAGAAAAGAGCCGCACCTAGTAAACCAATTACACTAGTAAATTTGCCTAAAATATTTGGATCTGCGGTCGGATTGGGGTTGGAAGTCACAAAAGCACTCCAAAGAATTACCAAAAATTAATTTGAGTTGAATGAACCTCTCCCCAACCCCTCTCCGAAGCGGAAAGGGGCAGAAATATTACTTGTTTTCACCGAAAAAATAGAGTTTTAAAGCCTCTCTCCCTTTGGGCTACGGTGTACACACAAGTCTTATAAAGTGCTTAACAGTGTTTTGATCCCCCCTAACCCCCCTTAAAAAGGGGGGAATTTCTTCAAGTCCCCCTTTTTAAGGGGAGCCACTGCGTTGCGGGGGTTCCCCCCGTTGTAGCAAGTGGCGTGGATTTAGGGGGATCAGATGATTTGTGTATATACCGTAGCTCCCTTTGGGGGAGAGGTTTGGAGAGAGTTTTCAATATAAGTCGTTTATTGCGTTAAAAAACTAAAACCATCATAATTTCTTAAATCAATCAATTTATTTTCCGTTATTTTACGGAAATTTGCTAAATAGTAAGGAAGTTAAATAAAAAATTAATACATAAGAAACAGTGTAAAGACTATGGCAGCTTTTCTGAAAGTAATGTTTGCAGGAGTTTTGATGACAGGAGGAGTGCTGGCAGCAAACACCATATCTGCAATTGCCAAAGAAGTCAAGACGGGAAATTTATTAATAGCACAAACACCAGCAAAATCACAGGTTATAGCATTGCCCATCGCTTTACCAGATTCAGCAGATATTTCTTTAAAAGATGGAGAATCCGTGAGTGGTAGGGTAATTAAAGTAGATCCTCAAGGACAAACATTAACAATTCAGCGTAGTAGCAAAACTCGCTCTATTCCTCTAAATAAAATTGACAAAGTACTGTTCAAAAATGCCGCTGCTTATGTAACTCGCGTTTATCCAAGAATGCGCGGTGAACGCAAACGCCCTATAGGTAAACCAATAACTTGGAATGGTGTACCTCTAAATACTTTTACAATTAAAAATCCAGTTAAAGGTGAAGCAGAAGTTACGTTGGCTCCCCCTGTTGTTTCCCGCGCGGGGTTGTTAGGTATTCAATCAGTAGCTAAAGATCGGCAATATGTAGTAGATCAAATCCAGTTTAATCCGCAGAAAAGAACAATGACTATTCAGGCAACACCTTATTAACGTGAGTTTGACGGATGTCAAAAACCCCTCTCCAAACCTCTCGCCCACGGTGAGAGAGGCTTTGAAACCTTGAATTTTTTGTTCAAAATTAGGGGGATTTAAGCCCCTCTCCGTGTCGGAGAGGGGTTGGGGAGAGGTTCATCAAACTTACGTTAGATTTAGGTAGTACTTAAAGCCATACCTTGACGCATTGCACGCTTGCGATCGCTTTTTCGAGTTCCTCCAGCCATTTGATACTCGTGGCTATTGTTGCCAAACTTATAAGCAATTCCACGCAAAATATTTTCCGAATAATCTGCTAAATGTTCCTCATTTTCCACAATCTGGGTTAATAAAACATCAATACTAGAAAGAGTAGTATTATACGATTCCAGTAATTGTCTCATCTTTTCTATTTTTTCAGTATAATCTGTGACTGTTAATCCTTCCCCTACATCCAGAGTTGAACTGATAGATTTAATGCTGGCTAGACGCATTTCGGCTTTTTCGAGAATACGTGAAGTGCGCTTTCTTCTTGACATAATTAATACTCATTTTTTGAGTTAACCTTTACTCTATAGTGAACAATTGTATAAAAAGTTGCCATACGTAAAATCATTGATTTTTGTTAAATAATCAATGTTAAAGCGGAAACTACTACAGACTGAGGGAAACACGGAAATGTAAAAGCAGAAGTTACTTCAAGAACAACAAAAGTTACTTTCCCTAAAGCAGAAGTTACTTCAAGAACAACAAAAGTTACTTCCGGGAAAGCGGAAGTTATTTTCAAGAAAGCAGAAGTTACTTCTAGGAAAGCGGAAGTAACTTTAGATAGCATCAAATTTGAGATTGCGATCGCCCTAGTATATAAAAATGTAGTATTTGCAAAAATGCGATCGCTTGAGCATTTGTAGAAGATCCCCCTAAATCCCCCTTAAAAAGGGGGACTTTAAGAGAATTATTAGCCCCCCTTTTTAAGGGGGGTTGGGGGGATCTCCAGGGCGAACGTCACCAACAAGCAAACTTTAAAAACATCCTCTAAACTTCTCAATTTTCCCCAACCAAATCAAACTGCAATATGCAAAAAATTCTTACCAGTGTATTAGCTGTATGTGTTTACCTAACGCCCTTAACAGTGACACTCATAGCTCAACCCAGTTGGGGAGAAACGGAAACACCCCAAGCACAAACAACTGAAAAACTACTACAACAGGCAATACAAAAGAGAGAACAACAAGAATATCAACAAGCCATCCCCATATTCCAGCAAGTTTTGGTTATGGCACAAGAACACAAAGACCAAAAGCTAGAAGCAACCGCACTTTTGTGGCTTGGATTTTGCTACTCCGCATTAGGAGAAAAGCAGCAGGCATTGTCATATTACAACCAAGCTCTACCCCTTTTTCGTGCCGTGGGCGATCGCGTGGGGGAAGCTGCTACTCTCCATAACATTGGTCAAGTCTACTCCGTATTAGGAGAACAGCAGCAGACATTGTCATATTACAACCAAGCTTTGCCCCTTTCTCGTGCCGTGGGCGATCGCGTAGGGGAAGCTGCTACTCTCACTAGTATTGGTGCAGTCTACTTCGTATTAGGAGAACAGCAGCAGGCATTGTCATATTACAACCAAGCTCTGCCCCTATATCGTGCCGTGGGCGAGCGCGCGGGGGAAGCTATTACTCTCAATAACATTGGTCTAGTCTACTGGGCATTAGGAGAACAGCAGCAGGCATTGTTATATTACAACCAAGCTCTGCCCCTTTCTCGTGCCGTGGGCAATCGCGCGGGGGAAGCCAGAACTCTTACTAGTATCGGTGCAGTCTACGACGCATTAGGAGAAAAGCAGCAGGCATTGTCATATTACAACCAAGCTCTGCTCCTTTCTCGTGCCGTGGGCGATCGGGAGGCGGAAGCTATTACTCTCCATAACATTGGTCTAGTCTACTGGGCATTAGGAGAACAGCAGCAGGCATTGTCATATTACAACCAAGCTCTGCCCCTTTCTCGTGCCGTGGGCAATCGCATGGGGGAAGCTGCTACTCTCACTAGTATTGGTGCAGTCTACTGGGCATTAGGAGAACAGCAGCAGGCATTGTCATATTACAACCAAGCTCTGCCCCTTTTTCGTGCTGTGGGCGATCGCGTGCGGGAAGCTGCTACATTGGCTAATAGAGGTATATTATTTCATAATATAAATCGACCAATTAAAGCCATTACTGATTTAGAAAAATCTCTGCAAATCAATTTAGAATTGCGTCGGGGTTTAAAGCAAGAACATCGCCAAAAGTTTTTACCGCAATATGACTGGAGTGCAACTGCTCTAGTCGATGTCTTGATTAATCAAAAGAAAAATGACCAAGCTTTTGCTTGGGTTAACCTGTTCAGCACTGCTGATTTAGCTGACTACAATCGTCTAATTAATGCCAAAGTTGCCAACCCCGCAGCCCAACAAGCTATTAATAATTGGAATTTAAAAAATCAACAACTAGAAACTCAACGACAACAACTGCAAAATAACTTTTCCGCAGACTTCGCTGAAAAAATTCGCCAATTAGAAACACAAGTTTATCAGCAAGCCACAGATGTATCTCGCCAATTTCCCGAAGTTGCCGAACTTTTTGAAACCACACCCGCCGATATTGACAAGCTTAAATCATCTATCTCCGCCGACACAGTAATAATTCAACCAGTCTTGTTGACTAATGCGGGAAGTATACCAAAGTCTTTAGCAATATTTATCTTAACTAAGAATAAAGTAACCGTTATTAAAACATTAATTAAACCAGATGAATTTGATCAACTTCTTACCCAATATCTAGAGCAATTAGAAGATGACAGTGATTTTGGCTTTGCAGAAAATAGCACTAAATTATATGATATTCTCATTCGACCTGTAGAAGCTGAAATCCAAAAATTGCAACCCAAGCAATTAAGCATCATCGCCACAGGCAAATTCAGCTATCTCCCTTTTGAAACCCTCAGAGACAGCAAAACAGACAAGTATTTAATCCAAAAATATCCCGTTAATTATCTCAGCCGCATTTCTACAAGTTCTTTAAGTTCATCAAAAGAAACTACAAGCCAAGCACCAAAAGTTTTGGCTTTTGGTAATCCTGTACCTCGTGAATCGCAGAATTTACCAGGTGCAGAAACAGAAGTTACCGAAATCAAGAAATTACTACCAGGAAGCGAAGTTTATCCTGGCAATAAAGCCACCCTGGCAAATTTCAAAAATCAGGTCTTTCGCTTTAATTTTGTCCATTTAGCAACTCATGGCTGCTTCCAAAATGCCGACTGTACAACAATAAATTTAAAAAATAATTCATTGCTGTTTGCCGATGCACAGTTTAACATTGCTGATGCAGCATTTTTAGGTTTAAAAGGTACACAATTATTGACCCTGAGTGCTTGTCAAACTGCCAAAAAAATTGATGATAAAGGCGTAGGTATTGCTGGTGTTGCTTATATATTTGAACGCGCTGGCGCTAAAGCAGTGATGGCGAGTTTGTGGGCGGTTGAAGACGACTCAACCCAAAAACTTATGATTGATTTTTATACAAATCTCCAGCAAGGTAAGACTAAAGGAGAAGCATTACAACAAGCCAAGTTAAAGCAAATTGAGCGTCATCCCTTTTATTGGTCGCCATTTGTCATCATTGGCGATGCACGGTGATCGCCCCTACTATAATGATCACCAAATATCTGGATGAAATTCTTTATTAATGCGTAAGTCTTATTTATGATGATTTCTACTCAACGCATAATTTATTGTATAAATCCAACGTGCGATCGCCCGGCTAATTCTATAGAAGAGCGCATCTGTACCAATTGTCAAACTCCTTTAATTCACCGTTACCTCTGGGCTACTGGCACTTTAGCCGCCAATATTCTACCCGAAACGCAAGTTGCAGAGCGATATGAAGTTATTCAACAACAAATATGGCTAGATACTCAACCAGGGCTACCACCAGAAACCTTACAAGATTTACCAAAAGCCGTTATTCCTTACTTAAAGCTATATCAACAGCAGTTACATCTTCCTCAAGTCTATGGGGTGGCTTTTTTTGAGGATGAAGATGATATTCTCTTACTAGAAAATGTGCCGATAGATGCAACAGGCAACCTTTATCCCACCATCACTGATGCTTGGGAACAAGCCACAGCAGTTAGACAAGTTTATTGGCTATGGCAAATTCTCCAACTTTGGCAACCCTTAGCAGAACAGGGAGTTGAGCAAAGTTTACTAATTCCCGATAATTTACGTGTTCAAGGTTGGTGTGTGCGTTTGTTAGAACTGCATCCCACCCAAATTGATGAAAAACCCAGCTTACGTGATTTAGGAAAGTCTTGGCAACCTTGGATAGCATTAGCACAACCACAGATAGCTAAATCATTGCAGAAGATAGTTGAGCAAATGTGCGATCGCCCAGTAGATTTAGAAACTATCACCACTCAACTTAATACGCTTTTACTCTCAGCCGCTGCTGAATTACCTCTTAGTTTGCAAGTTGCAGGCGCAACAGATATAGGCACAGAACTCACCCAAAACGAAGACACTTGCTATCCAAGTACAGATGAACCATATAATCCACTCATGCCGCGCTTATCGATGGTTTGTGATGGCATTGGTGGACATCAAGGTGGTGAAGTTGCCAGCCAAATGGCAGTACAATCATTAAAATTGCAAATCCGTGCCTTATTAGCAGAAGTCGCCGAACAAACTGAACCCGTAGCGCCAAAATTATTGCAAGAACAGCTAGAAGCCAGCTTGCGGGTAGTCAATAACTTAATTTGCTCACGCAATGATGAACAGAAACGCCAAGGTAGAGAACGTATGGCGACAACCTTGGTGATGGCACTGCAATTACCCCAAAGAATCGCCACAATCTCAGGATGGATATCTGATAATGCCCATGAACTTTATTTAGCTAATATTGGCGATAGCCGCGCTTACTGGATAACCCGTAACTACTGCCAGTTACTCACCGTGGATGATGATGTAGCGTGGCGAGAAGTCCGTTATGGCAGAAGTTTATATCGTCAAGCACTCCAGCGAGGAGATGCAACGGCTTTGACTCAAGCATTAGGCACAAAAGATGCAGAATCTCTGCGGCTGTCAATTCAACGATTCATCATTGATGAAGAAGGATTATTATTGCTGTGTTCTGACGGTTTAAGTGATAACGATTGGGTGGAACATTCTTGGCAAGAGTTTGCCATCCCAGTATTAACAGGTGAACTCTCAATTGCAGAAACTGTCCAGAATTTGATTAATTTTGCCAATCAAAAAAACGGTCATGATAACACGTCGGTTGTTCTCACTCTTTGCCGTCTTTCTAAAGAATACTTAGTGCCAGTAACTTTAGTATCGCCACCAGTAGAGATTGTTGAACCAGAAACACCAGAATTAGAAGAACCTGCTTTGGCAGAAAGCGCTCAAGCCTTATTAGATTTGGATTTGACAGAGGAACCAACACCTCCACCAATACCCACACCAATCAAAAAACCTCGTCGAAGTAAGCCTTTAGTACTCGTTGGCGGATTATTAGCCGTGTTAGTTGGAAGTACAACTTTGGGATTATTCGCTTGGTGGCTACTAAACCCCCAAACATTCCAGCAAGGATGTCAGAAATTACCTCAACCAATACAGTCTATTTGTCTTGACAAATGACAAATGACTAATGACAGTCTCAACCAGAGAATTTGTAACTTGAATGCACACCAGCTTACCCAATCTCAACAACAAACCTTTGTGCATAAGTTCTATGACTGTCAGACACAGCATCTAGGAACGTCATATCCATTTGATGTAGAATTGGAACTGTCGTTAAAACGCACAGAAAAACTAAAATAACGCGATGTGCGACTTACCTTTTAAAACCCCTCTCCAAACCTCTCCCCGCAACGGAGAGAGGCTTTAATTCTTGCTACCCTTCCCTACAAGGGAAGGGGTTGGGGGTTAGGTTTGAGATAAAGTTGCACATTGCGTAAAACGAGTCTTTCTTAGCCTGTTAGCTGACAAATCCTCAAAAAAGCGCTTTTGAGACACCAGCAAGCGTGGACAAGTGCAACGAGGAAAAAAGCAGTGAGACATTTGTCGCTGATTAACTATGAACAAAGCCTGCACGGTCAGGCTTTGTTTGTATAAAAGTGATAAACGCATAAAATAGAGCGTTTGTCTTGATGATATGGGAAAAAACTGTTCTCAACAGTTTGTTTTTCGAGCAGCAAGTTCGATGAGGGATGGCTGTGGAGATGCTTGTAGAACCGCAAAAGCTAGGTGTAAATGTTCTTATGAAAGTTGGCGATCGCGTCCGTGTTAATCAATCGGTAGTAGTCTACCATCATCCTGAACATCGCTCTCAAGCTTTTGACCTCAAAGGCTCAGAAGGCGAAATTGTGGATATTGTGACTCAATGGCAAGATAGACCTGTAAGTGCTAACTTGCCAGTATTAGTTCAGTTTAGTAAAAAATTTAAAGCCCACTTGCGCGAGAATGAGTTAGAAATTATCTAAACTTCTCAAAAGCGGCGAAGGAACCACCGAAAAATGTTGAGTTCGCCGCGCATTTTTTTAAGTTCTTGACGGTGATATTTTGCTTCAGCGTCATACCATTGACAATAACGTTGAAACTCTAAGCGTTGCTGAACTTCATAATAAAATTCATGGGTGGTTTGGTACCCACTAAAAGTTGCTTCAACTTCAGGTTGGGGAGAGGGAATAATATGAGGTAATTCTTGACGCATGATTCTCACAACATAGTGTTCTGGGTCTTGAGAGATTCAACCACCAAAACTTCCAGACTATTGAAATTATAGCTATTAGCAACAACACGACTGCGGCTGAGATAACTGGCTACCACGCAACAATTTTTAAAGCCAGCCACGTAAGCCATAAATCAAATTACCTATATATTCTTTCAAAGCATTAGTAAATTGATGTAGGTTATCTGTATTCGGTAACAAATTGAGTAAAGCTGCTTTGGGTGTACTACCAAGTTCTTGTAGTTCGCCTTGAGTAACGAGAAAATCAGTCGGCGCAGGGATAGCATCAATGCTTTGACGGCGGAAAATTTTCAGCGATCGCGGCATGTGCATAGCCGAAGTCACCAATAACACTTTGTGAATACCACGAGACTGCAAAATTTTCTTGACATTCACCGCATTTTGATAAGTATTGAGAGATAATGGTTCTTCAATAATTGCCTGTGATGGTACACCGATTTCTGTCAGAATACTGGCCATATCTGTTGATTCTGGCGTACCACCATTTCGCCAGTCGATGCGACCACCACTCACAATAATTACAGGTGCTTTTTTTTGACGATATAGCTGTGCTGCATAGATGATGCGATCGCCTTGTTCACTTAAATCAACATCAGGTCTCGGAAAAAAGGCTGATTTAGTTACACCACCCAAAACTATAATTGCTTCAGCATTTGGCATTTGCTGAGATGGGAGATTTTGCCATTCTAGCGATCGCACCAGTGCCTTAGCCACCCAAGCATTGCTACAAAGTAATAATAAGCTTAAAGAAAAGGCGATCGCAGCTGTTGCTGTGCGCGGTTGTTTCCATACTGTGATCAAAGCCACTACTAAACTCACACTGGCTAATCCTAAAGGATAAAAAAACAGTGGCAGCAACTTAGAAAGGTATAAAAACATATTGGTTACTAATGCTAAATGAAAACTGAAAAGATGTCAGTAACAATAACTTTTGCCTTTTGCCTTTTGTCTTTTGCCTTTATTCATTACCTTTCCCAAAATCTAAAATTAATCCCTCTAGCGCGACGGAAGCGACGAGTAGGTCTTCTTTTTTGCTGTGTAGTAGATCTGAGGCTTGGTCTTTCTTCTCCCTCTTCTATAGTTTCAACTGGTAGCTGAGTTCTAGTTTCTTCTTTGCTACCCCACCAAGCAATAATCCAGCCGCTACCAATAGCACCTATTCCCCCTAGCAAGATACTCATCGGTGCTGAGTAACCCAACCACACAAAGCCTAGTAAGAAAAATAACCAGTATTTAAGTCCGGCATCAATACCATCAGAAGAGGCGACTGTTGGCGCTTGGGGACTATTTTTACTCACACTGGTCATCCAACCCAAGGTGAACCCACCCAGAATTCCTAAGAAAATACTCAGAGATGCGGGTGAACCAGTCAATATTAAAATGAAGGTTAAAAATGACCCAAATATTAATTGCGAAATAAAGTCAGGGGTGAAATTAAATAAGTTGTTATTTTTAGCCATGAGTCCAGTAAGGGTATAAGGGTATAGGGGTGTAAGGGTGTAGGGGTAGGGACAAAATTTTAACTAATACCTTACCCCCTTACCCTTTAAACCCTTTTTTCGCTCAGAAGTTTTAATTGTGCCTCGTTTGCTTGAGTGGTATCCCAAGTATGAACGTAAGATGTTTCTGCTTCAGTAAAAGCTTCAGCTTGTTTGAGTTGTGATGCTAATAAATCTACCGTAGCGTCAGCAATATCACCAGTACGATTGATCAGACGCTCTTGAATTACTTCGACGGGTGCTGTGCAGTGGATAATCTGGAGAGGTAGTTGGTAGTTTTTTGCTTGGGAAATAGCTTCTTGGCGTTGTTGTTGTCGATCATACTTAGCATCTAAAATCACTGTGAAACCTTGATTAGCTAGTATAGTTCCCAAGTTCAACAACCGTGTATATGTTTTCTGGGTCATTTCTGAGGTATACAAATCATCACCCCCACGTTCTGACAAAGAAATTCCTGCCAAATGCTTGCGTACAGCATCTGAGCGAATATGAATCGCATTAAATTGTCGAGCTAAATATTTGGCTGTTGTACTCTTACCAGAACCTGATAAACCCGACATTAAAATCAGCCGTCCTTGTTTGGGTTGAGTATATTCCCAAGCCAGCTTGTAATATTTGGCTGCGGTTTTTGTCGCCTCTTGTTTTACTTCTGCTGGTACACCAGGATCATCTAATAAAAATGACGTTACTTTTGCCCTTACATAAGACTGCCGATTTAAATATATAGGCAATACCTCTAAGCCTTCCCAATCACCAGTCTGCTCTAAATAAGTATTTAAATAAGCATTACTTAAGTCTTGACGTTCTTGCGCTTCCAAATCCATCACCGCATAAGCAACATCGAACATGACATCAACAAAGCGGAATGGTTCGTTAAACTCTATGCAATCAAATAGCAAAATTTTCTCTTGCCATAAACAAATATTGCGGAGGTGTAAGTCTCCGTGACATTCTCGAATACGGTGGTTTTGAATTCTTTTTTGAAATAACTCTTGCCTTTCAGCAAAAAACTTATCTGTATAAGCTTTGCTTTCGTCAAACTGCTGCTGTGTCTGGGGGCCACCGATATATTTCTCAGTTTGCTCATAATTCTCATCAAATGCAGCCCGCACTTGCGATACTTCGCCAAAACTCCGAATATAATCATTTGTCTCGGTTTTGGCATGATACTGAGCTACAACCCGTCCCAATTCTTTCAAGTTAGCTTCATTCAACTTGCCCTCTGCAAATAAGTTACTCAATAGGGTTTTTTGGGGAAACTCACGCATTTTGACTACATATTCTACAGCTTCTCCTGTTCCTCCTAGACGATATTCCTCTCCTTCCAAAGTTATGGGTAACACTTCCAAATACAGTTCAGCGGCTCCTCGTTTATTAAGGCGCAACTCTTCCTGACAAAAATGCCGCCGCTTTTCCAAAGTCGAAAAATCCAAAAACCCAAAATTGACTGGTTTCTTCAGCTTGTAGGCGTAATCTCCCGTCAGCAATACATAAGAAACGTGGGTTTGGCTGAGTTGAATAGGTTCTGTTACAGGGTGGGGATAAAATCCCGGCTGTAACATCTGCTGAATTAAAGCTGGAAGAGTTACTTCTGTCATATTGCCAGTATTAGTTTTTAAACCGCAGATTATTATCTCAAATCATCGGCGTGCATCGGCGTAAATCGGCGGTTGCAATTTTTAATTTAAATATTCACGTTTGTAGCTTAACAAAAAACCAGGGTTTTACCCCTGGCATCATCAGCAATTATCACTAATTTAGAGTGTTGTTAAAGACAGGTCATACACCTGTTCTAACCTTGATTATTACCAGCATAAAAACTCAAGTGGTAAGGTGTACCCTTGGCTGGATGAACTTGAACTTCTTTTAAAACTGTTTTACCAGTCCACTCAAGATCGGGAATGCTGAGTTCAATTTCTGTCTTGTTAACCGCAGCTTTTTTCAGCAGGCGTTCAACAACTTTGGCATCAATTACCAAAGAAATAGACTCTGTACCGTTATGTCCGTACAAATTGGCGGGGATTAAACCAGAACGACGTAAAGCATTTGGTTTACTGCCTTCTGGGCGCTTTTGAGATTCAACTGTCACAGCCATGTTATTTGTCCTTTGTCAATGGTCAATGGTCGATGGTCAATGGTCAATGGACTATTGACTAAATACTATGCACTCAGCAAGGAGGCGGGTGTGCCGTCTGCGTGCAGTAATGCACGTTTGGGGCCGTGAATGGGGTCTTCTACAATTATGGTTTGGTCGCGGCTTGCGCCTAAAGAGACGATCGCGATCGGCACTTCCATCAATTCTGCTAAGAATTTGAGGTAGTCTAGTGCTTGCTGTGGCAAGTCTTCTAGGGTGCGGCAGTCACTTGTAGACTTCTGCCATCCTGGCATGGTTTTGTAGATGGGGCGACAACGGGCAAACTGACGGGAACTGGTGGGGAAGTGTTCGCAACGTTCACCATCTATGTCATAGGCAATACAAACTTGAATTTCTTCTAATTCGTCGAGAACATCAAGTTTAGTAATTGCCATACAATCCATACCGTTAATGCGGACAGCATAGCGACCAATTACTGCATCAAACCAACCGCAGCGCCGTTTACGTCCGGTGGTTGTGCCGAATTCCGCACCGCGATCGCACAGATGTTCTCCCAAATCTCCGTCTAACTCTGTGGGAAAAGGCCCTTCTCCCACACGGGTTGTGTAGGCTTTGGATACTCCAATTACCCGATCTATCATTGTCGGCCCTAACCCTGTACCGACGCAAGCTCCACCCGCTACGGGGTTAGACGAGGTAACATAAGGATAAGTCCCATGATCTAAGTCTAGGAGTGTGCCTTGCGCTCCTTCAAATAAAATGTTGCGTCGCCGGAGAATGGCATCGTATATTTTCAACGATGTATCAATTACATACGGACGCAATCGATCAGCATACCCCAAATACTCTTCAATTACTTGCTTGGGGTCTAGGGGCGGCAGGTTGTAAAGTTTTTCTAAAAGGACATTTTTATAATTGATTGTCCACTCTAACTGGTCGCGCAGACCTTCTGAGTCCATCAAATCTAAAACTCTGATGCCTGTACGCTCTGATTTATCAGCATAAGTTGGACCAATTCCTCGACCTGTAGTGCCGATCTTATGAGTTCCCCGCCGTTCTTCTGATGCTTTGTCAATCAACCGATGGTAGGGCATCGTGACGTGGGCTGTCTCAGAGATCAACAGTTTGGCAGTGGAAATATTAAGTTTTTCTAGTTGGTCGAGTTCTGCAATCAAAACCTGTGGATCAATGACTGTCCCACAGCCAATGATGCACTCGGTATCTGGATACAAAATACCAGAGGGAATCAGGTGGAGTTTAAAAGTTTGATTCTGGGCTACGATCGTATGCCCAGCATTGACACCCCCTTGGTAACGTACCACTACATCTGCGGAGCGGCTGAGTAAGTCAGTGATTTTGCCTTTCCCTTCGTCGCCCCACTGAGCACCTATGACAATGACGTTAGCCAAGCGTTTATATTAAGAGGTAAAGTTTCCACAAATTGCTATTCTATACATATACTGCTAATTATGTCAATAATATGGGAGAAAAAATATCCCATCCTTTGGCTTACATGTATTTGAATCTGAATAACAAAGTTTTTATATTAATTTATACTGTCTAGTTCTGTATCTGAGCATTTTAGAGAGAAAGTGCGATCGCACTTTCTCTCTAACTCTTTTTATATAAATGCAACTATGCAATTAGTTGAGTTTGTTATATCAAGTTCAGGTAATTAGTGATAATTCCAGAAATCTGTGCAGAAATGTAAAAACCCGATCCTCTGCTCCCTCTGCGGTCTTAATGATAATTATTTCGAGACTGAACACGATATTAAAGGATGTTTGAAAAGTTTTCTGAGGTCAAATTGTTTGATTTGTTTTTTAAATTAAATCAGATGCGAAATTTATACACAAAAGTTAAGGCAGAAAAGCCAACACACCCACAGGAGAACCAGAACCACCACGTAATCTGAGAATTGCGATCGCTAATGTAGTACCTTGAGGTGGTAATTTATCTAAATTCGTCAAATTCTCCAAAATAATGCCTTGTTGTGCCAACACTAAACGGTTAGTCGTAAAATTGTGGTCTTGTCCGGGGTCAACACCGTGAGTATCAATTCCTACACCTGCAATTTGTCGTTTATCCAACAAAAACTGCGTAGTATCACTACTAAACCCTGGAAAGTGCGTAATTCCTTGAGCATCTTGGTTAAAGAATGCGTTTCTATCTGTCCACTTATGCTGCCAGCCAGTGTAAAGTAGCACTAAACTACCGCTTTTAATAACACCATATTTTTCCTCCCAAGCCAGAATATCAGTGATACTCAAAGCGTAATCAGGATTATCAACTGCAACTTCGCAGATATCTATCACTACCGCCGATAATACTAGTGAGTCCGCCGCATATTCATCAATTCCCGCGCCAGCAGGATCAAAACTATTGGGGGCGTTGATATGGGTAGCACTATGTTCACCCAAAGCAAAACGCCGCAGATAGTAACCATCGTCGGCAATATCCGCAACAGTGGTAAATTCTACTGGTGGGTCGCCCGGCCATAAAGGAATATTTCTATCAATAATATGGCTTAAATGTATAACGCGGGAATAATTAATTTGCATAAAAGTGCAGGAACTTTCTTAGCAATTTCCAGTATCCCACCCCTTAGCAACTGAGCGATTTCATACTAATGGCGTTGATTTGTTCATTACTGAAACGTACAGTATGAGTAGGATAAAGGGAATGAGGAAAACTAGAACTTTTCGTGCTTTCTTTAGCTTCCTCTCTTTCCCTATCTACTGAAAAACAACATTTGAGACTATAAAATCACAATCTGTTAACGGAAATTGCCAGGATTTAAGCGAGTCCGATTTTGAGATTGAGTAGGAGTTTGACGGCGAATTGCAACACCATTACGTAATTTTGTCCCAGTTCCACCATCTTTGCGATCGAGAAAAGGTTTGAGATTAATTCCACTTTTTGATGAGCTAACTTGACGATTGCTTCCACCCAAAATTGTGCGACCTATGTTGTAGATTTCATCTACTCCACCTCTATTGTTGCGGAAAGTATTCACAGCCGTAGTTTGTTGACCATCATCCGCAGAAATTAAGTTTTGGAAAATGCTATTGCGGACAGTATATGGGTCTTTATCCCGTGGTACTGTCAAGACAATGCGACAGCTAGAGTTAGCTTCGGTGGTAACACAGACAATATTTTCGTTGTTTAAGAAACCTGTTTGGAGTTCTTGCAAGCCATCGGGACGATATTCTTCTAAGCGTTGAGCAATGGTAACACAACGTTTATAGGGATCCCAACCACCGCCCAATTGTGCAGGAGCCGCCCAAGGGAAGAATCTTCCTGGTTGACTTTCGGGCTGATACATAACAACGTATTGACCGTTAGTATTTTGGCAGCTAAATCTAGTACCAGTAACTACAGTACCTGTTGAGGAAGTGGGTACACCTGTTGTTGTATCAACAGGATTTGATGAACCAGATGGATAGGGATCGGAAGTAGTAGGTACAACGATACCACCACCGTCGTTAACTTGGGCAAAGGCGGCAGAATTACCCAAAAACAAGGATAAGCCCAAACCGCTTAAACATAATAGCTTCAAGGGTTGTAATTTCATAAATTATCCTTTAGTAGATATGAGGTTAGCTAATTGATAATTACAGTGACGCAGAAATTTGTTTTTTGATTCATTCAGAACGCCGCTTTTTCTCCTCTCGTTCTTTTTTCTCTTTCAACAGTTGTTTGACTTTTGCTTGAATGGCTGTGTGACGTTCAACTCCTTCGTAGCTGTAGCGGTTGTAGTTACCACGGGTAATCAAGTTTTCTAGATAACTCACTCGTTCTTTACCGCCTGGGTGGGATGATAACCAAGTAGGAGGAGCATTTTTTTGTTGCTTTTGCAGCGTCGCCATTAAGTTACGCAACCCATCAGCAGCATAGCCATTAGCCACAATCAAGCGAGTACCAAGAACATCTGCTTGACGTTCCATTTCACGGCTGTAGCTGAGAGAAAAGAGTTGACCGAATGTACCACCAAAAGGCAGATATTGAGTAACGTTAGAAATCAGGTTTCCTTGGGTAATTAATTGAAAACCGTGGGATAAAACTACGTGAGATAATTCATGACCGATTAACCCAGCTATTTCAGCTTCGGATTTACTTTTAGCGATCGCACCAGCATTAATAAAAACTTTACCTCCTGGTAAGGCAAAGGCATTTAATTCTTCTTCAGGAATAACAAAAAATTCATATTTAAATTCGGTGCGTCCTGAAACTTTGACTAGTTTTTGCCCAATTTCGTTAATGTAGGCCAGCACTTCCTCATCTTTAACTAATGGTAGCTGTTGTTTGGCTTGTTTAGCTACCGACTCACCCACCGCACCTTCTCCTTGCAGCAGCAAGATGGTAGAGTCTAAGGCAGAAAACGGCCCTAACAAGCTCCCTGTGACAGCATACCCAACTGCACCTGTAATAATGTTAGCGAGAGTATTACCTCTAATTTCTTCGCGGATATGGGCTTTATAGCGTTTGAGATTTTTTTCTGCAAGTTGGGTAAATTCCTCGGCTTGCGGATCACGAGGATAAAGAATGGCAAATTGACGCGCTGCTAACGATGCTTCCATCCATTTTTTTTCATCAGCTAGTGCTGTAACTTTGGCTTTAATTAAATCTGGCTGATCGGGATATAGTGATGATGCTCGTTCTAAAATATCTACAGCTTCTTTGGGGCGATTATATTGCTTGAGAATCTCAGCATAGCGAATATGACCAGGAATAAATTCAGGATACTGCTCGACTAGTAACTTCAACGGTACTTCTGTTCTAGTTTGCAATTTAGCCGCAATTCCCGCCTCTGATTCTCGCCAGTAAACTTTGCCAGCTGGTGATAGTTGCATCGGGTCAAGAATCGCTGGTTTGCGTTCTTGAGTTGCAATATCTGTGCTCGTAAATGGTGTTTTTACTTCCCGATAGAGTTTTTCCGCATCAGTAATATTTCCGGCGAGATATAACTTGTCTGCGGCGATAAACTTCTGTTGACGCGCAATTTCTTCGGGAGTGAGTGCAGGTTCCGCCGCCGCATCTGGTTTTTCGGTCTGATTTGGCTTTGGACTTTCGGAATTGGGTGTATCTTTTGTTTCTACAGTTGTAGTTGTAGGTTCTTGGGCTGGAACAGGTGCTAAAGGTTGCGTCAGAATAATTACAATTGAAGTACTAACTGACAACAATATCCAACTCAAGGTGAGCAGCAGAGACTTCCTGGTTCGTTTCATGCTGAGTTTGTTTATGCAAAGGGGCTGTTTTAATGCTATGAGTAACTGACCCTATCCGCCTAGAGCGATCGCCACTGTTTTACTACAATCTCAGGGTATAAACTTTCTTATTTTGAAACCAGAATAATTATGATTTCAGAAAGATAAAATAGTTATAAATACTCTATTAAATCTATATTTCTGAAATAGGTGAAATGCCAAGAGAAGAAACGTTATAATAACAATCTTAGGTCTGTTAATGTGATTCAAGTAAATGCTATGCAGCAAAAAGCTGATGAGATTGTCAAAACACTCAAGAGCAAAGGATTGCGAGTGACTCCCCAGCGCTTCGCAGTATACGCAAATCTACTGGCACGAGAAGACCATCCTACGGTAGATCAAATTCTGACAAACTTGAATCAGGATGCGCCAACTTCATCCCAAGCCACTGTTTATGCGGCATTGCAAGCATTACGTGAGGTAGGCTTAGTCCGAGAAGTGCTGTTAGAAGAAGGTGTATCTCGTTATGATGCCAATGTGGGACTACATCATCATTTTCGCTGCAAGTGTTGTGGTGCTATTGAAGATATTGGCTGGGATACATTTGAGTGTATTGATTTGAACAAACTGCGGTCTGGATTGAAAGCAGAAAGATATGAAGTGACTGTGCAGGGAATTTGCGATCGCTGTGAAACAAAGTCTAAAGTGTGAAGTATGAAGTCTGAAATTTTAGACTTCATACTTCAGCTGTCATACTTCACTCCGCATCACTGCATCTAACAACAATCCAGCACCAAAACGCACCGGATCGGTGCAAGCTAAACCGGTTTCGGCTGTAGTTTGAGCGATCGCTTCTTGGGCAGCAAATTCATCTAAATGTGCAGTATTTAATGCTATACCCACCACAGGTACTTTCCCAAAAGCACCACCCGCACTCGCTACAGATTCATACATTTGAATCACTTTCGTTAACGGTGGAATCGGGACATGAGGATTATTCCGGTTGTGGGTTTGTCCCGCTCGATGTACTAATATCAATTGTGTGGGCTGAGAACCGCGAATCAAAGGCAAGGTAGCTGTAGAACCAGGATGTAACAGCGAACCTTGTCCTTCAATTTGCAGAATGTCATAGTTTTTGCCATAACGCATCACTATTTGTTCCACAGCACCAGCCGCAAAATCTACTCGGACTGCATCTAAAGCTATACCATCCCCTTCTAACATCAAACCAGTTTGACCTGTAGCAATAAACTTAGAACGCCAACCCCGCAACTTTGCCGCCCAGTGTAGTTCTAAACTAGTAGACATTTTCCCAATCGCCATATCTGTTCCCACTGTCAACACACGGCGACAGGGAAGCGTCCGCGCCATTCCACTCGCTACCTCTATATTTGGTGGTTCTTTGCGGACATCCCAAATTAACTGTCCAGGTTTGAGAATTGCATTTAACTCTGCCATTGTCGCCAATGGTGTGTGTAAACCATTCACTAAAGACATCCCAGCCTCTAGCGCATCTTTGATTTCTACCCAATAATCATCGGGTACAGCACCACCTTTGGGTGCAATCCCAATTACCAATACTTCTGGTTTATATGCCAAAGCTGCGGTGACAGATTCCACAATCGGCACATCACGCTTGATACCTGTTAATTCTGGCAAAGACCTACCAGCAGTTACCTTATCAATAACTGCGACAATCGGGGCTTCACTGTAGCGTAAAATTGCCAACCCTGTTTTGCCCTGTGTTCCTGTAGTTCCTTCATGCAGCAGAATAGCGATTCGTTGATTAAGCGGCAAACGCACTGTATTGTACCCCCAAGCCTGGTAAATCGTTTGGTAAAACTTTTCCTTCTACTACTAATGCACCCATAAACGGGTCATCAACTAAGTTCAGATGACTGTCTAAATCTAAATAATCAGCGAGTGGTGCTAATTGTGCTGCGGCTGTGTTAGCTAGTGAACTGTCAGAATAGCAGCCAAACATCACTTGTAAACCATAAGCCCGCGCTGTGTGTATCATCCGCAATGCTTCGGTTAAACCCCCTGACTTCATCAGTTTGATATTAATTCCATCCACGTAGTTCGCCAAATGGGGAATATCAACGCTAGTAAAGCAACTTTCATCAACAAAAATCGGTAGGGGTGACTCTTGTTTGAGTGCGGCTAAACTTTCTTCCTGACCCCTTGCCAGTGGTTGTTCTACATACTTTACACCTAAATCAGCCAGCCAATGACACATCTTAATTGCATCTGGTAAACTCCAACCACCGTTTGCATCCACAAAAAATTCTAGGTTTGGTGCTTCTTGTTGGACTGCTAATAGCATTTGCTGATCTGCATCAATGCCATCGGGACTACCTAATTTGACCTTAAACAGCCGGACATCCAGATAATTTAACCAGTCCCGCGCCCTCTCCCTAGCGCCCTCTGGTGAATTTATACCAATAGTTACCGAAGTCGGGACAATGAGATTGCGATCGCATCCCCAAATCTGCCACAGTGGTAAGCCAACAAACTTACCCAACCAATCGTGCATCGCCATATCCACCGCCGCCCGCGCCGCAGAAGGAATCTGCTGTTGAATTAATAATTGCTCAACTTGCTGTCTCTGCAAAGGACTAAAAGTTGTTAATAATGGTATAACTTTCTCGATAGCATCTTTGATTTGCTCGGTTTTTTGAGCATGATTTCCGACACCAAATGGTGATGCTTCACCCCAGCCCTCAACGCCATCTTGCGAAATTTTTACCCATACATTCGTTGTCTGTGCCGTTGTACCCCGACTAATAGTTAAGGGAAATCGTTTATTGACAGTAAATACCTTGACTTCTACTTGCATAAGTCTGCTCTATGATGGCTAGGGCAGAAAATAGTTTAAGGGATTTTAGCTGATTTTCTGCATCTGTTATACTTTTTTACATTTGTTAATTAGCATCTATGAGAAATCTCAAGAAATGGAAAATCTTGCAATCAAAAATGGTGTTCAACCATCCTTGGTGTAGAGTCAGGCAAGATAAAATCGAATTACCTAACGGTAAGGTCATTGATGATTATTTTGTCAGTATTAAACCAGAAATTGCCCTTATTTTGCCAATTACCAGTAATCAAGAAATTGTTTTCGTTAGGCAATACCGTCACGCAGTCGCAGATTTTTTTATCGAATTACCAGCCGGACATTTTGACCCTACGCAAGAAAGTGCAGAAATCGCCGCCATCCGAGAATTACAAGAAGAAACTGGTTATCTTGCTCAACAAGTTAAAAAAGTCACTGTTTTTTATGATAAACCCAGCAAAGATACCAACCGCATACATTTATTTTTAGCTGAGAATGTCATAAAAGTTGGGGAACAGAATTTAGATATTACAGAAGAAATTGAAGTAATCTTAATTCCTGTTGCCGAAGTGTTAGATAAAATACATCAAGGTGAAATTTCAGTATCAGGAACTATTGCTGCTCTATTTTTAGGCTTACAACTTGTCTCATAGATAATATCGCTGACAAAATTCGCTTATTATTAATTACTAAATTTCCTAATATGCAAATATTACTTAAAAAATAGGCGATCGCATCTATAACTCAAAAGAGCGATCGCCTAAAATTTAGTCCAGTAAATTCAAAGCTTGAGAATTAGTAAATAGAAATTCCCAAAATCAATATTTCTCTCCTTCTCTAATAAAATCGGCAAGAAAATGTAAGAATGCAGAATACAGAAGTAAGATGGTTTAGAGTTTGATAACAAATACTATTAGAATATTAAAATTTCTATCTAGCAGACTCTTTATTTATCTAGGATTCTGACTCGTGAGTTCTTACAAAAAAATTAATTAGCACCCTGTCTTTTCGACTTCATTCTTAAAGCCAATACAAGTGTAGCCGCAATCCCAACAACTGCACTTGGTTCAGGAACAGAGGTTGTATCATTTACATATTTGGCGCTGGCTACGTTATTGACAGATTCTGCATTAGTTATATCAACCAACATTTTTTCAGTATTGTCACTGTAAAAAATATCGTTAACCGCTAAGAATAAAAACTTAGCATTGGTGGGAATCTTAATTGTCATCTCGCCTAAGATTCCAAACACACCATCAAACAATGTTTTTTGACCGCAAGTTCTAGTAGGGTCGCTCAAACTTGCACCATCACACATATAAGCATTTTTTGCTGAATCAAATGTAGCGCCAGCGGCATAACTGGAATCAAATAAAGTATTAGAAGTCCAGCTTGCTTCTGTATAGCCATACTTACTCGCCTCTTCAGAATCAAGGCTAATAGCATCAGCCACGCGCTGTTGAAAAGACGAATTAAGCAATGTATCTGACGCACTGAAGACCCCAATCATATCGTTTCTTTGTCCAGGGTTCCAAACACTCCAGTTAAATGCACCAGATGTACTTAAACGAATTGTATTTCCAGCTTCAAGACCCAAATCTGCTAAAGAGATTGCTTTAGTATTACCAGCAATTGTCTGAACACCATTGTAATAAGTTGTATCAGACTGGGTTTTCAAAAAAGTATAGGTAGAGTCAATCTCAAATGATGCTGCTTGAGCTTTAGCATTAAATAAAGTACCTAATCCAACTAGGCTGGAAACCATTAAAATACGCCAGATTTTATTCATTTTCTTATACTCATTTCCGACTTCTCTAGCATAAGGAATAAGTTCCGTAGAATGTATAAATTCTTTTATGTATTAAGCAAATTTAGAATAAACTTTATCCTACTATTTTGGTTTGTTTTCTCAGTATATTTCTGTGTCTACTATCTCAAATAAATAATATTTTTAATACTTTATACTCAGTACTTATACGACAGGATACTTACAATTTATCGAAACTTATTATCTTCTCTATCTCGAACCTATCCACTACAAATTGGCTATGAGCCAATAGAACTAAAAGTTCTGCTATGACATAGCCAGTGCGATCGCAATTTAATCAAAAAAATTGGGCGATCGCACCTATAATGCAAACTAGCGATCGTCCAAATAAATGTTTACAATAAAAATTTTTCTATTGCTGTGGGGTTACATTTTTCTTAAAGTACGCCTTCTAACTTGATATCAGTGGACGAGAGAGCTAATACTTAGGAGCGATCGCACTTTAATATAAAAAGCGATCGCATCTATAAAACAAGAGATGCGATCGCCCAAAGATTAATCCAAAATAATTACACAGCCTGAGAACTAACCGCGAAGGTAGCTGTCAAAGGCTTCCAGTTGAAAGCACGACTACCGCCTCTTTCCACCACTACTTTTACCTTTGGTTCCAATTTAGGCAATTCTGCTAAAAACTCAATTTCTTGGTCAGACAGAATATGCCCTTCAATAATCCACAAAACCAAACCCTTAGATTTGGGTGGTAGCTGTTCTAACTGATAGTTAACAATTGGAGGTAAATAATAGACATTACCCACAGCCGCACCACTACCAGAACTTTTCTTACCCAGATGCGGTGGTCTGACTCCATGAACTCCTGTGAGATAAGCAGCCACATCGCCCAATCCCCTAGCAGTCATATTTAACGTCACATAGCCAGCTGCACGCAGTCGGCGGCGATATCGACCTTCAAAACCTCCCTCTAAAGGGACGTACGTACCGAGAGCGCCAAATTTTTCCAAATCTCGGATGAAACCATTGCCAGTGGTAATTAGAGCCATAGATTTTTGTTTATCCTATCCCACTTACATATCTCTATTATTTACTGTTAAGTAAAATATTTAAGGTGCTGTAGGATAGTAACTAGTCCAAAACAGCCAAAAGCCTTGACTGACAAGGCAAATCTCTTCAGACAACTGGCCTCTAATAATTTATTCGCTCAATAATTCAATAATATATATGTGGTCTTGACTCGCCAAAGCCTTGTCACAAACTATCTTGCAAAATACTCGACAAATATCATCACCCTCATCTATAATGTGAGATTGTGACCAAATGGCAAAATAGCGCTTTTCTTTTTCATTTGTATGGGGATAACATTTAACAGCTGATTGAGTAGAATCAGGTTACGATTTAGCCCAAGATGGCAAGAGACTGCTAAACTAAGAAAGCCTGAATGTTCACTAACAAAATTATGGCTAAGTAATCAAAGCCATAAGCAGGGTAGAATTTATATTCCATTCTGTAACCCGGATAAACTAGGCAAAATCTTGAACAATAGTTTAAGGTGATGTTTAAAGTAGAAACTGAGTCGTAATACTAGCGCTGTAGTAATACAAAAATCTTAGTTATCAGGATACTGAGTGGTAAATAACTACTTAAGTCCTTCTACAAAATGGAGACAACCAAAAGAGCCGTCTCCAGAATGTGCCTAAGCAATTGCTTGGACGAAAGCATTGCTGCACAAAGTGCAAAGCTTTAGAGCATTGCCTTAAAGTCAAAAGTTTGTAATTCCTTTGGGAATTCAACTCTTGGCTGTTTTAGTAAGCAACTGAATTCAAGTAAACGGATTCACTAAAAAGTAAGGGAACGGTTTTTGTTTTCCGGATAAGAGAAAGCAGTAATTACTGCTGGAAATTGCTGAGGATCGTCCTCCCTCAGTCGGAACATCGCCGAATATCCCCATGAATCTGCTCAGTAAGTAAAAAGGAGAACCAGTTACTGTGTCTGTAGGTATTCTCGGCACCAAACTGGGCATGACCCAAGTATTTGACGAAGCAGGAGCAGCAATTCCTGTCACAGTCATTCAAGCGGGGCCATGCACTGTTACCCAAGTTAAAACAAAACAAACTGATGGTTACGCCGCCATTCAACTTGGTTACGGCGAAGTCAAACCAAAAGCACTCAACAAACCCTTGTTGGGTCACTTAGCAAAATCATCAGCCCCAGCTTTACGTCACCTGAGTGAGTTTCGCACAGATAATTCTGGCGAATACACATTAGGACAAGAAATTAAAGCAGATATTTTTAGTGCTGGTCAAATCGTAGATGTAATCGGTACAAGCATCGGTCGCGGTTTTGCAGGCAACCAAAAACGGAATAACTTTGGTCGCGGGCCAATGTCTCACGGTTCCAAAAACCACAGAGCGCCCGGTTCCATTGGTGCTGGTACAACACCCGGTCGTGTGTATCCAGGAAAAAGAATGGCAGGGCGTTTGGGTGGTACCCGCGTCACCATTAGTAAATTGACAGTTGTGCGTGTAGACGCAGAACGCAACTTGTTACTCATTAAAGGAGCAATCCCTGGTAAACCAGGTGCCTTAGTGAGTGTCGTACCTGCAAAGAAAGTTGGTAAATAGTCAATGGTCAATGGTCATTAGTCATGAGTCATTAGTCATTAGCTAAAGACAAATGACAAAGAACAAATGACAAATGACAAAGGACAAATGACAAAGGACAAAAAAATGGTTGAGACTGTAGTTAAAAACTGGCAAGGAGAGGAAGTTGGACAAAAAACGTTCGACTTACGGGTTGCCAAAGAAGAAACAGCGGCGCATATTGTACACCGCGCCTTAGTTAGACAAACGACCAACGCTCGTCAAGGAACTGCTAGTACAAAAACTCGCTCGGAAGTTCGAGGTGGTGGACGCAAACCTTGGCGGCAAAAAGGTACAGGTCGCGCTCGTGCAGGTTCTATTCGTTCGCCATTATGGCGTGGTGGTGGTGTGATCTTTGGGCCAAAACCCAGAGAATACGACCTCAAAATGAACCGTAAAGAACGGCGGTTAGCATTACGGACAGCTTTCGTAAGTCGTGCTGATGACTTAATTGTGGTAGAGGAATTCAGTAACGAACTTTCTCGCCCGAAAACGAAGGACTTAGTTGCCGCTTTGGCGCGTTGGGGAGCAAATCCAGAGCAAAAGAGCTTATTAATTTTGTCTGATCTTGCCGATACCATTTATCTGTCTGGACGCAACGTAGAAAATTTAAAAATTATTGCAGCAGATCAGCTCAATGTTTATGACTTGCTGCACGCTGACAAAATTGTAGTCACCGCACCAGCATTAGAAAAAATCCAGGAGGTCTACAGTGCCTAAAATTGACCCCCGTGATCTGCCTGACTTGGTGCGTCGCCCAATTGTTACTGAAAAAGCGACGATTCTGATGGAACAGAATCAATACACTTTTGAAGTAGTACTTAAAGCAACCAAGCCAAATATTAAAGCAGCGATCGAAGACTTGTTTCAAGTCAAGGTAGTCAAAATTAATACTGCTACACAGCCACGTAAAAAACGTCGTGTTGGCAAATTTGTTGGCTACAAGCCTCAATATAAAAAAGCTATTGTCACCGTCTCACCTGGGGACGCACAGAAGATTAGACAGATTCTATTCCCAGAGGTCTAACACAAGATGGGTACTCGTTCTTATCGCCCTTATACCCCCAGCACTCGTCAAGTTACTATCTCCGACTTTTCAGAAATTACCAAAACTGAGCCGGAAAAGTCTCTGACAGTTTATATCCATCGCGCCAAAGGTCGCAATAATCAAGGGCGGATAACCAGCCGTCGTCGGGGTGGCGGACACAAAAAACTTTATCGCATTATCGATTTTAAAAGAGATAAGCGAAACATTCCCGCTACAGTATTAGCAATTGAGTACGATCCCAACCGGAACGCTCGCATTGCCTTGCTGCAATATCAGGATGGGGAAAAACGCTACATTCTCCAACCCAATGGATTGACTGTAGGTAAAACTTTAATTGCTGGCCCTGAGTCTCCTATTGAAGATGGTAACGCCTTGCCATTGGCAAACATTCCTTTGGGTACAAGCGTTCATAACGTTGAGCTTACCGCTGGTAAAGGTGGTCAAATTGTCCGTTCTGCTGGCGCTACAGCCCAAGTAGTTGCAAAAGAAGGTAATTATGTAACTCTCAAGTTACCTTCTGGAGAAGTGCGGATGGTGCGACGTGAATGCTACGCCACCATCGGTCAAGTAGGCAACACCGATGCGAGAAACTTGAGTGCAGGTAAAGCTGGACGCAACCGTTGGAAAGGTCGCCGTCCAAAGGTCAGAGGTAGCGTTATGAACCCAGTGGATCACCCACATGGTGGTGGTGAAGGTAGAGCGCCCATTGGGAGATCTGGCCCAGTCACACCTTGGGGTAAACCAACATTGGGAGCCAAGACACGCAAACCCAAGAAACCTAGCAGTAAGTTGATTGTGCGTCGTCGGCGCAAATCTTCCAAACGTGGTCGTGGTGGTCGTCAGTCTTAAAATTTTAGATTTCAAAATTTGGATTTTAGATTGATACATGATCCGAAGTCCAAATTAATAAATCCAAAATCCCAAATCCTAAATCTTAAATTTAACTATGGGTCGTTCACTAAAAAAAGGGCCTTTCGTTGCCGATCATTTACTCAGCAAAATTGAAAAGCTGAATGATAGAAACGAAAAACAAGTTATTAAAACTTGGTCAAGAGCATCAACAATTCTGCCCCAAATGGTAGGACACACTATTGCTGTTCATAATGGCAGACAGCACGTACCTGTATTTATCAGTGATCAAATGGTAGGACACAAGTTGGGAGAATTTGCCCCAACACGCACCTACAGGGGTCATGGCAAAAGTGACAAAAAAGCGGGTAGATAAGAAAGAGTCCAAAGTCAAAAGTCAATAGTCAAGAGTCCCAACAAATGACCATTGACCATTGACCATTGACCATTGACCGACTCAAGGAGAAAAACATGGCAACTAATACTACAGAAGTAAAAGCGATCGCCCGTTACATACGTATGTCTCCCTTTAAGGTGCGTCGTGTACTTGATCAAATTCGGGGGCGGTCTTATAGAGAAGCGCTGATAATCCTGGAATTCATGCCTTATCGGGCTTGTGAACCAGTACTGAAACTGATCAGAAGCGCAGCCGCAAATGCTGAACATAATGCAGGTCTAGACCGCGCTCAACTGGTGATTACCCAAGCATATGCTGATCAAGGCCCAGTCCTAAAACGTTTCCAACCTAGAGCGCAAGGTCGAGCTTACCAAATTCGCAAACCTACATGTCACATCACAGTAGCTGTAGCTGCTGGCGACACTGCGGAATAATTACCAGAACTTTAGAGGAAGCATTTGTGGGACAAAAAATTCATCCAGTTGGCTTTCGCCTCGGAATTACCCAAGAACACCAATCCCGTTGGTACGCAGATCCTGAACGCTATCCAGAACTTTTACAAGAAGATCACAAACTTCGTAAGTATATAGAACAAAAACTGGGTAGACTTGCTCAAAATAATGCTGGCATTTCTGAAGTCAGAATTGAGCGCAAAGCAGATCAAATTGATTTAGAAGTGCGGACAGCACGCCCAGGAGTAGTCGTAGGACGTGGTGGACAAGGTATCGAATCCTTACGCACCGGACTACAAGATTTGTTGGGTAGCAATCGCCAAATTCGGATCAACGTTGTCGAAGTACAACGAGTTGATGCTGATGCTTACTTAATTTCGGAATACATTGCTCAACAACTAGAACGCCGCGTTTCCTTCCGTCGCGTAGTCCGCCAAGCAATTCAACGGGCGCAACGCGCTGGAATTCAAGGAATTAAAATTCAAGTCAGTGGTCGGCTCAACGGTGCAGAAATTGCTCGGACAGAGTGGACGCGTGAAGGTAGAGTACCCTTACACACCTTGCGGGCTGACATTGATTACGCTTACTGCACAGCAAAAACTGTTTACGGTATTTTGGGCATCAAAGTGTGGGTATTTAAAGGAGAAATTATTCCTGGACAGGAAGAAACTCAACCCCAACCCACAACCCGCGAACGTGAACCTCGTCGCCGCCAACAACAGCGCCGTCGCCAGCAGTTTGAAGACCGTTCCAATGAAGGATAGTCAATATTGACTATTGACCCTTGACCCTTGACCCTTGACAAATCATGTTAAGTCCTAGAAGAACTAAATTCCGCAAACAACAGCGCGGGCGGATGGCGGGTCTAGCCCATCGGGGTAGCACCCTCAACTTTGGTGATTTTGCACTCCAAGCACAAGAACCAGCTTGGATAACCTCTCGGCAAATTGAGGCTTCCCGTCGGGCGATGACTCGTTATATTCGTCGGGGTGGCAAAATCTGGATTCGGATTTTCCCCGATAAACCTGTTACCATGCGTCCCGCAGAAACCCGGATGGGTTCTGGTAAAGGTAATCCAGAATTTTGGGTAGCTGTAGTTAAACCAGGGCGGATTTTGTTTGAAATCGCTGGTGTTTCGGAAGAAATTGCCCGTGAGGCTATGCGCCTAGCTGCATTTAAGCTGCCAATTAAAACCAAATTTATTGTGCGCCCTCAAATAGAAGAGGAGCAGGAGTAGGTTATGCCGCTTCCCAAGATTTCAGAAGCTAGAGAATTAAGTGACGAGAAATTATCTGAGGAAATTATCGCCACTAAAAGACAACTGTTTCAGTTGCGCTTGCAAAAGGCAACCAGACAACTAGAAAAACCTCACCAATTCCGCCATGCTCGCCATCGCCTCGCCCAACTCTTAACGGTAGAGGGGGAACGCAAACGGGCAGCAAATCAACCGGTTAAGGAAGAAAAATAAGAGATTATGGCAATCAAAGAACGAGTTGGCTTGGTAGTGAGCGACAAAATGCAGAAAACAGTGGTAGTTGCCATTGAAAACCGCGCTCCCCATCCCAAGTACGGCAAGATTGTAGTGAAAACCCGCCGCTATAAAGCTCACGATGAAGAAAATAAATGCAAAGTGGGCGATCGCGTGCGGATTCAGGAAACCAGACCCCTGAGCAAAACCAAGCGCTGGCAAGTCACAGAAATCCTCAACACTAAAAATTCATAAGTTGTTATTCAACTAGCAACTGCACAAGGGAGACCAATTGTGATTCAACCCCAAACTTACTTGAATGTGGCAGATAACAGCGGCGCTCGTAAACTGATGTGTATCCGAGTCCTAGGCGCGGGTAACAGTCGTTACGGTTTTATCGGCGACAAAATTATTGCTGTTGTCAAAGATGCTATTCCTAACATGGCTGTGAAAAAATCAGATGTTGTGGAAGCTGTGATTGTTCGTACTCGTCATAACATTCATCGTGATAGCGGTATGACTATCCGCTTTGATGATAATGCCGCAGTGATCATCAACAAAGATGGTAATCCCAGAGGCACACGGGTATTTGGCCCAGTAGCACGGGAATTACGAGACAAAAACTTTACTAAAATTGTTTCCTTAGCCCCGGAGGTGCTGTAATGGCAAGGCAAAAGGAAAAAGAATTTCATAAAATGCACGTCAAAACTGGCGACACTGTGCAAGTGATTGCTGGCAAAGACAAAGGCAAAGTTGGCGAAATCATTAAAGCATTGCCGGAACTGAGCAAAGTTGTTGTTAAAGGTGTCAACATTAAGACTAAGCACCTTAAACCCCAACAAGAAGGGGAATCTGGGCGGATCATGACTCAGGAGTACCCGATCCATAGTTCTAATGTGATGCTCTATTCCACAAAACAAAATGTCGCTAGTCGCGTTTGCTATACCTTTACACCAGAAGGTAAGAAGGTGAGAAAACTCAAAAAAACTGGCGAGATTATTGATTAAGGATGAATGTAAAGCCTGAAGTCTAAATACTCCTTATTTTATCTTCATCCTTCATAATCTTCCCTGACCAAGACCAGGGATAACAGGACAAAAAACTATGGCGACAACAAGACTCAAAACCTTATATCGAGAGACAATCGTCCCTAAACTGACAAACCAGTTTCAATACACCAACGTTCATCAAGTACCGAAGGTGATTAAAGTTACTGTTAATAGAGGTTTGGGCGAAGCCGCACAAAACGCTAAGTCGCTGGAAGCTTCTATCAACGAAATTGCACTGATTACAGGTCAAAAACCTGTAGTTACAAGGGCGAAAAAAGCGATCGCAGGCTTTAAAATTCGTCAAGGTATGCCAGTCGGGATTATGGTCACTCTCAGAGGCGAGAGAATGTATGCTTTTCTCGATCGTCTGATCAGCTTGACACTACCGAGAATTCGTGACTTTCGAGGTATTAGTCCTAAAAGTTTTGACGGACGCGGTAACTATACTCTAGGCGTAAGAGAACAGCTAATATTTCCAGAAGTCGAATACGATAGCATTGATCAAGTTCGCGGTCTGGATATTTCCATCATTACTACAGCAAAAAATGACGAAGAGGGCCGCGCTTTACTCAAAGAATTGGGAATGCCCTTTCGCGATCAATAAGTTCATCTAAAGAGGGAACGATGGCGGCTAACGACACAATTGCAGATATGCTGACGCGCATCCGCAATGCCAACATGGCAAGGCATCAAACAACACAAGTGCCAGCCACTAAAATGACCCGTAGTATTGCCAAAGTACTACAGGAAGAAGGATTTATTTCGGAATTTTCAGAAACCGGAGAAGGCGTAAAACGTCATCTGGTGGTTGCCTTAAAATACAAGGGTAAAAATCGTCAGCCTTTGATTACCGCCTTAAAACGGGTGAGTAAACCAGGTTTACGCGTTTATTCCAACCGAAAAGACTTACCCAGAGTACTAGGCGGCATCGGTATTGCCATTATTTCTACATCTAGTGGCATTATGACCGATCGCGAAGCTCGCCGTCAGAACTTGGGTGGTGAAGTACTTTGCTACGTCTGGTAGAAGTTATAAAGTCAAAAGTCAAAAGTCAAAAGTCAAAAGCCTTTACTGTTGACTATGGACTTTAGACAAAGAACAAAGGACAAAAGATCATGTCTCGTATTGGTAAACGACCAATTACTATTCCCGCCAAAGTGCAAATCACCATTGATGGCACAAAGGTTGTAGTTAAAGGCCCCAAAGGTGAACTTTCACGAGATCTACCTGTTAACGTGACAGTGAGTCAAGAAGGGGAAACCTTACAAGTAGTTCGTAAAGATGATTCCCGTACCTCTCGCCAAATGCACGGTTTAAGCCGGACATTGGTAGCCAATATGGTAGAGGGAGTTTCCCAAGGTTTTCAACGTCGTTTGGAAATTCAAGGGGTTGGTTATCGAGCGCAAGTACAAGGGCGTAACCTAGTTTTAAACATGGGTTTCAGCCATCAAGTAAACATTGAGCCACCAGATGGAATTCAGTTTGCTGTAGAAGGTAACACTAACGTCATAGTTAGCGGCTATGACAAAGAAATAGTGGGTAATACAGCTGCTAAAATTCGTGCCGTCAGACCACCAGAACCTTACAAAGGTAAAGGTATTCGCTATGCGGGTGAAGTAGTCAGACGCAAAGCTGGTAAGACCGGAGGTAAAGGTAAGAAATAAACATGAAACTTACTCGTAGAGAATCAAAACAGCGTCGTCATCGCCGCGTCCGTGGCAAGGTTAACGGTTCTCCTGAACGCCCACGCCTAGCCGTATTTCGGTCTAACGAACACATTTACGCGCAAGTAATTGATGATACTCAACATCAAACCTTAGTGGCTGCATCAACTTTAGATACAGAGATAAAAGCAAATTTAGCTTCTGGTGCTAACTGTGAGGCATCAGCAAAAGTTGGTAAGTTAATTGCAGCGCGAGCGCTCGAAAAAGGCATTAATAAAGTAGTCTTTGATCGCGGTGGTAACTTATATCACGGTCGAATCAAAACACTAGCTGAAGCCGCACGCGAAGCTGGTTTAGATTTTTAAAGTTGTCAAAAGTCCATAGTCCATAGTCAAAAGTAATGACTATTGACTCTTGACTCTTGACTGTTGACTCTTGACTTTTAAAGGCATTGATTATGGCAACAGGTCGTCGTAAAGCTAACCGCGCAAAAAAAGAAGAAACCAACTGGCAAGAGCGCGTAATCCAAATCCGACGCGTGAGTAAGGTCGTTAAGGGTGGTAAAAAACTCAGCTTCCGGGCGATCGTCGTCGTTGGTAACGAACGGGGTCAAGTTGGTGTCGGAGTAGGGAAAGCCTCGGATGTAATTGGCGCTGTTAAAAAAGGTGTAGCCGATGGCAAAAAACACCTAATTGATATTCCCATTACAAAATCTAATTCTATCCCTCATCCGATTGATGGCATTGGTGGTGGTGCAAAAGTCATCATGCGTCCAGCCGCACCTGGTACTGGTGTAATTGCTGGTGGTGCTGTCCGGACTGTACTGGAATTAGCTGGAGTCCGTAACGTTCTCGCTAAACAACTTGGTTCTAACAACCCACTTAATAATGCTAGAGCCGCCGTCAATGCTTTATCAACCCTGCGTACTTTAGCTGAAGTTGCTGAAGACCGAGGTATTGCTATTGACAAACTCTACATTTAGTAGAGATTCCCTGAAAGAGTTCTTGTAAAAAAATACTAATAACATCATGAGACTCAACGATGTTAAGCCGCAAAAAGGCTCGAAAAAGCGCCGTCGCCGTGTAGGGAGAGGTATTTCGGCTGGTCAAGGTGCCAGTGCTGGTCTCGGTATGCGGGGTCAAAAATCTCGCTCTGGTAGCAGTACCAGACCAGGATTTGAAGGTGGTCAACAGCCACTGTACCGTCGTATACCCAAGCTGAAAGGCTTTCCACTTGTGAATCGTAAGATTTACACTACGATAAATGTAGAGAAGCTTGCCTCTCTTCCTGCCAATACAGAAGTAACATTGGATTCCTTAAAAGCAGCAGGTATTCTAACCTCTGTCAAGGGTTCATTGAAAATTTTGGGTAATGGGGAATTAAACGTTGCGCTCAACGTCAAAGCGGCAGCTTTCACAGGTCAAGCTCGTAGCAAAATTGAGGCGGCTGGAGGAAGTTGTGAAGTTTTAGGGTGAAGCCCAACCGCGCACTTAAAGACCTGCCAACTCGCTTCCAGTGCCTGGTTCACGACAAAGGTAGCACTCTATGATCAGTCGAGATAAAGCCCCAACGGCTCAAGAAACTTTTATGCAGATGGCACAAGCAGCTGGGCTTAGAGGCAGGCTGCTTGTCACTGTCGGTATTTTAATTTTGGTTCGCCTAGGTATCTTTTTACCTGTACCAGGAATTGATAGAACTAGATTCCACGAAGCCATTTCCGGCAATAATTCCATATTTGGTTTATTGGATATCTTTTCTGGGCGTGGACTTTCTACTTTGGGAGTCTTTGCTTTAGGGATTTTACCCTTTATTAATGCGTCCATTATTATCCAATTGCTGACGGCGGCTATTCCATCTTTAGAAAATTTACAGAAAAACGAAGGCGAAGCAGGACGACGGAAAATTTCGCAAATTACACGCTACGTGACTGTAGGTTGGGCAATTATCCAAAGTACAGCGTTTTCTGCCTTTTTTCTCCAACAATTTGCTTTAACTCCAGGCCCTATATTTGTAGCTGAAACTGCGATCGCTCTTACCGCAGGTTCTATGTTCGTTATGTGGGCATCCGAACTGATCACAGAACGTGGCATTGGTAATGGTGCATCATTGTTGATTTTTGTCAACATTGTGGCTTCGCTACCCAAATCTCTAGGGGACACCATTGACTTAGTACAAGTTGGCGGTAGAGAAATTGTGGGTCGGGTAATTGTCCTAGTGGTGGTATTCCTAGCAACTATTGTTGGGATTGTATTTGTGCAAGAAGGCATTCGCCGCATCCCAATTATTTCGGCTCGTCGTCAAGTAGGCCGGAGAGTGTTGGCAGAACAGCGTAGTTATCTACCCCTACGTCTGAATTCTGGTGGTGTGATGCCAATTATTTTTGCAGCCGCTATCCTCAGTTTGCCTTTGTTAATTGCCAATTTTACAAAAAATCCTGAGTTGGCGAATATCGTCAATACTTATCTCAGTCCTGGTGGTTCTGCACCTTGGGTATACGCTCTGGTTTACTTAACTTCGATTGTTTTCTTTAGCTACTTCTACTCTTCATTGATTGTTAACCCAGTTGATGTAGCTCAGAACTTGAAAAAAATGGGTTCTAGTATTCCAGGAATTCGCCCAGGTAAAGCGACTAGTGAGTATATCGAACGAGTAATCAACCGATTAACTTTTTTGGGAGCGATATTTTTAGGCTTGGTGGCGATTATTCCTACAGCAGTGGAAAGTGCATTGAAAGTACCAACCTTTAAGGGATTGGGTGCTACTTCACTATTAATCCTTGTTGGTGTGGCAATTGATACAGCAAAACAAGTCCAAACCTACGTTATCTCTCAGCGCTATGAAGGAATGGTGAAACAATAGTGACGCGATTAATCTTCTTGGGGCCACCTGGGGCGGGTAAAGGAACTCAAGCTCAAGTTTTGGCAGAACACCTGCAAATACCTCATATTTCCACTGGGGAAATATTGAGGCAAGCAATGAAAGAGCAAACTCCTCTGGGAATTAAAGCTCAAAGTTATGTTGATAGTGGTGAGTTAGTTCCTGATCAGTTGGTGCAAGACTTAGTAGAAGAACGTTTAGCTCAATCAGATGCCAAACCTGGCTGGATTTTAGACGGTTTTCCCCGCAAAGTCACACAAGCAGCTTTTTTAGAAGAATTGCTGGCTAAAACTGCTCAAGGTGGCGAAAGAGTAGTTAACTTAGATGCACCAGATGACATTGTGATCTCACGTTTACTAGCTAGAGGACGAAAAGATGATACCGAAGAGGTAATTCGTCGTCGTCTAGAAGTGTATCGCAATGAAACAGCACCATTGATTGATTACTATAGTCAGCGAGAAAGGCTGCTGACAGTTAATGGTAATCAATCCCAAGAAGAAGTCACTAGTGAATTGAAAAACATTTTCGCTCCCTAGCTTGAGATTAAGGAGTAGTAATTGGGATGTATGGAATTGATCAGCTACTACTCCCAATTCCTCACTCCCGTTTTAAAACCGAATGCGGATCAATTTTAGCTAAGATATATTAATAAACTGTTGATATATTTCTCAAATTGTGTTCTTTTGCAGGTGAATACTGCAACCGAATGGGAAATTGTTGAGTTGAGGAACAAAAAAATTGTCTAAGCAAGATTTGATTGAAATGGAAGGTACAGTTACTGAGTCCTTACCCAATGCGATGTTTCGCGTTGATTTGGACAATGGGTTTAATGTACTAGCACACATTTCTGGAAAGATCCGCCGCAACTATATCAAAATTTTGCCAGGCGATCGCGTCAAGGTTGAACTCACTCCCTATGACCTGACAAAAGGCCGAATTACCTATAGATTGCGGAAAAAATAATTAAATCCAGAAAAAATTAGTTATATGTGAAGAATCTTACCATAAAATCAACTTGTTGGGAGATTCTCATTTACTTAACTGTAATATTTTTCTAGAAATGCTATAATTTTATATTTGGAGTCAATTACAAAAGGCATGAAAGTCCGAGCCTCTGTCAAAAAAATTTGTGAAAAGTGTAACGTGATTCGCCGTCGTGGTCGCGTTATGGTGATTTGCTCTAACCCCAAGCATAAACAACGTCAAGGATAACACTCTCAGTATTGGAGAGTTAACCGCGACTAGGAAAAAATCACCAAAAAAATTCTAGATGTGGCGTATCAATCACCCACATCTTAACCAAGAGAACTTGCGAGAACAACAGGGAGAAATTCATTGTGGCACGTATTGCCGGCGTAGACCTGCCACGCGATAAACGCGTTGAGATTGGTCTGACTTACATTTATGGAATTGGATTATCAAGGTCGCAGGAAATTCTGGCGGCTACAGGTGTCAATCCAGACACCCGCGTTAAAGACTTAAGTGATGCCGATGTCGCAGCCCTACGTGCAGAAATAGAAAGTAACTATCAAGTAGAAGGTGACTTGCGGCGCTTGGAAGGTATGAACATCAAGCGCTTAATTGACATTGGCACCTACCGAGGTCGCCGCCACCGGATGGGTTTACCAGTCAGAGGACAAAGAACCCGTACTAATGCCAGAACCCGTCGTGGTAGAAGGCAGACAGTGGCTGGTAAGAAGAAGGCTCCTGGCAAATAATTGTTCATTGCTTGCTCATCAGAGCAAGTTTTTCCTTAAATTAACTAAACAAATATGGCGAGACAACCAACTAAAAAAACTGGGAGTAAAAAGCAAAAGCGGAACGTACCCAACGGACTTGCTTATATCCAATCTACCTTCAACAATAGCATTGTCACCATCACCGATCAAAATGGCGATGTCATTTCCTGGGCAAGTGCTGGTTCCAGTGGTTTTAAGGGAGCTAAAAAGGGAACTCCCTTTGCTGCACAAACCGCTGCTGAAAGCGCAGCCCGACGAGCTATTGATCAAGGAATGCGTCAAATTGAGGTGATGGTCAGTGGCCCTGGTGCAGGTAGAGAAACTGCAATTCGCGCCCTTCAAGGAGCAGGACTGGAAATTACACTTATTCGGGATATTACTCCAATTCCTCATAATGGTTGCCGTCCACCAAAGCGCCGCCGAGTCTAGATAGAACTTTTAGGGCAACAAAAACAAGAAGTTTAATCAGAAATTCACCTGTAATAGCTACCAAAGCTTTGATGTGAAGACAAAATAACTTCTGATGGCTTGAGCGGGAAAAAGCCAGTTAGCTCTTCCCAGAGGGAGAGCTGCTGTATTTTCTCAAACGCCATATTTATGGATAATCGTCCGTAGGCAAAATTAGGAAATCAAACATTGCCATCATAGTGTTGGCAGTTTGAACAACCTACAGAAAGCTTAGGGCAAAAGCAAATTGAATAGGCAATTAATTGTTAGCAGCACCTTAATTAAGGGAGGCTACTCCGTGGCGCAGTTTCAAATTGAATGTGTAGAGTCTAGTACAGAGGAAAGTCGGAGCCATTACAGCAAGTTTGTCTTAGAACCCCTAGAGCGTGGTCAAGGGACAACTGTTGGTAATGCACTAAGGCGAGTGTTACTGTCTAATTTGGAAGGGACAGCCGTTACCGCAGTCAGAATTGCTGGTGTTACACACGAGTTTGCCACAGTTCCAGGTGTGCGAGAAGACGTGCTAGAAATTTTGATGAGAATGAAAGAAGTCATTCTCAAAAGCTATTCTTCTCAACCCCAAATTGGCAGATTACTTGTTACTGGGCCAGCAACAGTCACAGCAGCCCATTTTGATTTGCCAAGTGAAGTAGAAGTTGTTGATCCTACCCAGTATGTCGCTACTCTAGCTGAGGGCGGGAAGCTGGAAATGGAATTTCGGATCGAAAGAGGCAAGGGTTATCGCACTGTAGAAAGAGGAAGAGAAGAAGCTACATCTTTGGACTTCTTGCAAATCGACTCGGTATTTATGCCAGTACGAAAAGTCAACTACAGCGTTGAAGAAGCCCGTGCCGATGGCTCGATTACAAAAGACAGATTGTTATTAGAAGTTTGGACGAATGGTAGTGTTTCTCCCCAAGAAGCACTATCCTCAGCTGCCAGTATTTTGGTAGATTTGTTCAACCCACTGAAAGATATTTCTTTAGAACCAACAGATATTGGTTCTGACGTTCCAGACGATCCAACTGCTCAGATTCCCATCGAAGAATTACAACTTTCTGTGCGGGCATATAACTGTCTCAAACGCGCACAAGTTAATTCTGTGGCAGACTTATTGGATTTTACCCAAGAAGATCTGTTAGAAATCAAAAACTTTGGTCAAAAATCTGCGGAAGAAGTTGTAGAAGCCCTGCAACGACGCTTGGGAATTACCTTACCGCAAGAAAGAAGCTCCAAACACAGCTAAAGCAAAACCTTTCATAGTTCATAGTCCACTATTATGCGCCACCGTTGTCGGGTTAAAAAACTTGGTAAACCAGCTGACCAGCGTCGCGCTCTGCTGCGTACCTTAGCCACTGAGCTAATTCGTCATGGTCGAATTACCACCACTTTGATCAGAGCGAAAGCTTTACGAAGTGAAGTAGATAAAATGATTACCTTAGCTAAAGACGGCTCCTTAGCATCACGTCGAGCAGCTTTAGGTTACATATATGACAAACAACTGGTTCATGCTTTGTTTGAGCAAGCTCCTACTCGGTATGGTAATCGCAGTGGTGGTTACACCCGGATTCTCCATACTGTGCCTCGGCGCGGAGACAATGCCGAAATGGCAATTATTGAACTGGTGTAAGTAAGTCAAAAGTCAAAAGTCAAAATTATTGAGACGAATGACGAATGACACAAAATCTGTATGCAAGAAACTGACCAGCCGAAACAAACTCAGCGAGTAGCCTTGGTAATTCAATACCTAGGTACTCATTTTCATGGCTGGCAAAGACAAAATAGTCAGCGTACAGTCCAAGAAGAAATCGAAACAGCGATCGCGAGTATTCTTGGTTATCATGTCACACTGCATGGAGCAGGACGTACTGATGCTGGAGTTCATGCGGCTGCACAAGTAGCCCATTTTGATGCTACAGGTTTAATCCCGGCTCACAAATGGTCAGCAGTTATCAATAGTTATCTGCCGCCAGACATCATCATCAGGGCTTCAGCAGCCGTAAGTAACGCCTGGCACGCGCGTTTTAGCGCAGCTTATCGGCGATACCGCTACACGATATACACTGAAAAACGACCAAATTTGTTCGTTAAGCCCTTCAGTTGGCATTATTATCATCAGCCTCTGGATGAATTATTAATCCAGTCTGCTATGAAGCCTCTGCTGGGTAAGCATCATTTAGCGGCCTTCCATCGGGCAGGCTCCAAGCGATCGCATTCTTGGGTAGAAGTACAAGCCGCAGAATGCCATCGTAGTGGGTCATTGCTCAATATAGAAATTCAAGCAGATGGATTTTTATACGGTATGGTCAGGCTGCTTGTGGGAATGCTAGTACAAGTAGGTACTGGACAGCGAACCTTGGCTAACTTCGCCGAAATTTGGCAAGAAGAACGCCGAGAAGAAGTAAAATATGCCGCACCTGCTCAGGGTTTGTGCTTGTTGCGAGTCGGCTATCATGATTTTCCTTTTTCTCCAGATATTTGGTACGATACCCAGCCAAAATTTAGTTTTTAGTCAATAGTCATAGGTCATTGGTAATGACGAAAGACAAAGGACGAATTACAAAGGACAAACAAACATGAGTAAAACCTACCTTCCTCCTCAAGCTTCTCTTGAGCATGATTGGTACGTAGTAGATGCTACTGACCAACGTCTTGGTCGCCTCGCTACCGAAATTGCTATGATTCTCCGAGGCAAAAAGAAACCTGAATATACACCTCATATAGACACAGGTGACTTTGTGATTGTGATTAACGCCGAAAAAATTGCAGTCACAGGTAAAAAGCGGACTCAAAAACTTTATCGTCGCCATTCTGGTCGTCCTGGTGGGATGAAGACCGAAACTTTTGCCAAGCTGCAACAGCGTGTACCCGAAAGGATTATAGAACACGCGATTAAAGGTATGCTACCTAAAAATAGCTTGGGTCGACAGTTGTTTACCAAGCTCAAAGTTTATGCTGGGCCGACTCATCCCCACGAAGCTCAACAACCTAAAGAATTAAAGATTAGTACAATTCCTGGAGAAGAAAGCTAATGGTAGTAGCAGAAGCCAATAGCGGCCGTGCCGTGTACTGGGGTACTGGCCGCCGTAAATCCGCAGTAGCAAGAGTACGCCTTGTTCCTGGTAGCGGTCAATTGACAGTCAATGGCAAAGCGGGGGATTTATACTTCCAATTCAATGCTAATTACTTGGGAGTCATTAAAGCCCCTTTAGAAACGCTGGGCCTAGAAAGCGAATATGACATCTTGGTCAAAGCGGAAGGTGGTGGCTTAACTGGTCAAGCTGATTCCATCCGTTTGGGTGTTGCTCGCGCTTTGTGCCAACTAGACCCAGAAAATCGCTCACCGTTAAAAACCGAAGGTTATTTAACTCGTGATCCTAGAGCTAAAGAACGCAAAAAATATGGTTTGCACAAAGCTCGGAAAGCTCCTCAGTACTCAAAACGATAAGTTACTGGGTTGGGTATGGAAAAGTCAAAAGTCAGCAGTGAGCCACTGCCTTGGGCGATTTTACCGACTTGTTCGCGCAGCGTCTCCGATTAGAAGAAGCAAGTAGCGAACACCTTTGGAGTTAAAAGCCAAAAGCGTTTTCCCTTTTGACTTCCGCGCCCTCATCTTTAACTCGATCAAAAAGTTATAATTTATATAGATTCACCACAAAAGGAACAATGGCTAAACCTGATATTCATCCCCAGTGGTATCCAGAAGCTAAAGTCTACTGTAACGGTCAAGTTGTGATGACCGTGGGTTCTACTAAACCAGAATTACACGTAGACCTTTGGTCTGGAAATCACCCTTTTTATACTGGTACTCAAAAAATTATTGACACAGAAGGTCGCGTAGAACGCTTCTTGCGGAAATACGGTAAGTCAAGCGAGCAAGACTCCGGCACCAAAAAGAAAAAGTAGCGGTTTGGCTCTGCTGTTAACGACGACCCTGCGAATGCTGGGTCGATTGTCATTTTTTGAGCCAAGTTGTTATTTTAAGGAGCGATCGCACTCGTCATGGCTGAATCATACCTGCTGGAGAAATTAAAATCTGTTGAACAAACCTTTAATGAACTGACACGCCGCCTTGCTGATCCAGATACCGCAAAAAACCCTGATGAGTATCAGCAAATAGCTAAGGCTCGTTCTTCTTTGGAAGAGGTAGTGAATACCTATGAAACTTGGAAAGTATCCCAAGAAGACTTAATGGGAGCGCGTCAAGTTTATAAAGAAGCAGCCAGTGATCCAGAAATGCAAGAAATGGCAGCACTGGAAGTTAGTGAATTAGAAGAAAAAATAGAATACTTAGAGGCTCGCTTAAAAATATTATTACTGCCCCGCGACCCCAACGATGAGAAAAATATCATGTTGGAAATTCGTGCTGGGACTGGTGGTGATGAAGCGAGTATTTGGGCTGGCGACTTGATGCGGATGTATACTCGTTACGCTCAAACTCAAGGTTGGAAAGTTTCGCTCGTCAGCGAATCTTTAGGAGAAATGGGCGGTTGGAAAGAAGTCATTTTAGAAATTAAAGGTGACAATGTTTACAGCCAGTTAAAGTTTGAGGCTGGAGTGCATCGCGTACAGCGTGTACCAGTCACCGAGGCGGGAGGACGGGTTCACACATCTACAGCCACGATCGCAATTATGCCAGAAGTGGATGACGTGGAAATTCACATTGACCCCAAAGATATTGAAATGACCACGGCTCGTTCTGGCGGTGCTGGTGGACAAAACGTCAACAAGGTGGAAACAGCCGTTGACTTAATGCACAAACCGACAGGAATACGAATTTTCTGTACAGAAGAGCGCAGCCAGTTGCAAAACAAAGAACGGGCGATGCAAATTTTGCGGGCGAAACTGTACGAAATGAAGTTACGCGAACAACAAGAAGAAGTAACTTCCATGCGGCGATCGCAAGTTGGTACAGGATCGCGATCGGAAAAGATTCGCACTTATAACTATAAAGATAACCGTGTGACCGACCACCGCTTAGGTCAAAACTTCTCCTTAAATCCTGTTCTGGAAGGTGATTTAGAGACAGTGATTCAATCTTGCATCTCTCAAGATCAGCAAGAACGGTTAGCGGAGTTAGCAACTTCTGGAAATATGAACTAACCTTTGTTTTGAAAATTAATTTAACTGAAAACCGTCTGGTGTGTTTTATCTTTAATCCACAGACGGTTTTTTAATTTGAACTTGTTTCAGCAAATATACATAGTTACACACATATAAATAGTTTTAAAATGGTGAGCATTAAATTTTTATAGGTGCAGCTATGTCCTTGTTACGTAATGAACCTTCAGATTGGCAATCTCATACAGAAACATCTTATATACCTATTTATCATAAAGGGAGTTTAGTTGGTTTCTTTAAGCAAGAATATGTGAATGAAATTCTTTATTTTTTAAATGAAGAAGAAGTTTTAAAAAAAGCTCTCAAGAAAGCTTGTAGTGATTTACTTAAAAAGACTGGTGGTGATACGAGTAAAGTTAATTATTTAGTACAGAAATATATAAAAGTTAGTGAACGTCCTAAGTTTGGAACGAGAGCGATCGCACTGTTATTACAAGAGCGACAAAAAGAACTTGACCTCAATAATCAGGAATTTGCTAAATTCTGCGATACCTTTAAAATTTCTCCTACAGAACTCAATAATATTTATGCGGGAGAAGCTATTGATGATAATTTGTTAGCGCCGATATCACGGGTATTAGGGATATCCAAAGAGCGTGTCCAAGAAGTGCGGGATGGTGGAGAAGCGCAAACAGGGACATAATTATTTATGTAAAATTATCTACTCTTATCCATCTGTGAAAACAGACAGCGTATTTTATCGCCTATTTCAAGAATTTCCCGATATCTTCTTTGAACTGATTGGGGATTCTCCTGATACTGCTAGTATTTACCAATTTTCGTCAGTTGAAATTAAACAAACAGCATTCAGAATTGATGGTGTATTTGTTCCGAATATTGAAATTGATCAGCCAATTTATTTTGTGGAAGTACAGTTTCAAGTAGATACAAAGATTTATTCGCGCTTGATTGCCGAAATCTGCTTGTATTTGCGTCAAAATCAACCTGTCAATGATTGGAGTGCTGTTGTTTTATACCCAAGCAGAAGTATAGACATAGGAGATATCAAGCACTACAGAGAATTTTTTATTAGTCAGCGAGTTAGGTGTATTTATCTGGATGAATTAAGCTCTGAACCGTCGCTACCAATTGGCATTGCAACTGTTAAATTAATTGTCACATCTGAAGACACAGCAATAATAGAGGCTAGAGATTTAATCGAAAGGACAAGATTAGAAATAAACTCACCAATAAAACAACAGCAATTATTACAATTAATAGAGACAATCTTGTTATACAAGTTTCCCACGATGACTAAAGAGGAGATGGAGAAAATGTTTAGCATCAGTGAATTAAAAAATACCAGATATTTTCAGGATGTTTTTCAGGAAGGGAAGGAAGAAGGTCAGCGTCAAGAAAAGCTAAGAATGGTCACTCGCTTTTTGAAACTGGGTTTGACAGTGGAACAAGTAGCGGAGGAGCTTAGTTTAAGTATTGAAGAAGTAAAGCAAGCTGCACAAAATTTGTAAGTAACCAAAATTCAGTGGTAGTTGAGGTTAATTACAACTTACTAGGAGGAATTCTTGGTTAATTTTTGTTAATATTGGACACGGTGTTGGTACTTCGTCCTTAACCATCTATTTCCTACCTGAGAGAAACTCGATGCTGCGACTCGAACATATCAGTAAAATTTATCCAACAGGCGAAGTCCTCAAGGATATCAACTGGGAAGTCAAACCAGGCGATCGCATTGGCTTAGTCGGCGTTAACGGTGCGGGAAAATCTACCCAGTTGAAAATTATCTCTGGGGAAATGGAACCTACCGCTGGCGAAATCATTCGTCCTGCTAGTTTACATATCGCTTACCTCAATCAAGAGTTTGAAGTCGATCCCAGCCGCACCGTTAGAGAAGAATTTTGGACAGTATTTAAAGAAGCAAACGAAGTACAGCTATCTCTGACAGATGTACAGCACGATATGCAAACTGCGACACCAGAGGAATTGGATCGACTGATTCACAAGTTGGATCGTTTGCAGCGTCAGTTTGAAGCTTTGGATGGTTACGGTTTAGAAGCACGCATCGGTAAGATTTTACCAGAGATGGGATTTGACCAAGAAGATGGCGATCGCCTCGTTAGTGCTTTCTCTGGTGGTTGGCAAATGCGGATGAGTTTGGGTAAAATTCTGCTGCAAGCACCCGATTTACTGCTGTTAGACGAGCCGACAAACCATTTAGACTTAGAAACCATTGAGTGGCTAGAAACTTACCTCAAAGGCTTAACAACGCCGATGGTGATAGTTTCCCATGACCGAGAATTTTTAGACCGCCTCTGCACGCAAATTGTCGAAACGGAACGCGGCGTTTCTAGCACCTACCTGGGTAACTACACGGCGTACTTGCAACAAAAAGCCGAAAATCAATCAGCACAACTGAGTGCTTACGAACGCCAGCAAAAAGAACTTGAGAAACAGCAAGCCTTTGTTGATCGATTCCGCGCCAGTGCTACCCGCAGTACCCAAGCCAAAAGCCGGGAAAAACAACTAGACAAAATTGAGCGCATCGAAGCACCCACCGCGGGAGTTAGAACCCTGCATTTTCGCTTTCCCCCAGCGCCTCGCAGTGGACGGGAGGTTGTGACCATCAAAGATTTAACTCATACCTACGATGATAAAATCTTATTTCTAGGAGCGAATCTGCTGATTGAAAGAGGCGATCGCATTGCCTTTTTAGGCCCCAACGGTGCGGGAAAATCTACCCTATTGCGAATAATTATGGGTACGGAACCAGCCACCGAAGGTACTGTTAGCTTAGGCGATCATAATGTGATTCCTGGTTACTTTGAGCAAAATCAAGCCGAAGCTTTGGACTTGAAAAAGACAGTTATGGAAACTATTCATGATGAAGTTCCTGACTGGAAAAACGAAGAAGTCCGCACCCTCCTTGGTAAGTTTTTATTCACTGGCGACACTGTATTTAAATGTGTTGAAGCCTTAAGTGGCGGAGAAAAAGCACGTTTAGCCTTGGCAAAAATGCTCTTGCGTCCAGCCAATTTGCTCATTTTAGATGAGCCTACCAACCATCTAGATATTCCCGCCAAAGAGATGTTGGAAGAAGCGCTGCAAAACTATGATGGGACGGCAATTGTAGTTTCTCATGACCGCTATTTTATTTCTCAGGTAGCTAACAAAATTGTGGAAATTCGGGATGGTGAATTCCGAGTTTATTTAGGCGATTATCACTACTACCTGGATAAAATCGCCGAGGAGAAAGAACAAGCAAAATTAGATGCGATAGCTGCGGAAAAAGCTGCTAAGAAAGCAGCCAAAGCAGCCAAGGCTGGCAGCAAGAAAAAATAAAATATCAAGTTAGTAGTAGCATCTTAGGGTTACTACTAACTAATTAACAAACATGGAATATCACAAAATATATGTAACAGTTGCAAAAAGTAAAAAAAATCTAAAAAATCTCTCAATAAGTTATAAAACAAGTTAATAAGCAGAAATTCACTTGCAGCTGTGGTTAGCAGTGGTATCATTCGGGTATTACAAAAAGTAAAGGGCAATTTTATTATGACCAAGGCACCTGTTGCTCCTGTGGTGCTAGTCATTTTAGACGGATGGGGCTACTGCGAGGAGACGCGAGGAAACGCTATTGTGGCGGCGAAAACGCCGATTATGGACAGCTTGTGGGTGGCGTACCCGCACACCCTCATCCGCACATCAGGAAAAGCCGTAGGCTTGCCAGATGGTCAAATGGGTAACTCAGAAGTTGGTCATTTGAATATTGGCGCTGGGCGAGTTGTTCCACAAGAGCTTGTACGCATCTCCGATGCAGTGGAAGACGGTTCAATCCTCAGTAACCCTGCACTGGTCAAAATTTGCCAGGAAGTTCGTTCTCAAAATGGCAAGTTGCACTTAGTGGGTCTTTGTTCTGATGGAGGGGTACACTCGCACATTACCCACCTGTTCGGACTACTTGACTTAGCCAAGGAACAGCGAATTTCAGAAGTTTGTATTCATGCGATCGCCGATGGTCGGGATACTTCCCCTAGCGAAGGGATAAAAGCGATTCAACAACTGCAAGATTACATCGATCGCGTGGGAATTGGACGCATCGCTACCCTCAGCGGCCGTTACTACGCGATGGATCGCGATCGCCGTTGGGATAGAATCAAACGGGCGTATGATGTCATGACCCAAGATGGCGCAGGCGATGGGCGCACAGCCGCACAAGTCTTGCAAGCATCTTACGCCGAAGGGGTGACAGACGAATTTATTAACCCAGTTCGCATTGCTCCTGGCGCAGTTGAACCAGGAGATGGGGTAATATTTTTCAACTTCCGCCCTGACCGTGCTAGACAATTAACTCAAGCCTTTGTCAGTTCTGAATTTACAGGCTTTGAACGACAGCAAATTCAGCCACTATCCTTTGTTACTTTTACCCAGTACGATTCAGACCTACCAGTAACAGTAGCTTTCGAGCCGCAGAATTTAACTAATATTCTCGGTGAAGTAATTGCGAATCATGGTTTGAAACAGTTGCGTACTGCGGAAACCGAAAAATACGCCCACGTTACTTACTTCTTTAACGGCGGTTTAGAAGAACCTTTTCCAGGGGAAGACCGAGAACTTGTCAGCAGTCCAATGGTAGCGACCTACGACAAAGCCCCAACTATGTCAGCCGCTGCTGTCACAGACGTAGCGATCGCCGCCATTCAAAAAGGTATATACTCTCTCGTTGTGATTAACTATGCTAACCCAGATATGGTAGGGCATACTGGTCAAATACCAGCCACAATCACGGCAATTGAAGAAGTTGACCGCTGTGTGGGTCGCCTCCTCGAAAGCATTATCAAAGCTGGCGGGACAACAATTATTACCGCCGACCACGGCAACGCTGAGTATATGCTAGATGAAGAGGGTAATTCCTGGACGGCGCATACTACCAACCCAGTACCCTTGATTTTGGTGGAAGGCGAAAAAGCGAAAATTCCGGGACATGGTACAAATGTCGAACTGCGTAGCGATGGCAAGCTGTCCGACATTGCGCCCACCATTCTGGATATTTTACAGCTGCCTCAGCCACCAGAAATGACCGGGCGATCGCTTGTCAAACCAATCGAATTTGACCTTAAACGCGATCGTACCCCTATGCCAATTGGTCTGTAAATAAGTTTCAGAGAAAACAGCTAACTGTTTTCTCTGTGCTGATTTTTCTGTTTTTAAACCGTTATAAATGAGATTGCTAACATGACAGTTACAAATATCGTACAAATTGTTTGGTCATTAGCCGCCGTTGGACTAATTGTTTTAGTATTACTGCATAGTCCCAAGGGTGATGGCATTGGTGCTATTGGTGGACAAGCACAATTATTTAGCAGCACCAAGAGTGCAGAAAACACCTTAAACCGAATTACTTGGGCTTTGACAGTAATTTTTCTCGGTTTAACAGTGGTGTTAAGTGCAGGTTGGCTACCTAAATAAGGATAGGGAAATGGGGAAAATTACCCTAAACCCGATGTTAAATATTAAAAAATTCCTAACAGCCCTTGTATTAACTATAAGTACAGGGCTGTTAATTATTTTGGCGAACTTTCCATCCAGCGCCGTATCTCCACCTACCCCAAAACTTCATTACCTACCAGCTACACTAGCTCAGTGGAAAGATAGTCAAAATAGTGGTGATTACTTTTCTCAAGTTGCAACAACTGAAATAGGTTATTTAGTTTGGTCAAAATTTCCCGTTCAAGTTTATATAGAACGACCAATAAATGTTAGCAATCAACAGGCAGAAACATGGGTAAAAAGTGTTTCGCAGGCTGTACAGGAATGGAGTATGTATTTGCCTTTAATATTAGTAAAAAAGCCAGAAATTGCTGATATCCAAATTGAAAGAAAAGCACCACCATTACAATTATCATCAGATAAAAAAATTCCCCGTGCGCGTTCTGCTTTAACTACATACCAGTTGTATACCGAAAACAAAGTTTTATTACACCGTTTTACTATTCTCTTGAGTCCTAGTCAGACAGGTAATTATGTCGTTGCTGCTGCACGCCATGAACTTGGCCACGCCTTGGGAATTTGGGGTCATAGTACATTACAAACTGATGCTTTATATTTTTCCCAAGTCCGCAACCCGCCGACTATTTCAGCTAGAGATGTGAATACCTTAAAGCGAGTTTATCAACAGCCAACAAGTTTAGGATGGACTTTAAAGGATAATTCAAAGATGAATTTATCAACAGATAGATTATTCAAGTCAAAAGGCTACTAATAGTCACATATAGTAGGAAAAATCCTATGACTAACTTGAGCGTACAGCTACCTGAATCTTTGTATAAACAAATTGAAGCTTTAGCTGTCAAAGAAAATATTTCTATTGAACAACTGGTAGCTATTGCCTTATCAGCACAGGTTTCCGCATGGATGACCAAAGACTATTTAGAAGAAAAAGCTAAACGTGGTAGTTGGGAGAGATTTCAGCAAGTTTTGAGTAAAGTTCCTGACGTAGAACCAGAAGAATACGATAAACTTTAGAATTAGTAAAATATAGAAATCTGAATCAATTAAAGTCCGGTATATTCTTGATTTCAGAATGGTATTTACAGAAAAAAACATCAGATTTGCTTCTGTCTTCTTCTAAAAACCCAGAAGAGCCAACATAGTAAGCTCCACTTTCATAGCAATCTGCAATCATTAATATTAAATTTGTCAAACTAGTGTAACAGATTACAGGGTGATCACCAGTGTATACTACCCACACTTGAGAAGTATTATTATTTTCCTTATCAGCAACTACAAAGAAAAATGACTTGTCTGTACTAAAGAGTATCAGGCTATTTCGGGGAGCCATTAACAGAGTGTCATCTGGCTCATACTTTACAGTTTTATAGTAAAAATCCAAAGATTCTTCTAAAGAATAGAATACTGAAAATGGAAAGAAGCCCTGTCCATGTAAAGTACCATTACGCCATTGATAAAGTTCTTTTACTTCTCTTGATAGTTTAAAAGGTAAATCTTTGGTTAGTTCTTGAATTTGTTCATTCGTCAATCCTGGATAAGGAAATGACGCAACTGATGGACAGTTAGCTTGCAGCCACATCAAAATTCTTTCTAGCGTTTGTGTAAGTAGCGACATAATATATAGTATCAGTTCGCTCACCCTCCGTTTAAAAGGATGCACTTCTATCACTCAATAACACAGTGCAAAATTTGCTTAACAGTGAGATTTAAATCTAAGAATGTTGGCGACTCTATACGGTCATAGCCTCTAAACTTTTTACCACGATATTCTCCCTCATCACTTAAAGAGTAAATTGTGATTGTTGGCTGTTTGGGGTCGCCTATCAATTCCTTACTACCCAAAGCTGCATAATCAACAATCCAATATTCTCGGATACCCATTTCTTCGTAGTCAGCAAACTTTTTATGATAATCATCTCTCCAATTAGTGCTGACTACTTCAATTACTAAGGGGATTGAATCTGGGTAACTCAGGACTGATTGTTTCTCCCACAGTGGTTCATTGCTCAAGTTAGAAAAATTCATTAATAAAACATCTGGATAATACCCTGATGTTTTATTTTCCGGCTTCACTGTAGCAGTTTTAGGTATACCGTAATTCAGTTTCAGACGAAGACACTCATACCCTAAAATCATTGTTAAAAATGCCACTATTTGCTCATGTTGCCCTGGTGGTGGCGGCATTTGAATAATATCTCCATCGTGTAATTCATAACGAATATTCTCTGGTTGCGTTGCCAAAAAATCTAAAAATTCATCAAATGTAAATATTTTTTGGAGAGATTGTGTCATGATTTTTACGTTGGTTTAGGGATGAACTTTTTAAGCTCCCCAACTCAGATGTACAGGCCGCTGTACTAAAACTTCCTTATACAATTCTTCTAGCTGTGTAATATTTTTCGTGAGGGTATAGCGTTCTAAAACACGATTTCTTGCTTTTTGTCCTAGCAAAGTTGTTAACTCTGGATGATCTTGACACAGTGGTAAAAGGGTTTTTAATTGCGATCGCACTGTTTTCGTACTTAATACTATACCAGCCCCTTTTTCCAATACTTCTCCGTCTGCACCTACATCTGTCGCTATACAAGCTAGTCCACTAGACATTGCTTCTAATAAAGAAAGGGACAGTCCTTCTACTAAAGAAGGCAAAATAAATACATCTGCACCCCTTAATATATTGATACGTCGTTCTTCTTCAGCCACAAAACCTAACCAAAAGATGCCGTATTCTGCACCATAAAATTGCTCTAAAGAAGGTCTTAAAGGGCCATCGCCAACAATTAATAACTTACTTTCTGACCCCATATCTGACTGCTTCCAAGCCCGCAGTAAAGCTTCAACATTTTTTTCTGGGGCTATCCTTCCTTGGTAGACAAATAAGCGTTCAGCTTTAAATTCCGTTTTAATGGTGGAATATCCTGGAGAATATTTAACTGTATCTACACCATTAGGAATGACAGCGATATTTTCTTCCCGTACACCCATACGTGCAAGTAGTTCTCGCTGAATTTGCGAAAATACAATCACGCGATGATAGTTATCTAAAAAAGGTGCATACAACTGATAGGCTATCAGTTGGGTTCCTGATATGAGTTTTGCACCTTTCCCGGCAAATGGTGTGTGGAAAGTGGCAATTAAAGGCAAATTAAGTTGTTCGCAAATTTCTGGTAAAACAAAGTCAAGCGGCGATAAAGTTAAGGAAGCATGAACGATATCCGGCTTGATTTCTCTTAAAGATTCTGTTAAAACTTTTGTCGCTTTTAGCGCCGGAATTGTATAAACCTGAGATTTATAAATGAAGGGTAAAGATACTTCTTGGAATTTTGGCCAGTTGTCTGGTTCAGGTTCTTCTTGGGCAAAGTGAAGAAAACTAACTTCATGTCCCCTGTCTAGCAAAGCATTCGTTATCTCTCGACTGTAGGTGACATTGCCACAAAAGGGTGATTTTTTTCCAATCCAGGCTATACGCATTCTTTAAAGTTAGTTATAAGAAAGCTAGTTTTATTTATTAGTTTTGCGCCTTGGCTGTATTTGACTTGAGCCTGATTTTACTTGATAATGCTGAACTCAAAAATACCGATATAAGCTATTGTTCAAACTGCCTATCAGCTAATGAAAACAATAGATTTTCGGTTTGATTTATTTTAATGAATAAGTTGCTAATTTTTAACTTGGAATACAACTTAGTTCGGTGTAATCTCAGGTTTATTCCCAGCGAGTTAGGCACTAAATTATTGCTGAGTTCAGTTTACCATGAAATCAAAGTCAATAATAAATTCTTGCTTTTGTCAAGTGATGCAGCAATTTGTTTATGAATACTGACGGGAGTTATACCAGGTTAAGATACCACCAAAAAAGACAATCGCAGCTAATCCCAAAAAAACAGCTTTCAATCCGACAAAAGTTTCTGCTACACCTGCTAGTGCTAAAGGTAAGGTCAAAGCAATATTAATTACATTATTTTGCAGTCCAAAAACTTTACCACGCATTTCTGGGGGAGTTTCTGTTTGAATCGCCGTTTGCATCGGAATTCCCACTAATGACCCAAAAATCCCCAATATCGCGATAAATAATAAGACTAGCCATAATTGCGTAGTAAATAAGGCCAAACCAATTAAAGATGCTGCCATTCCTAAACAACCATACAAACCCAGTTGAGAATAGGAGAAGCGTTGCCCAAACTGTCCAAGAATTGTCGCTCCAGCAGCAATTCCCACGCCACCTGCTGCTAGTAAAAAGCCAAATTGTGAGGCTTTCAAGTTAGGAATTACTTCTGCCATCCGCACTGCTAAAACAGTTAAAGCGGCAAAGACAGAAAACAAAATAATCAGTCTTACTAACGCGTTACGAACGTGATGATTATCTTTGAGGTAAGCAAAACCATCCTTTAAATCTGAGAAAACGTGAGGAAATTCGGTATCGGGTGCATGGGGTTTTTCTTTTGTGGCTAACAACATTAAAATTATGCCAGCGATCGCATAACTGCCACCTACTAAAATTTCTTTACCCAAACCATTGTTACCACCAAACTGCGCCCATATACTATCTGCGATCGCTAAAATGGGTTCCCCTATAGCAAATCCAATAATCACCGATGCCATCATCGTTGTTGTGTAAAGGGAATTAGCCGACAGTAAATGCTGTTCTTCCACTACTAAGGGAATTGCTGCTTGTTCTGCTGGGGCAAAAAACTGTGTCAGTGTAGAAACTAAAAAAGTCACGCCCAAAATAATTGCAAAACCTACTGGCAAAACTCCGATGGGTTGCCAATCATGAGTTAACCACAACAAAAAAGGAATTGCTAAAACTAAAAGACCACGCCAAATATTTGTTGCTACCAAAACCGCTTTCTTCGACCAACGGTCTACAAATACCCCAGCTACAGAACCAAACAATACGGCTGGGATTGTAAATGCCATCATTAAAGTTGATACCCAAGCACTAATGCTTTGACTGCCTGCTTGAAAGTGAGTATTAATTAAAGCAATCATCAATACTAAATACACTTTATCAGCCAGTTGGCAAAATACTTGGCCACCCCAAAGTGCTAGGAAATTAGGGTTTTTTAACACAGGGAAGAATCCCTGTTGTACATTCTCTGATTTCGCTTCTCCACCAGAGCCGTTCCAAGCTGCTTTTTCTGGTGCAGTGTCTACTGGCAAACTATGCTCTTTGTTGCTAGGGGCAACATTGATTAATTTTTCGGATGTCCGCTGTTGACCATTGCTCGAAATATCTGGTTTGGAAATTTCGTGATTGTAAATTTGACTATTTGTAGATGAAGGAACCGATTTCAAATGATTAGTCACAGCAGGAGTTGTTGGCCTACTCTGCTTTTTCGTATGGCTTGGTGATAAAGGTAGGATTTTTCTATCCAAATCAGATGGTTGCATCATGGTTGGCAGCAAAATAAGAATCGATCAGGGTTGCGGAGCGAATAGAGTGACCTAAATGATACTGAGCATACTGGCGTAAAATCTGCTCAATAGATAACCAGCCATTATCTCTAATTCCATCAATTTGCATTATCTCTGGTTGTGGCAGTTGTTGGAGCAGAGCGAATTCTCTGGCGCTCAGTCGATAAGAAATCACTGGGATTTCTTGTCGATGAACAACAGTCTCGTAGCTAGGGATAGAAGAATTTACTGATGGTGAAAACTCGGAATACTCTTTATTTTCCCATTTTTCTATCTCCCGTTTTCGGCGTAAACTTTCCCACGCCTCCAAACAAATCACCCCACCAGTAGGAACACTAAATCCCACTTGCCAGTTGGGATTGGCAAAGTCTGGCTTTAGAGAGCCTTGAGTTAAACAACATACTTGGATTTGAGGAGTTAGTCCCGCTAAGACTAAAAGTTGAAATACTCCAAGAGCCAGGGATGCGTAAATAGCTGATGTTTCGGCTTTCGGTAGAATTTCTAACTGGTGAAGATGTTCATTGAGTAACTCATAAAGTTCCTCTTGAGGTTGTTCACTTAAAGCCTGACACAAGGCTATTTCTGCTAAATACTGACCTGCGGCTAATTTCCCTAAGTCTTTAGCTAAACCGGGATATGTTTTTAACGTCTGTGCTTGAGTAATTTTATCGAGCGATCGCCCTTTAGCAATCAGTAGTTCATTGACCACAAACATTCCACTCCGACCACCAAGGCTAGAGTTGTGTTTGCGTGCGCCAGGCGCAACGGCTCGAATCAAACCGAACTCTCGTGTCAAAATTGTCACTATTCTGTCTGACTCTCCTAGCACCTGAGTTTTTAGATTAATACCAGTTGCTTTATAAGTTTTACTCATGAATCATTAGCCATCAGTCATTAGTCATGAGCCATTTGTTGTTAGTCATTAGTTGAGGAGGACACCACTTGCTACAAGCCGAGGAACCCGTCTAATCCAGTGGCTCATAAATGACAAAAAACAAATGACTATTCCCCTTTCTCCAGATTATCTCGCTGGCGGATCAAATCGATACCACGAGATGTCCCTAATCTTGTAGCACCTCCTAGAATTAAGTCTAGGGCTTGCTCGTGAGTCCGAATACCCCCAGAAGCTTTAATTCCTATCCTTTCTCGGACTACTTCTTTCAAAAACCCCACATCTGCTACTGTGGCACTACCATTCCAACCTGTACTTGTTTTGAGGAATGCTGCACCTGCATCCATACATATTTCTGCCGCTAGTCTTTTTTCGGCATCTGTCAGCAAGCTGGTTTCTAAAATCACCTTGACTGTTTGCCCAGTTTCTTCACAAATCTCAGCAATTTCTTGGTGAACTTCCTTGGCTTTTCCCACCTTCAACCAACCTAAGTTAAGCACAACATCTAACTCAGTAGCTCCATTTTCCACCGCTTCTTGAGCTTCATACAGCTTAACGGCTGAAGTTGTTGCTCCATGAGGAAAGCCAATCACCGTACAAACTTTTGGCGTTTTCCCTTTGAGAAGTTCAGCTGCTTGCTTAACATAGGTGGGGTAAATGCAAACCGCCGCAAAGTTAAATCTATATGCTTGTTCACACCATTGCTCAACCTGCTCTGGAGTAGCCGTTGGCGTTAACAGGGCGTGATCGATAAATGGCGCAATATCAATATCTGGATAGTCTGCTGCCATTGAGCTTTTGCCTATGAATGATTATTAAGCTTTATAAAAAATTAAGACATTTATTATATATTAAACCACATTGACTACGAATTGATCCCCAAGCTAGGCTAATTATCTAGCTCAATAAGTAAAGTGATTTCAAGTTTATTTAATTATTGTAACTAATTCATTAACCTTGAGGCAGTTTACTATTGAGGTAAATCAAAAGTTTTGTCTGAGTTAATTCCAAAAAAATCAAGCATAGTTTTAGCTAATGCTTTGGATACCAAGTACGGTACACCATTGCCAATTGATTTAAACATATTAGTCAGAGACATCTGCTCAGGAAATACAAAATTTTCTGGTAAAGATTGTATAGCTAAAGCTTCTGCTACGGATATTCTTCTAGTTTTATAAGGATGTAAATGTACTTCATTATTGCCATAGCAAGCCGTCGGAGAGTAACGCCATCTGTGCAGACGTTTGAAAGATTTTTTAGAATCATCTCCTTCATTCACAGTTATAAATTTCTGAATGCCGGCTTTTGGTTGAAAATAATGTTCAGCGTTAGGATGATGCAGAACATTATTTTTTCTAAACCAAAATTCAACTGTTAATTCTTGAATAATGTTATCAGGACAAGGCAATATAGAATTTTCTTTAAATAATTGCGATCGCGGCCAATCATCGGTCAAAACTTTTGCTTGAGAATAGATAATTTGTTTTTGCCAATCAAAAATATTTTGATAATGTTTTCTCTCGATTTTCTTAATACAATGATTGTGAAATCCTACAAGAATAATTCTGGCTCTATCTTGTGGTACCTCGTATTCAATGGCATTAATCAAGCGTTCAGTTAAAAAATAACCAGCTTGCTCTAACCGTCTTTTTAATGATTCAAAAAATATCCGATGTTTTTTGTTTTCCATAAACCCTTAACATTTTCAAATAAAAAGAAATCAGGCAGATTTTGACAAATAATTTGAATATAAATAGAAGAAAGCTTACCATTATCCCCCAAATATCCTTTATTCTTACCCCCAATAGAAAAATCTGGGCAAGGTGGCCCACCAATAAAACCTACAATCTGATGAGACTTGCGACAATCATGGACTAGTTCTAATAAACGTTGTGCTTGTTCTCCTTCAACAAGCTGACTTACGTCTCCTGCTTCTCCATAATGATATCCATATTCTGGCAAGGGTAATTTGAGTAATTCTCTGGAATAGCGATATGATGCCATGAAAGGGGAAAAAATTTCATTGACATAAACAATATTAAAGCCGTGAGCTTCAAAGCCTAAATCCAGGAAACCTGCACCAGCAAAAAATGAGAAAATGGCAGGGCGATCGCTAGTCATGATCTATTTTAATTAGTACACATTAAATTTATCGCATTGGTATTTCAATTACAAACTCAGTTCCTTGATTTAATTCAGAATTACAAATTAAATTTCCTTGATGTTTGTCAACTACAATCTGATAACTAATGGATAAACCTAAACCAGTACCGCTTCCTACAGCTTTAGTGGTAAAAAATGGGTCAAATATTTTTTGACGAATATCTTCTGGTATTCCATTCCCATTATCAGTAATTTTAATTTTAATAGTCTGATATTCTGTTAATTCTGTACAAATCATAATTTGAGGATGATCATGATTTTGCTTACTTTGATTATTTGCGAAACTACCTCTTAAAGCATCAATAGCATTACTCAGAATATTCATAAATACTTGATTCAATTGACCTGCATAACAAGTTACTTGTGGTAAAACTGAATATTCTTTAATTAATTGTATTTCGGGTAAGTTGCTTTTTTCTTTTAATTGATTTTGCAAAATCATCAAAGTATTTTCGATACCTTCATGAATATCAACAGGTTTCATTTCTGCTTCATCTAAGCGAGAAAAATTACGCAAGCCTAAAATAATATCACGAATGCGCGAACTTCCCATTTTCATAGAATCGATAGTTTTTGGTAAATCCTCTACTAAAAAATCAAAATCTATTTCCTCAAATTTTTCAGTAACAATTGGTGTTGGATGAGGATATTCTTGTTGATATATATCTACTAATTCAAGTAAATCAGCAACATAGTCACTGGTATGAATAATATTGCCATGAATGAAATTAATTGGATTATTAATTTCATGGGCAATGCCTGCTACCATTTGACCTAAAGAAGACATTTTTTCACTTTGAATTAATTGTGCCTGAGTTCTTTGTAGCTCTTGTAATGCTTGTTGTAAGCTATAGTTTTTATCTTTAAGTTCGTTTGTTCTTTCTGCAACTTTATCTTCCAAATTATGGTTATATTCTTCTAATTGCTGCTTAGTTTGGTTTAAATTGTCATAAAGTTTAGCATTTTCAAGAGAGATTGTAGCTTGGCTGGTTAAAAGTTTGAGAACTTCTAAGCGATTATTTGTAAATGCACCAGTAGCCAAATTATTTTCTAAATAAAGTATCCCCAGCAATTGATTTTGATTAATCATAGGAATACACAACAGACTCTTAGGTTGTTCACGGAGAATATATGGGTCTGTTGCTAGAAATGCTTGAGTTATAGCATCATCAATCACTAATATTTCTCGACTACGTTTAACATAGTTGATTACAGAGATTGGAAGATCATTGCAAAACTCTAAAGAAATTAAAGGAAATTCTGTATGAATAAATTCTAAATTAGTAAGAGAACTGATAGCACTAACAGTAAAGCCTGAGTTATCAGCTTCATTCAAAACTAAAACACATTTAGAAGCACCTGCATTCTCCATTACAACTGTCATCAAAGTTGACAACAAATCTTTAAGATTAATCTCTCCTGACAACGCTTGCGAAGCTTTAATGACAGATGCCAAATCTAGCATATCTGAAATACTAGTGTTAGCACTAACAACAGTTTCATTACTGCTGAGAGAAGTTTGTATATTGTGAGTTAGAGATGTATGTAACTCTACTTCGCTATGTTGGTTGAGATATTGGCTGAGTTTTTCTTCTTGGATAATGGCAGCAAGTAAATAAGGATAGCGTTTCTGCAAATATTGAGCTTTAGTTAATGCTCCCCAGCGCACATAAGCATAGTAAGCATCAATCAAGTAAGGTTTAGCAATCTTTTCTTTACCCCAAACCAAATAAAAATTAGCAGCCAACTCATTAGCTAAAGCTTCTTCATGGATAAATTCATTTTCCTTTGATAGAGAAATAGCGAGATCATAGAAATCTATTGCTTCAAGATACTGGTTTAAAACTCGGCATCTCTCAGCTTCTACTAAATAAAATTTATTTAAATAATTTGTTGGAGCATTGAGCGACCATTTCCGAATTTTTTCTTGACTAGCTGAAACCTTAGTCAATATTTGGGTTTGTTTAGATAGCTCAACATCATGATATATAGCCAACCAAGCTAGAGAATCATAAAAGAAAAATTGAGGCAATGCAAATTGACCTATTCCCCCACTTAAATACTGTTTCGCATTTACAGCATGATCAATTGCTTGAGTATATTCTCCTAGTAAATAACATAAATGCAGCTTACATAAATATAAATAGAAAAGAGCATTGATATCATTAGCCTTTACATGAAGAGAAATTAATTTTTCTTCATTGTAAGCATCACCAATTAAATAGCAAGGATTTTGAACATTATCTTTTAAATTTAAAATAGTTTGTCGATAAATTTCAATCCAGTAAAATACTCTATCTTGTTTGATTTGCTTGGAGGCATAACTGTAGTTTGCTATTTCCTTTTCTAGAGAAATTAGTGTTTTACCACTAAAGTAGGAAATATAGCAAGATGCCTTTAAAGAATATGCCGCAAATTCTAAATCTCCTACTTCTAAACCAGCAGAGTAAGCTTCTAAAAGAGGTTTTAAAGATTCACGAACAGGAGCTTGCCAGTGTCTGACATGGGCATAAAATGTCTGAATAACTTTAGCTTTTATTTCTTTGTTATTCAATTTAGATAATAATTTTGTAGCTAATTCCCCAAATTTATAGCCAGATTCAATATCTTCTATTACGCCACATAGTATGAGTCCGTAACAAACATACGCATAGGTAGAGAAAGAAGAGTTCCCATATTCAATAGATAAATTTATCTGTTTCAGAACCATTAAGGGAAAAAGTTCAGGAATTACAGTGTAGGCTAATGCAATAATACTAGATAAAATACGCATTATTGACAGTGCTTCTGCATCCTCCATATTTGGCAGATTTATTAAACTATCGATACTTCTATTAATAAAATATGTGGCTGTTTCATTGATTGCTTGTTCAATATCTGAAGTGCTAGGTTCTTCTGGAAATTCAACTCTATATAACTTCAGAAAATCTAGTCCAGCTTTAACACCTTCCCATGCTTTGTTTTGCGCTCCGTATGCCTGAATAGTAATGTCAATTACTTTTACTTTATCTAGTATGGTTTTAGCATTTAACAAAACTATTTGAACAAGTTTCTCTGTTTGTTCAAAATCACCATTTAAATATGCCGCCTCTGCTGCTGTTTCGCAGAGAGCTAAAGTCAGTTCATATTGATTAGCCCAACTATTTTCTAGGAGTAGTTTAATTCCTGTATCTAAATATTTAAATGCTGCTGAGTAAGCTGTTGAAGCTAAAGCTTTACGTCCAGCAGTGAGATTCATTATGGCTAGTTCATCACGCTGGGTCTGATTGGTAATAAACTCTACTGCTATATTAAATTGATTAACCAGTTCAAAAATCTTTTCTTCTCTTTCTTCTATTGGGATATTGTTTAATAGAAGCAAGCCAATTTTTAGATGAATTAATTGCTTTTGTTCCTTGGCAATTAAAGAATAAGCTGCTTGTTGTACACGGTCATGAACAAATTTATATTTAGGAAGTTGGTAATCATTAATTGTTGATTTATTTATAGTAGAATGGTTAATTATCTCTAATTTATGACAATCATCATTCGCTAAAAAAATATATCTATCATTTTGAGGTATTATTAGACCATCGATTAATGATGGCCATAAATCTGATGCAGTATCTATAACAGATTTTTCAAAGACAATTGCGAGAGTTTTTAAATCAAATTCATGACCAATACAAGCAGCAAGCTGTAGAATATTCTGAGTAGTTTGTGGTAATTTCTCTATTTGGATTGCCATAAACTCTACGACATCATCTGTAAATGTTATATTTTTAATTTTTCCTAGATCATATTGCCAATATCCAAGTTCAAAATTTAAACTTATAAGTCCATCATCATATAATCCTTTAAGAAACTGCGTAGCAAAAAATGGGTTTCCTTGAGTTTTAGTAAACACCATTTGTGTTAAAGGTATAGATAAGGCTTCAGAACAACGAAGCGTATCAGCAATCAAATAGTTTAAACTAGATTGATTTAATGGTAGAAGTTGAATCTGATTAAGTGTGGTTCCCGATTCGCTAATTTCATTTAATGCCAAAACTAAAGGATGTATATTAGAAACTTCATTATCTCTATATGCACCAATTAGTAAGATATTACCTTGGTTTTCATCTATATCATGTGTTTCACTAACAATATCTGAAGAGTTATTTGCACTCATTAATAATTGAATAAATTTTAAAGAAGCATTATCTGCCCATTGTAAATCATCTAGAAATATGACTAGAGGATGGTCTTTTGTAGTGAAAATTTGAATAAATCTTTGAAATAATAAGTTGAAACGATTTTGGGCTGCACTACCATATAGCTCTACAATCTGTGGTTGTTTACCAATAATTCTTTCTAATTCAGGAATCACATCAATGATTATCTGACTTTGTGTTCCTAGTGCTGACAAAATTTTATCTTTCCATTCTTGAATATGGGCATCATTTTCTGCCGATAATTGCCCAATTAAATTTCGTAATGCTTGGATTAAAGCTGATAATGGTATATCACGTTGAAACTGATCAAATTTACCTTTAATAAAATAACTACGTTGCCGAACAATTGGTTTATGGATTTCATTAATTACCGCAGTTTTACCAATACCAGACGACCCTGTGACTAAAATTATTGCTGTTTGATTACTAGCTACATGGTCAAAAGTACTCAGTAAAGTTTCGATTTCACGTTGTCGTCCATACAGTTTTTCTGGAATAACAAATTGACTAGATATATCCTTGAGTGCTAATGTAAAAGGCAAAATTTTTCCAGTTTCTAGCCATTGATTTTGACAGATTTCTAAGTCATGTCTGAGTCCATGAGCGCTCTGATAGCGATCTTCGGCATTTTTAGCGATTAATTTACTAATAATCTCAGAGAGAATTGATGGAATATTGGCATTAACAGTATTTGCTTTTGGTGGCTCTTTGGCAATATGAGAATAAACTAGCTCCATCGGTTCAGAACTGATGAATGGTAAATTTCCAGTCAGGAGTTCAAAAAAAGTTATACCTAAAGAATAAAAATCACTACGGTAGTCAATACCTCGATTCATACGTCCCGTTTGTTCGGGAGAAATATAAGCTAAAGTACCTTCTAAAATATTAGGGTTAGTAAGTGATTGAATTTCTTTTGGTAAAAGTGTAGAGATACTGAAATCAATTAGTTTGATTTCTCCAGTGATTGGGTGAATTAAAATATTAGCAGGTTTAATATCTTTATGAATAATCCGATGGCGATGGAGTAGTTCTAAAGTTTTTGTGACTTTAATAGCAATATCAAAAAATTCGTTTAATGAAAGAAAAATCTCACCGATTGCATATTTTGTTGAACGCCATTCTTTGAGAGATATACCACCAAAATCTTCCATGATCAAAACATAGCCGTTACGGTAGTTTTCGAGGCTATAGTGTTTGACTATTCCAGGAATTTCTAGATTTTGAGTAATAGTGTATTGATTACGAAATTGAGCAATTTCTGTAAATGTCGGATATTCATTCCGCATCAGTTTGAGAATAACAGCTTTTTGATCTTGTTCTCTAACACCACGATAAACTATGGTTTTGCTACCAGAGTATATTTGCTCAGTAATTTGATAGCCAACTATAGGATATATCGTGTCTGATACTGTTAACATCTCAGCTTGTGCCTAAGTTTAATTACTATTATTTCAGTATTCCCATAAATCAATTCTTAATCTCATAGGGAAAGCAAAATTGTTCTTTAAATTAATTATAAAAATCCTGGGTTATGCAATTAACACATAAACTATTAATAAAAACTAAAAAATATGTATTATTTAATAATATTTTTAATACCAATTTAATATAAGACTATACCAGATAAATCATGTAGAGACTTTGTATACAACGTCTCTACAACAACTGATAAATTGCATCTTTATTAAGGGTATAAGTTAAAATAAAACCAGCATTAAATAAATTTTTATCTTCAAAAATATAATTTAGTAGAGATAATGTATGGTAATACCTCTACTAAATTAAGAATCCCAAGCATTCGCTACTAGTAATGTTATTACTTTCAAGAAATTTACGCATTGCTAGTACTTATTCTAGTTTTTAACTAGAAAAGACTGCTCTTTTAACCCAAATTGAATGAGAATTTTGACAACAAACTATTAAATGTAACAGAGATAAAATTCAGTTTGAATTTTACTTAATTTTCTGTTTAATAAAGGTTACGACCTGAGCTAACTGCTTTTTCAAACCATCTATTTCAGCTTGCATTTGAACTATTTTCTCATTCAGCGCTTGAATTTCTGCTAAAGAAGCTGTTTCAACATTAGGTGTTGTTTGTAAAGGAGAGTTGTTAACATTAACCGTAGCTATTGTGTCATGATCAGCGATCGCACTTGTACTAGCTACACCTGTATTAACACCATTTTTAGCCGCAACGGCTCCCACTAAAGCTGGTTCTTGACGCGGTAGCTTGGCCTTAGCCATAGCTGATTTAATTGCATCAATCAATTGCTTTTTATCAAATGGTTTCCCCAGAAAATCAAAGTATTCAAATGGTTCCGGGATTTTTTCGGTAACTTCTTCCTTACGACCAGACATGATCACTAAAGGAATCTTTCTTAAATCAGGATGGGCTTGAATTTGTTGAAAAACCTCCCAACCACTCATTTTTGGTAGTAGGAAATCTAACATGATCAAGCTGAGTTTTTCTTGACGAATAAAATTGAGACCTTCCACCCCGTCTTTAGCTTCTAATACCTCGAAATTACCCGGAGGTAACATTTCTCGTACTTTTACCCTGACAACGGTAGTGTCATCGATAACTAAAATTTTGTTGCTGGCCACGACTGATTTCTCTAACAGAAACTTTAAGTTTAATCACGGCTATGCCGCTTGACCTTGAGAGTCATCCCACTATATCTAAATTTTTTATGGATTGGGGGATAGTATATTTCGGTATAAATAGCTTTGTTAACAGTATTTTCTAAAACTTGCTCCCGTAGTTGGAGTAGTTTATGTCGTGGTGATATTTAAACCTGGAAATTTGTTTTATTGATAAAACTGAGGCAGTGAGACGAAAAATCCAGGGGTGTGAGATTATCGGTGAGGAAAACCCGGAAACATCAGCCTGAATGTAGAAAAACCTACCTCAGCTTATCTTGGAATTTACTTAGGATTTATGACTTCGTTACAACCAGGTCAATTTAAGTCAGAAATTATAGCTATGCCTAGCTGGTTACGTCGCCCTATTGGCAAAGCCAGCGAAATTTCCACCGTTCAACATATTATTAAGCAGCGCCAAATTCATACCATCTGTGAAGAAGGACGTTGCCCTAATCGGGGAGAGTGCTATGCCCAAAAAACGGCTAGTTTCTTACTAATGGGGTCAACTTGCACCCGTGCTTGTGCTTTTTGTCAAGTTGATAAAGGCCATGCACCAATGCCGCTGGACTCAGAAGAACCACAAAAGGTAGCAGAGGCAGTGCAGCTTCTGGGATTGCGTTATGTAGTTCTGACTTCTGTGGCACGAGATGACTTGCCAGACCAAGGTGCTGGACACTTTGTCAAAACAATGGCAACTATCAGGCAGTTAAACCCAGAAACCCAGATTGAAGTATTAACACCTGATTTTTGGGGTGGCGCAGGTGCAACAGAGGTATTACAAAGTCAACGAATTGCCATAATTGTCGCGGCTAAACCCGCTTGTTTTAATCACAATATTGAGACAGTACAAAGGTTAACAGGCCCAGTGCGTCGGGGGGCAAAATACGATCGCTCACTGCGAGTCTTGGCTATAGTTAAAGAAATTGACCCGACTATTCCCACCAAATCTGGTTTAATGCTGGGACATGGAGAGACAATAGAAGAAGTCATCCAAGCAATGGCAGATTTAAGAACTGTAGGATGCGATCGCTTAACTATTGGTCAGTATATGCGTCCTTCTTTAGATCATCTGCCAGTACAAAGATACTGGACTCCAGAGGAATTTGAGCAGATGGGCAGCCTAGCATGGAAAATGGGATTCAGCCATGTTCGTTCCGGGCCGCTGGTTCGCAGTTCCTATCATGCAGGAGAAGATACTTAACTCAGCACGGGCTGAACGCCCCGCTACCGCTAACAGCACTTTTCCCTCGCTAGACAAATATTTTTAACGAATGTGGCTAATTGGTGCAGCTATTTGGTATTTCTGAAAAAGTCATGACATTTAGGAGAACCCTTTATGGCTACTCAAAGCAAGAATTCCCCCGTTGCAGACAGTGGAGCAAAACCGCCCTACCCATTTCGTACAGGTTGGGCATTGCTGCTTTTAGCTGTTAACTTCTTAGTAGCAGCTTACTACTTCAACATCATTCAATAGTCAGAATGAGTTGGTGCTGCTCAAATTGTGCCTTTAAATAAACCTTTAGGACGGATGAGCAGCACCAAAATCATCATCAGTAAGGCAATACCTTGTTTGTATTGAGAACCCAGCCAAATAGTGCTAACTTCCTGAGCAATACCAATGATAAAAGCTGCGGCGATCGCTCCGTAAGGATTCCCAATTCCCCCTAAAATTACTGAAGCAAACAAAGGCAAAATCAAAAACCATCCCATATTTGGGCGCACAGCTGTAATTAAACCGTACATACTGCCTCCCAAAGATGTGAGCGTCCCAGCAATCAGCCAAGTCCAAAGGATCACTTGCTCAACATTGATACCCGAAACTCTGGCTAAATCTAAATCATCTGCCACGGCTCGCATTGCTTTACCAATCTTCGTGTTTTGTAAGAGATAATGCAGCCCTACAATTGCTAAAACGGCTAGACCTAACACCAACAATTGATTTTGTGGGATTTTGACCCCAAACAAATCCCAAGCAGATGTGACAGGAACATTGTAATTTTGGTTTTTGCCTCCCCAAAGCAAGATAATGCCATTGCGGAGGAATAAGGCTAGACCAATAGAAATAATGATCAGTGTTGTGGAAGTAGCACGAATCAAGCGCATCTTTGACCACAGCAACTTCTCTGATAACAGCATTGCCGCAACTGTTCCTACTACTGCCAAAATCATTGATAGCCAGATATTTACTCCAGCAGCATTTACCAACAAAGTCAAATAAGCACCTAAAGTCAGAAAATCACCATGAGCAAAATTCGATAACCGTAAAATCCCGTAGGTAAGAGTCAGACCAACAGCAGCTAGAGCAATAATGCTCCCCAAAGCAATACCATTAACAATTAGTTGTATAACTTGTGTATCCATGATTTTTTACGAAATAAGTTCCTCTAAAAAAATTAGACTTGAGTGATTTATTCAAAAACTATTGTTACGTCTGTTACCATAAACAGTAAAAGTTAGAGTTTGTGAACAATAAAGATTTGTGAGCTAATATACATAGAATCTTGTTCGCAATTTTGCGCCAGGCTAAACTTGTTCAGCGGTCTAGTTGACCATGCAGCAGTATTCAAGCTTACCAGAACAAAACTCACAGGTAGATACAACGCCAACACTGTTGGCAACAATTCAACAACTCCGTGCGGAGTTATGGTTAGAGAGCAGCTTGAACAAGTTGCAAAGTCGCCTGAATGATTACCTACTTTCCGCTTCTGCGTCTACTGTACAGGTAGAAGCTACAGAAGCTGAGATTTTTCAAACAGTGGTCGATGAACTCGACGTTGCTTTGAACAATAGTAGAGTAGCGATCGCTCTACCTCAACCACAAACAACATCTGTTAAAGTTGGTTATATTTCTTCTTCTCCATCTCCAGTCGTAGAAGTCGTGCCTCAAAAAGGCAAAAAACTGCAATTAAAATTGACACAGGTGATGGAAATTGAGGATTTGCAACATCTTGTAAATCAGCAACCGCCTAGTGCTTGGCCTTTAACCATCGATTCTGACATTATTGGCTGGTTAATTATTGCTAAAGCACCGCGTGAACTGCTAACAGCATCACAGATACAACTTAAGTTACAATTATTCACCAGAGTCGCCCAACAGTGTACTGATGCTCTGGTACAACTTAAACAAATACAATCTTGGCAGCAATTCTCTCAAAATATAGGGAGTTCTAATCAAGAACTAGAAAGGACAAATCAACTCAAAAATCAATTTTTGGCCAATACCAGCCACGAAATTCGCACACCATTGAGTTCTATTATCGGATTTACCCATTTACTGTTAGCTCAAGGTTACGAACCAACCAGAGAACGTCATCAAGAATATTTAAATATCATTCAGTCTAGTGGCAAACACTTATTAGCACTGATTAATGACATTTTAGATCTCTCCAAAATTGAAGCCAATCAGTTAGAAGTACAACAAGAAGAAATAAATGTACCAGAATTGTGTCGTAATGTTTTGGCATTAGTCAAAGAGAAAGCGGCTAACAAAGGTTTAAAACTGCACTTAGAACTAGACTCTACAGTTAAAACTTTAATTGCTGACCCCTTACGGCTCAAGCAAATGCTGTTAAATTTACTATTTAATGCCGTTAAGTTTACTTGTACTGGGGAAGTGGGTTTACAAGTTGTACCTCAAGGTGAATTTGTCAGTTTCACAGTTTGGGATACGGGGATTGGAATTTCCAAAACAGACCAAGCGCAACTTTTTCAACCTTATTTTCAGATTGCTAACTCTGTAACTACTCGTGATGAAGGTACAGGCTTAGGTTTAGTTGTGACGAAGAAACTCGCGGAAATTCACGGCGGTTCTGTGGAAGTAGAATCGGATGTTAACTGTGGTTCGCGTTTTACTATTATCATTCCTGTTAGACCACTCCCAGAAGTGGAAGAAAATAGGCAAGCTCAAATAGATGCAGAAGATATTACACCTGTATCTTTGGATGTTGCTCCTAGTTCTAACTTCAGCATTTTGTTAGTGGAAGATGATCTACCTAATGGTAAGTTGATGCAAACTTATCTGGAGAGGTTGGGTTATCAGGTAACTTGGATTAAAAATGCTACAGAAATGAAGGCGATTCTTTCACAACACAAACCAGGACTAATTTTAATTGATATTCAGTTACCAGATGAAAACGGCCTGAAGGTTGTGCAGCAACTACGACAACAGCCTGAATATCGCATGATTCCGGTAATTGCTCAAACTGCAATGGCGATGAAAGGCGATCGCGAAATTTGCATAGTATCTGGAGTAAATGAATATATCTCAAAACCTCTGGACTTACCACTTTTGGCGGCTTTAGTAGCTAAGTATATTAAATTACCACCTCAAGAGTCAGCAACTGAGAACAGCTAAAACACAGATTTTCTTTACACCCCTAAAATGGAATTTGTGGGGAAATGTAAAGCTTTTGTCAGGAATTCAAAATGAAATTAACTGAAAAACTAGAGCAATTAAAAGCCTTATTTGGCGAAATGGAACGCGCCTTAATTGCCTATTCTGGTGGTGTGGATAGCACTTTGGTTGCCAAAATTGCTTATGATGTCTTAGGCGATCGCGCAATGGCTGTAACAGCAGTTTCGCCTTCGCTGTTACCAGAAGAATTAGAAGACGCAAAAATTCAAGCCGCAACTATTGGGATTTCCCATCAAATTGTTCAAACCTATGAGATGGAAAATCCTAATTACACAGCAAATCCTGTCAATCGCTGCTATTTTTGCAAAAGTGAATTACACGACACTCTCAAACCATTAGCTATCCAGTTTGGCTACCCCTATGTAGTGGATGGGGTGAACGCCGATGATTTACATGATTATCGTCCAGGAATTCAAGCCGCCAAAGAACGCGGTGCGCGATCGCCTTTAGCAGAAGTTGGTGTGTCAAAATTAGAAGTCCGCCAACTCTCACAACACCTTGGTTTACCTTGGTGGGACAAACCTGCTCAACCTTGCTTAAGTTCCCGCTTTCCTTACGGTGAGGAAATTACAGTAGCTAAATTACAAAGAGTTGGTAGAGCCGAAATTTATCTACGAAAACTCGGATGGGAGAATTTGCGTGTACGTTCTGAAGGTGATACCGCACGTATTGAATTAGCACCAGAAAAAATCAAAGATTTTGTTTTAGCAATTGATTTACCAATTCTGGTTTCTGCATTTCAAGAATTTGGCTTTATTTACGTCACCCTTGACTTAGAAGGTTATCGCAGTGGCAAGTTAAATCAAGTCTTAAATAAAGAAATTTTAGGAGCTAAAATATAATCCGGGTTTGACTGTTGACTAATAATTAAATAATTTCCGCTTCTACCGATACTAAAATGCAACCGTTGATTCTCCAAGAATCATCAAGTTGCTGTTCCATAAAATACAATGCTCTCAAAGGTACACCATGAGGACTCAGCAATAACACAGGCTGAGTAATATTTTCTTGAATAGTAGTAATTTTTTCAAAAACTACTGAGCGAGGACGGTATACAGCCGGGTAATTCAGCATTACCATCCGCAGAAAGCTTTCTGGAGTTTGAAATTGTTCTTGAATTCCCGAACTGGCAAAAGTAAAAGCAGTTTGAGCATCATCTTTTTGAAAAGCTGCTAATTGGCTTTCAATTACAGCACGGATGGCAATAGCATCACTCTCATTAATTTCCATAAATTTTAAAACTGCGATCGCAATCTCTCATATTTACCCTGAGTCAGCTTATACTCGACTTGTTCTAGTGCCGAGCGCCAAACATCATACCCCTCTTGGGAAAGATGTAACCCATCTGTGGTTAACTCTAAACGTAAATTGCCTTCAAAATCCGTAAACCAATCATGAATATTTAAATAATTTGCTCCCTCTTGTTTAGCAATTAGGGAAAGTTGAAAATTAAGCCGACGAATTCGGCTATTAGAAATTGTTGGTAAGCTTGTAGGCAAAATTGATTGGACAATTATCTGCGTTTTTGGGTGTTCTTTTCGCAAACGGCGAATAATCTGGCGGTGATTTTGCAAAATAGTTTCATCGTTTACCCCTTTGCGTAAATCGTTAATCCCCGCCATGATGTAAATAATTTCTGGTCTGGTAGCTGAAAAAGCTGTCAATCTTTTTAAAATTCCACCAGATGTATCGCCAGATATACCTTGATTTAGCCAGAGTTTACCACTTGGTAGTTTTTCAGGGGGAAACCACAAACTTAAAGAATCCCCAACCATAATACTTAGATGATTGTTACCTTGACCCTTGGTCACAGCTTTAGCTTCTAAAGCTAATAAACTTTTCCAATCTTCGTAAGTTAATTGGTGCTGTTTATTCGACTCAGAAAAAGATGGGGAGTCATCATATCTACGTGTATAAATTTGACCAGTTTTTAAGGCCGCTAGTCTTTGATAATACAGTTGATAACCAGAGGTTAGCGGCAGATTTGGTGATTGGGGACTGCGATTAAATAGTGATTCTATTGGTGCTAAAAATCCTGGTTCACTAATGGCTGGTAAAGATTCATCAAGACTGGAAACGTTTTTATTATCAACTGTCAACGGCGAATTTTCTGATGAGATATCAACACTGGGAATAGTTTTTTCACCCACTGTTGAGTGCGAACTTTTTATATGTTGTAAAACTTGGTAGCGGAATTCTGGTAAAAATGTATCAACGCTGTGAAGATTTTTTTGATCTACTGTTAACAGCGAATGATGTTTTGAATTCCACAGGTAACTAGAATTTACTGACAATATGTTTAACAGAGGTGGAAGCGTCGATGCTGGTATTGCCAATCCTGTTAACAAGCCTACTGCCAACAGATAATTGTGCCTCATCGCTTTGTATCTCCTCATACTTAGTACTTTCCCTTATGACAGCATTTGTTACCTGTGTTCAGGATGAATTTCTCTCGGTTAAGTTATTATTTTTATTTACACTGAGTAGTACTGTAAAGCAGTTTAACAAGATTACATTTGGAATTCATAATCTCTTTAACGCAACTTTTTCTAAAAACAGAAGTTTCTGAGTAATTGCAATGACTTTACCGCAGCATTACAGGATTTCTAGAAATTAGTTAATTGGTTAGGTTAGCTCTTTGCAGATACTTTATATTGTGACTTAATCAGTCAATATATTTACTGTAGCTTACGATATTTTATCTAAGTATACCAAGATTTTAACGTAATTAAATACACGTAAATTGATTCTACTGCTGGATGACAGTATTCTGCTTAAGTGTTTGTTCAGAGAGATGTATTTAATCAGGTTGTTAGAGTTTTTTGCCAGCGATCGCCATTTTTGTACTGAGTTAAAAATCTAGCCATTAATAAATATATACTTATAAATTTAAAAAGCAGGCTGCAAAAACAGCTAAAAATACAGGGAAAACTTATTTAAAATAGCGGAGTTACGTTTAAATAAGTAATTATTCTTTTGGGTCAAGTTAAATCGAATAACAGATATATAGAACAACTTAGAGGGAAATGCTAAGATTTAGGCGGTGTCTTGAATGTTATATATTTGTTCTGTGGCTAGAGCTAGTACAGCGATCGGTGTTAGTCCGATTATTAAGGAGATTGTGCAAAAACAGGCACATTCAACTCGTTTAACTCTCAAAGAAGTCATCCTCATGGGGATGTTAGCGATTGATAAGCTTGACGATCAAAACCGTCAAGAATTAGCAGATCAGGTTCATAAAATGCAAGTAGATGGAGAGATTTAAGTAAAAATTAATAAGTTTTAACTTTGACTCTCAATAGATTTGGCTACTCAACAAACCGAAAACGACTCCCCACAACATAATCCTGATTAATTTCAAAAGAAATCCATTGGCGTTTTAAAGTCTCAGCCACAAAACCAGTTGTGTTGGAACCAGCAAATGGATCTAAAACCATATCGCCTTCATCAGTTAGAAACTTGATGAAAAATTCAGCAAACCCCTGAGGGAACCGTGCCGGATGGGGCTGAATTCCTCCAGCTTTACAGCGACGTAAATAAAGACTATTTGACTCTGTGTTAGGAATTTCTAATAAATTTGGTGGGATTGCACCTTGATTATCTTTTTGAAACTTATCCGAAATTTCATGCCCACTGGGGCGCATTTTCGCTTCATAGCCATTTTTGAGTAATCGCTGCATACTTTGGCTATAAGGCTTTAAAACTTTTCGATTATCTGCTTTGGGGTTTGCGGTTTTTGATAACCACCAAACAACATTAACCGCATCTTTTACCCGAATTCTTCTAATTGTCACCCACTCAGCCGGGGTAGGTAGTCGTGATGGGTTGTAATGGTAAAATTCTTGCGCCAAAAAAAAGCCCACTTCCTTACACAACCTCAGCAACAATTCGTATTGATAAAGACTCCGTACCGGATTACCTGGAAGATAAGCACCACCTAAATCTAAAATAAATGAGCCGTTATCTGCTAAAACTCTTTTAAACTCATAAGCAAAAGGCAGAAACCACTCAATATATTTTTCCGCGCTTTCATTGCCATATTCTTTTTTGCGAGTCAAAGCAAACGGCGGCGATGTCAAAATTAGGTTAACACTGCTATCTGGCAAAAATTTAATTAGTTGCAGAGTATCGCCTAAATAAATTGAGCCGTAATTTTGAGTATAGTAAGGTGTGAAATTAATAGATTGTGATGTATTCTCTGGTTCAGTTGCCAAAATTAATAAATATTAGTAACTATATTATTGATTAATTTAACGTTAGTTCCACAAATTTGTTAAACCCCTCTCCAAACCTCTCCCCTGCAAGGAGAGAGGCTTTAAAATGTTATTTTCGCTAAACATAAACACTAATTATATTTAAGCCCCTCTCCGCGTCGGAGAGGGGTTGGGGAGAGGTTCATTAAATTTATACCTTTCAAGTTTCTATTATAAAATCATCTGGCTCAAGCCCCCAATTTATCCAGCGAATTGCGTCACGCGCTGACACCATATTTAGGGGAACACGTAAAACATGAATAAACCCTGTACTGGGACAAGTCATTTTTAATAACAAAATTGGTTCAATATCAATATTATTATCAATTTTTAATAGGGTATATCCAGCCCAATTATCTAATTCAATAGCTTGTAACTCTTGGCAAATGCGACTGTAACCAATCCCTTGAATCAATACTCGCCGCAGTTCAGCATTGGTTTCTGTTAATAACCATTGGGCTTCCCATTGCTGTGGATGAATCTTACCGTATTTTTCCGGCAAGGTTACACCATGATAAGAGTAAATGCTATATCCATCAGCAAATTGGATTGCAGGTTCACCTTCAGCGTGGAGGCGGTTTTGGTTATCGAAGCGCAGATGAATCGGGCGATCGCATACAATTGCTATATGCTCATCAGGAAAAATCCAACCACAATTTTTAATTAGATTTTGGTAAACAAACCATTCTTGCAGATGGGAATTACAATTCAACTCAGATATACAAAAATCAATATAACTAGCTTCAGAAACCCGTGATTCTGAGGCTATATAGTTTAAGTTAAAAACTCTAAATTCTTTATGATGAAGATTATAAATATCTTTATTCAATTTATCCAATATGAATACACTAAATATTGGACTTATATTTATATTTAAATACTTAATAATTTCTAGATAAAGTGAAAAAGCTATTTTTTTACTTTCTATTTGAAAGTGTATCTGATTTCGGATTGAACGAAGTATTATGTTGTCTATTTTATAAGCTTTTTGGTTAAATAAAGACTTACATAATTGTAAAGAAAATTCTTTCAAAGCTGCATAAGGACTATCGAAAAACAAAATTTCAGGCTCATCGAAATCCATAAATTGATAAACAGCTTTCACAGCTTCAGCCGCTTTCTCTCTATCAATTCGTTCAGTAGAAAGCGCAATTTGTCGCCACTTATCTCGATAAACCGGAATCAAAGCCTCTTGCTCAGGTGTGAGTTTTTCAATCAGCGACATATCGCCAACCTTCCGGCTCATACTCACGCTGAATTTTAACTATCCAGTTACCTTGAGGGATAGGAATTGCCTGATGTTCTTCGTGAGTCAACAACGCTGTCTCCGACACAACACGTAAATAAAGATTGCCATCCTTTTGCGATAATTCCGCTTCTCCCTGACTAATTCGATGCTTGTGTCCGGTCACTTCCCCTTCTGCCAAAGTTAAATGAGGTAGCTTTTGTCCATCAACTTGCTGCACAGGCAGTAAAATAACATCACCTTGACGAATCGCTTTCATAGTCTTAACTCTTAGTAACAGAGAATTAACCCTACCTTGTTTTCATCTCAAGTCTGATTTTGGCATAACCTATAAAAATATAAAGGGAGCAGCATACTACTCAGAGAAAATCAATTACTATCAATACTAATGCTTCAAACTCAAGGAACTCTAAAAAGTAGAGTAGCATTACATTTCAGCGGTATTTTGCCCACAGTAGTCGCCAATTATGCCTGAGATAAGTTAAAGATGGAAATAGTTGGAAATTTATATCCAACGTTTCTTTATCCTATGCTTTAGGAAAGACTGCACCTGAAGTTTGGCGATTTTCGCACTCACAGGCAGTTTGTGTAAGGATGAAATCAAAGCCCTCAAGCTCGAAATTTTCTCTTGACATTTCACAGAACTTGCCCCAACTTGACTGTTTAGCTTAACAGCTATCTTTTTTAAAAAATTTCCATGTCAACTCTCGTCATCGTCGAATCTCCCACAAAAGCTCGTACCATTCGTAACTACCTGCCAAAGGACTATCGGGTAGAAGCATCTATGGGTCATGTCCGTGACCTACCCCAGTCAGCAAGTGAAATCCCCACCACTATCAAAGGTGAAAAATGGGCGCAGTTAGGGGTAAATGTAGACGCAGACTTTGAACCGGTGTATGTTGTCCCCAAAGACAAAAAGAAAATTGTTACCCAGCTGAAAGATGCCCTGAAAGAGGCAACTGAACTCATCCTGGCAACTGACGAAGACCGCGAAGGAGAAAGCATCAGTTGGCATTTATACCAGTTGCTTAAGCCCAAAGTTCCCACCAAGCGGATGGTGTTTCACGAAATCACCCAAGAAGCGATTAAAAAAGCTTTAAAAAACTGCCGCAATATCGATGAGCAGTTAGTACGCGCCCAAGAAACACGGCGGATTTTAGATCGGTTAGTTGGATATACCCTTTCTCCCTTACTGTGGGAAAAAATCGCCTGGGGATTATCTGCGGGGCGGGTACAGTCGGTAGCTGTGCGGTTATTGGTGAAAAAAGAACGCCAACGCCGCGCCTTCCGTGAAGGGACATATTGGGATCTAAAAGCGTACTTAGAACAGGGCAAAGCACCGTTTACATCCCAGTTAGTGACATTGGGCGGCACAAAAGTAGCGAACGGCAGTGACTTTGACCCCAATACAGGGCAAATTGCGGCTGGGCGGAATGTTGTGTTGCTTAAAGAAGCGGAGGCTGTAGCGCTGAAAGAAAGACTGGCTGGGAAAACCTGGAATGTCACAGACATCGAAGAACGCCCGGTCACTCGTAAACCTTCCCCACCATTCACCACTTCCACCTTGCAGCAAGAGTCAAACCGCAAGCTACGCCTTTCAGCACGGGATACGATGCGGATTGCTCAAAACTTGTACGAGCAAGGGTATATTACCTATATGCGTACAGACTCGGTGCATTTGTCAGAACAGGCGATCGCAGCTGCCCGTGACTGTGTAGAAAAGCTTTACGGTAAGCAATATCTCAGCCCTCAACCCCGGCAATACACCACCAAATCTAAAGGCGCACAAGAAGCCCACGAAGCCATTCGCCCAGCAGGTAGCACCTTCCGCACGCCCCAAGAAACAGGTTTAAGCGGTCGAGAACTGGCTCTTTACGACTTAATTTGGAAGCGTACCGTCGCCTGTCAAATGGCCGACTCCCGCCAAACTCAAATTACTGTACAGTTGCAAGTTGAAGATGCAGGTTTTCGTTCTTCTGGTAAACGCATAGACTTTCCTGGTTACTTACGCGCCTACGTCGAAGGTTCTGACGACCCCGAAGCCGCGCTAGAAGACCAAGAAATTATTTTGCCCAACTTGAAAGTTGGGGATCATCCAAATTGTAAGGAACTGGAAGCAGTTGATCACGAAACTCAACCACCAGCCAGATACACGGAAGCAACTTTGGTGAAAACCTTAGAAAGTGAAGGTATTGGTCGTCCGAGTACCTACGCCAGCATCATTGGGACAATTATTGATAAAGGTTATGCCCAATTGGTGAGTAATGCTTTAATTCCGACTTTCACCGCCTTTGCAGTCACCAGCTTATTAGAAAAACACTTCCCGGATATTGTCGACCCCAGCTTTACTTCCAAAATGGAGCAAACCTTAGACGATATTGCTGACGGTGAAGCTAACTGGCTACCTTACCTGCGGGAATTTTATTTAGGTGACAAAGGTTTAGAAACCCTAGTCAAAGAACAGAAAAGTCAAATTGATGCGACTAAAGCAAGAACCGTAGAATTAGAAAATTTAGACGCGAAAGTCCGCATCGGCAAATATGGGCCTTATATAGAAGTGGAAAATGGTGAAAGTGTAGTCACCGCATCCATTCCGAAAGATTTAACACCAGCTGACCTCGACCCCAAACAGGTAGAAGTTTTGCTGAAGCAAAAAACTACAGGCCCTGACGAACTCGGTCGCCATCCAGAAACAGGTGAGACGATTTATATCAAAATTGGCACTTACGGCCCTTATGTCCAATTGGGTGACAAAACAGAAGAAAATCCTAAACCAAAACAAGCCTCCATTCCCAAAAATGTGCCGAAAGAAAATGTCACTCTAGAAATAGCTGTTGGTCTTTTAGCCCTTCCCCGCGTTTTGGGAACCCACCCAGCTACAGGTGGCAGAATCCAAGCTAGTATCGGCCCCTATGGCCCTTACATAGTTCATGACCAAGGAAAAGAAGGTAAAGATTATCGGTCGTTAAAAGCAGCGGATAATGTTTTAACAGTTTCTTTAGAAAGAGCATTGGAATTGTTATCAGAACCCAAAAAAGGGCGCAGTTCTGCTAACAGCAAATCTAAAGCAGCCTTACGGGAATTGGGGAACCATCCAGAAGATGATTCACCCGTGAATATCTACGATGGCCCTTACGGCCCTTATATTAAGCATGGCAAAACTAATGTGAGTGTGCCAGAAGGACAGTCGGTGGAAGATATGACACTATCTAAAGCTTTGGAATTGTTAGTTAGTAAAACTTCTTCATCTAAAAAATCTACCCGCAAAACCAGCAAAACAACTAGCTCAGGAGCTAAATCAACCGCCAAGTCATCCAAGACTGCTGCCAAAAAGAATGATTCATCCAATTAGTTATTAGCCAAGAGTCAAAAGTCTATAGTCCATAGTCTAGAAATCATAACTAATGATCAATGACTCTTGACCATTGACCATTGACTAATGACCCTTGACTATTTCCACAACATACCCATCCTTAGCTAAATGCAGTTCATTAGGTTGCTGATGTGATACTCTAAAAAGTAAGGGAAATCACAACTGGAAATTTTCAAAATGGCTAACGCCAGTAATCAAAAATTCTGGATTAGCCAATTTAGCAGCAAAACGTGTAAGATAAAGCCAATTTCCGCATGGCTTTTAATTACAATAGGTAGTAACTCAGGAGCGGTCAGTTCATGGACTATATAGAAAAGGTACTGGAAAAGCTGAAGGAAATGGCACGCAAGCTGATTGAAGCCCTGCTTGGGCCAGAAGCTGAACCGGAACCGGAACTGATTCCGATTCCTGTCAATGAACGCTCCCGTCGTCGTTAAACCGGAAGGGACTGAAAATTGAGGGTGCAACCTTTAAGCATTTTGGTACTGCATGGGCCAAACCTAAATTTGCTGGGACAGCGAGAGCCAGGAATTTATGGTGCTGTAACTTTAGCTGAAATTAACCGTTTATTGCAAGAAAAAGCGGCGCAGGTACAAGCGAGTGTTTTTACCATGCAGTCTAATCATGAAGGAGCTTTGGTAGATGCGATTCATGAAGCTTTAGGTAAATACCAGGGAATTTTGATTAATGCTGGAGCTTATACACATACGAGTGTGGCATTACGAGATGCGATCGCAGCAGTTAATCTACCCACAGTTGAAGTACACCTCAGCAATATTTACCGTCGAGAAGATTTTCGTCATCATTCTTATATCGCGCCTGTCGTTATTGGACAAATCAGCGGTTTTGGCGAACAAAGTTATTTGTTAGGCTTACAGGCTTTAGTGCATCATTTGCGAAAGGATGAAGTATAGCAAAGCGCTGAGTATAAATTCAGTTGCTGCTAAGTTTTGAGTAATTAAAAATGCCCTAATTTATGCTGCGACTGCTATAAATTGTAAAGGCTGAAATTTCAGACTTCACACTTTATACTTCATACTTTAGATATGCGCTATTCACTGTTCAGCCGATTTAGAGGTACTTTATTAGGGGCTTTATTAGGTGCAAATTTAGCCAAATCTGGAGAGCAAACACCTCAAGCTTTCTCTGAGATTGGCAAATTAATGGTTCTGGGGACGGAAAGTCTCATTGCATTAGGCAAATTAGATTTAGATGACTGGAAACAGCGTCAGCAAAAAGAACTACCTAACTTAAATTTCAGTAAGAGTATCATTTCAGAAATTATTTTAGCCACTTTACCAGTGGCACTTTTTTTTCATGACAATCCGCTAAAGTTGCGATCTCAGTTGTTGTATACGTACCAACTTTGGGGAAATGACCCAGTTGTACGAGATGGAATATTAGCAGTAGGATATGCGATCGCTCTATCTTTAACTGAAAAATTAAATCCTCAAACCCTCATAACCCAAATAATTAGTTTTGTTGGCGAGACACCAACACTATTCCCAAAAAAATTATTACAAGTTAATGATTTGTTAAAAAATCATGCTGGCTTAGAAAAAGTCAAAGCAGAGTTAAGTACAGAAGACAAAACTAGTACGGCGATCGCCATAGCATTTTACTGCTTTCTGAGTACCATAGAAGACTTCCGTTTAACAGTATTGCGGGCAAATCACAATTCATTAAGAATTTTACCTGCGCCAATTATCGGTGCGATCGCAGGTAGTTTATCTGGAGCCTACAACAGTACAGCTGGGATTCCTCCCCAGTTGGGAGTTCTGCACTTATCAACCGATAACTCTACTGGGATACTGGTCAATTATCCACAAATGTTAGAATTGACCGATGCACTTTTAGCTGTATGGTCAGGAGTGTATAACCTATCCCTACATTCAAAACAATTTCCCCAAGAAGGATATATGATCCTTGACAAACAAAATTCTGTTTCTGTCTTTGCAGCGCCACGGGTTATTCGGACACGTTAATCTAGCGCCAAACAGCAATTAATCCTGATCAATCTCAGCAACACTAATACTGATTGTTTTTCTAGTTTCATTTCAATTTTTACCTCAACCTGATTCTGTCAGCAGATATTTCAAATTATCTTGGTCAACTAATTCCGACTCAAGCTTAAACGTTTATTAAAAAAATTTTGTTCTGACCTATCAAAGTCAGCAGCCAGAGGTAATGAAAAAGCAGCCATTTTTTCAGTCCTTAACCCAGCACTTAACTGACTGGCGGTGTTCTACAGCTAGAGATCGCCCAGTGGGTTGGCTAGTTAAGAAACGTCAAAATAGCCAAAGCGGCCGAGGCCAACCTCAAACCAATATTCTCCATAATTTTCCTCGGTTTTTGTGCAAATTCAGCCACCACAGCAAACAACATAAACGAGCAACGGTATCCAGATCAATGGCAAAATCGATCAAAACTCAGACTGGAATTAATGCAGTCGGTTTAGGCTGGGTACATGAACAACGTTCTTCTGTGGTTTTTGCGATCGCAGTTGTATCTCTGACAGGAGTGCTAGGTCATAAGTTATACAACCAACCCCAACTGCAAATAGGAGCCTACGCACCACAAACTTTCAAAGCCCCCTACTCTATCAATATTGAAAATAAACAGCAGACTGAAGCTAGACGTAAAGCTGTTAGTAAAAGTTCTACATCAGTGTTAATGGTCGATACTTCGACCACCGCCAAGATTAACCAAGACTTGCAACAACTTCTCGACCAAGGTAATGAAATTCGCTCTGTTGCTGGGTCTTTTCCTTTTTTGGACACCGCAGCTTTATCCTTACCTACCCAGCAATATTTACGTGCTTGTTCTGACTCCGAATGGAAAGCACTACTAGCAGCAGTCGAAAATCAGAGTAAACAGAAATTAGAGCTTTTACCAAAAAATCAAACTAGACAAAAACAGAAATCTGTCAAATATCTTCCTTTATTTCCATCAGCAACAGGTTCACCCATTGAGCAAAACCACTCTCTGACTGAACCTAATTCTCTCAACCTGACCCAGTCTCTAGCCTCTGAGCAACCTAAACCTAGTAATACCACCCAAAGTAAAGACTTTCAACTAGTAGTAGGAGAGTTAGACGCTTACCGAATCACCACCTCAGCACAAAACTTACTGTCATTAGTGCAGCAAATATCTCAAGTCCGCCAACGATATATCCAAGCAAAGGCGCAACTTTTACAGTTAGAAACTGCTAATCCACAAACAATTTATCAACAAACTGTCATCTTAGATTTATCAGATGATGATTGGTCATCTACATATACACAAGTTCGCCAAATTGCTGATCGCATTTTGACTCAAGGTATTCCCGAAGGACTACCAGATCAGATTTTACAAAAGGCGGTAAGTATACATGTCCAAGATTTGGTGCCAAAAGATGCTGAAGCTTTAACATCGAAGCTGTTATTGACAGTCTTAAAACCCAATTTAAAAAAAGATGAAGCAAAAACTCGCATCCAGGCGCAACAAGCAATGGAAGGAGTTTTACCTGTAATAGTCAATGTGAAGCAAGGTGAGGTAATTGTCCGTAAAGGACAAAAAATTACCGATTGGCAGTTTGATGTATTAGAAGAGTATAAATTAATTCGTCGGGAAAATAATTGGTTAGGGTTAACGAAGTTAGCAGTCATAATTACAGGTGCAATCGGGATTTTTGTGTGGGTAGAAAAGCACAACAAACATCGATTACGACAACGCGATCGCCTATTAATATTACTGCTAACTTTGAGTACCCCTGGCGCGCTCGCAATGGGGATAGTTCATACTACCTGGAGTGGCGTTGGTTTACTATTAGGGAGTTTTTATAGCCCGATTTTGGGTGCAACAGTTATCGGACTGTTGTTGCTAGTTATACCCACAAGTTTGGAAGTCAGTAAGATAGCGTTGTTGGCTGGTGCAACTGGAGGGATATTAGGTAGTTGCATTGCCCAAAGATTGCGATCGCGGGAAGAATTAGCAATATTAGGTGTAGCAATTGCAGCAACTCAAGGCGGCCTTTACCTAATTTTGAGTTTATTCTTTGGTGGAGCATTTGGTACAGGCTGGTACATGGTCTTTCAAGCAGCCGGATTATTCACTTTATCAGGTTTAGCTTGGAGTATCGTCGCCTTGGGCGTAAGTCCCTATTTAGAAAAACTCTTTGATTTAGTTACTCCCATTCGGTTAGCAGAACTGGCGAACCCCAATCGCCCCTTATTAAAAAAACTCGCCACAGCAACCCCAGGAACCTTTCAACACACCCTATTTGTGGCCACTCTGGCCGAAGCTGCGGCGAAAAAATTAGGGTGTAATGTTGAATTAGTTAGGGCTGGGACTTTATACCACGATATTGGTAAAATGCACGATCCTTTAGGTTTTATTGAAAACCAAATGGGTGGGCCAAATAAACACGAAACAGAAATTCAAGACCCTTGGAAAAGTGCCGAAATTATTAAAAAGCACGTTAGTGAAGGGTTAGTGATGGCACGTAAACATTGGTTGCCAACAGCAATTCAAGCGTTTATTCCCGAACATCAGGGTACAATGCTGATTGCTTATTTTTATCATCAAGCACAGCAGCAAGCTCAAGCCGACCCCAGTATAAAATTAGATGAAGCTGATTTTCGCTACGACGGCCCAATTCCCCAGTCACGAGAAACCGGAATTGTCATGTTAGCAGATGCTTGTGAAGCCGCACTGCGATCGCTCAAAGAAGTTACACCAGAACAAGCTTTAACCACACTCAATAATATTTTGCGTGCCAGATGGCAAGACAATCAACTACAAGACTCAGGACTAACACGAGATGAAATGACTCAAATTGCCCAAATTTTTGTGGAAGTTTGGCAGCAATTTCATCATAAACGCATTGTTTATCCCAAGTTAAAAGTTAGCAATAAGTAGTCAATGGTCAAAATGATAAATGACCATATTAGCAATAATTTACTGTTAGGCTAAAGTTATCAAGATTGAGGAACAAATATGACTGCTTTGATTCTCAACCTCAGCCCCACTATTGAGTTAACAGACGATCAGTTTTTTGAAATTTGTCAAAATAATCAAGACTTACGTTTTGAACGGTCAGCCCAAGGAGAAATAATTATTATGCCGCCCACAGGATGGGAAAGTGGAAATCGCAATAGCCGTTTAAACCAAAGGTTGAGTAACTGGGCAGATATTGATGGTACAGGCTTAGTGTTTGATTCTTCCACAGCTTTCATTCTGCCTAATCGTGCAACACGCTCTCCCGATGCGGCTTGGGTACAAAAGGAAAGAATCACAGCTATAAATCCCGATCCTGCCAAGTTTTTACCTATGGCTCCCGATTTTGTGGTAGAGTTGCGCTCTGCTACAGACAGCCTGCAAATACTACAACGCAAAATGCAAGAATACATTGAGAATGGTGTGCATCTAGGTTGGCTGATTGATCCGCAAAATCAACGGGTAGAAATTTACCAATTAGGGCAAGAAGTTAAGGTTTTACAATCTCCGACTAGCTTGAGTGGAGAAGATATTTTGCCAGGGTTTATTCTGGATTTAGCCCACATTTTGAGTTAGGCGTTCGCTTCAATTTTATACTTATAATGACTGTTGACTCAAGATTAAAAATACTGTCTGGAATAAACCGACTACAAAACCTAATACTCCTCCTAAAGTGACAATTGCCTGTAATTCATTTTTGACAATTCCCTCAATTGCTGCTTCTAAATCAGCAGGAGAAGTTGACTTTACACGGTCAATAATTACTTGGTCGATTGACAAGATAGGAATCACTTGCGCCACAATCACTTCTAAATCTTTTTCTAAATAACGTTCTAAAATCAAAGCTAATTCTAAGCTGACAACTTCTAGAGAAGAACTGACAACAGGTGAAGCACTCAGCCGATTTAGCAGCAGTGTAGCAATATTTTCCCAATTCACAGAATCAGTGAATCCTTGTAATAAATCACTACCACTAGTTTGAATATATTGACGGACAGTTTCGCGGGTGGTTTTACGTAACTGTCTGACTGTACCAATTGGTAAGTTTTGTAATGATAAATTTTGCAGAATTTTTTTCAGGCGATCGCGCACTTGCAAATCTTGGGTTAATTCTTGCAAACGAGCATTAGTCGCTTCTTTCTCATCCAAGCAAAAAGTTCTCAGTCGGGTGAGGGTATTGCGTAAGCCAAACAAATTAGCTACTACCCAATAAGTACCGCTAGTTTTTTCGCGGAAGCTTTCATCGATAATTTGAATTGTGCGATCGGTTAAAAAATCAATTATTGCCTGACGCAACACATCTGGAGGTAAAACTGTCTGCAATAACCAATCAGCTAAACGCGTAGCTTGTTCATCAGTTAGTTGTAAATCTAGCAGGATTTGATCAAAAATTTGATTGATTTGTGCTTCTAAAAAGTCTTCCCGCCTTGCTAAAACTTTTAACAATCGTGGTAAAGATTCGCCTAACAAATCACGCAAAATTCCTGCCACAATTTTGGCACTTTTTTGGTCTTTATCTGCTTTTATTTGGTCAATTGCTAAACGTAACAACCACAAAATAGCTGATTGGACTCGCTCTGTTTGTAACAAGCGCCGTGCCAGATTTTGCAATTCATCTGGGGTTAGCAGCGACCCCATGATAGTACTCGAAATATTTTTAGCCAAACGTTCCTGGTTGCGAGGAATCAAACCAGGTGTGAAAGGCATTCGTCGTCCACCAATATAAATTGCTCGGTAGGGACGAAATAACATTTTGATGGCTATATCATTTGTGAAATAGCCAATTACCCCGCCCAATATCGGGGGAGAGACATAAAGCCAAAGATGAGACCAATCCACAGGATTTTGGACTTGCCAATTTTGAATGTGAAAATTTAGATAAAGATGTTAATTTCTGGACAACTTGTGCTTCTTTGCCAGCAGAGCCAATTCCAAATTTTTCATCTCTCATCTAAAATTTACTGACTACCAGTACTCCCATCATACCGTTCACAATGGGGTAGTGTGTAACTGATGCAAAACCAGCTTGCAGGGCCAGTTCTTTTTGTTCATCTCCTCTAGGGAAACGATCTAAGCTGGGGCTAATGTAGGCATACTGCTCTTTTAATCCCAGATTTTCAGCCATTGGTACAACCATAGAATCCAAGTACCATTGTTGAAAAGCGCGTAACTGCGGATTATTCGGTCGATGAAAGTCTAAAATGGCAGCCTTAGCACCTGGCTTTAGCACCCGGTGAATCTCTCTCAGGCTTTGGGGAATATCCGTTACATTTCTTAACCCATAACCCATTGTCGCCGCATCAAATTGGTTATCCTCAAAAGGCAAATTGAGAACATCAGCTTCTACCCAAGTTACGGCAGGTTGGGGATATTGTTGTTGAGAGCGTTCTTGAGCAGTCGCCAGTAGGTTAGGTGAAAAATCTACGCCATACACTTGTCCTGTGTTGCCGACACGCCTTGCTAAACGCAACGCTAAATCACCACTCCCACAACACAAATCGATACAAGTATCTCCCGCTTTAGCACCACTCCATTTAATCGCCATTTCCTTCCATATCAGGTGTTGTCCCAGACTCAACCAATTATTTAGCTGGTCATATACAGGAGCAATACTGTCGAAAATGGCGCGAATTTCATTAGTCATTGGTGAATAGTCAAAAGTCAATGGTCAATAGTCAAGAGTCAACATAACCTCACTCTGGACTATGGACGCTTGACTAAATTTGCCCTTGATAGCAACGACTGCTAGTAAGGGCGATCGCTACTAATTGAGCTGATAAATTAATCAGGTTCAGTTCATCTTCTCGCAAAGAGCAAGGTTGTTGCCATTGGAGTGACAACACACCTAACATACCATTGCGGTAGGTAATTGGAATAACTAAATGTGCTTGGACACCTGTATCTTGATAGTGTGATATGTCAGCAAGTTTAGGCTCTTTAGCTACATTTAAAGCTGTTTGGACTTTTCCTGTAGCGATCGCTTCACTTACCAAGGGGTCTTGATCTAGCCAGTTGACAGTAGTGCCAACACGGCTATAAGAACCTTGAACAGACGCTAATCCATTTCCTTCCACTAGCTGCAAAATACAGCCATCAGCAGCGAAACTATCACTAAAGGCTGTAGCTATTGGTTCAAGAATTGACTCTAAAGTATCTGCGGCTTGGGTGACTTGGACTAACACAGACAATAACGCCATTTGAGCATTGGCGCGACGCAATTCTTCTGTGCGTTGCTTCAACAAGTCATAAGTTTCTGCGGCTCTTTGGACTACGGCCTTCAGTTCTCCTGGATCCCAAGGCTTGGTGATATATTTGTAGACTTGTCCCGCATTAATCGCTTCTACTAAGTCTTCAATATCAGTAAAGCCAGTGAGGATAATCCTGACTGTATCGGGAAATTGCGGCACAGTTTTGCTCAGAAACTCCGTACCTTTCATTTCTGGCATTCGCTGATCGGAGATAATAACTGCTACTTCTCCTTCCGTTGCCAAAACTTCTAGAGCATTAATACCGCTATCAGCTTTTAAAACATGAAAGTCGCGCCGAAAAGTCCGATAAAGTAAATCGAGATTATCTGGCTCATCATCGACTACCAATATTTTGAGTTTTTTTGCTCTTTCTAAAGTAGCTGTTTGCCGACGACTTGTATTTATTTCAAGCGTGGGATTATCCATGAGATAATTCCTGTAAATAATTCACTATATTGTTATATTCCACACCAAGCTTAGTTGATTTATAGTGCGTAAGCCTTGCGTGAAGGTACTGATCAGTTCTCATACAGAACTTATGTGTACTATTGATAACCTATAATTTTGTTTGACGGTAGAGTGATAGATAGTTCGCTGTTAAAGATTAGAATAAGACTTGCCGATCAGGTATCGGTACTTTTCTCTAGTTCAAGCTGCCACTCCAGATTATGACTGACTTACCACCCAACGCCCACAACCCTGACACCACTGGCAACGACAATGCACAGGAGTTACTGCGTAAGCTAAGGCAAAAACAAGGTAATTGGGTAGAATGGGGAACGGCGATCGCCACTTTGCAAAAGTCTGGTCATAATCCTCAAGAAATTTTTGAAGCAACCGGATTTGAGCCAATTCAACAGAATCAGGTAATGGTTGGCGCTCAAGTTTACAATTCTATAGAAAAATTTGGAGCATCAGCAGCGGCGCGATCGCACTATACTACACGCGGCAGTGATGTTTTGTATGAATTACGCTTGCTTAACCACGAAGAACGGGCGGCGGCGGCGGAACTGACTTTTATTCACAAAGTTGATGTAGATGGGGCGAGAGAAGTCGCCAAAGCAATTAAAGATTACTCTTGGTTACGCAATTTACCAGACGGGTTTTCGGCTCATGTTGGGGATGCAGTGGCTTACCAAGCATGGAAATTGGCTCGGCAAAACTCAGACTTGGCAGAGCGATCGCGTTTGATTGCTAAAGGACTGCGTTTTGCTCACTCCGACTCAGCCAGGAAGCAACTAGAACAACTGCTGGTTGATTTTACCGTTGTCCCTAAGCGTCCGGCTCCGCTTCTGCCTTTCTATCGCTTTGACTCAGAAGATGAACTCCCGCGCATCCTACCTGTTGTGGGTAAGTTCCCCTTAACACCACAAGATTTACAGGCTGTACCGTTTATTACAGCTAGTGAACCATTTCAAATCGTCAAGTTTGCGGGGGAACAAGCTTGGGTTCCCTTACCTGGTTGGCAAGTGCTGTTAAATGCAGAAGATCCAGTAGTGGTTTTGGCAAATAGCGATCGCCTTCCCAATCAACCGAAAAACAGACAAGAAGAAGTATTAATAGTTGTTGATCGCGCTCAAAGACAATGGGATGCTTCTAGTTATTTTGTCGTGGAGCAAGCTGGTGAATTAGATATTCAATGGTTAGAAACTGAACCTGACATTTCCATTTTGGGAAAAGTGATTGTCATTGTACGTCCGAAGCGAATTTTTGACGAAGAAGTCACCAAAGAACCTTGGCTAATTGACGAATAACCAACCACTGAGGCGCAGAGGACACAAAGAGAAGTAGAAAAAAGCCTCTGTTTGCCTCTGCGCTAACTTTTACTACAGCGATAAAGTTGATAGGGAATTCCTATCCGATAGTGATGTTTAGGATCTATATGACAAACTGTTTGCCCAGATAAAATTACCTGCTGTTGATAATCACGTCGTCGCCAGCCAGGAGCGACTATCCATAAATTTAGCTGAGATTGATCTCGAATAGGTAATTGTGAGAGTTTATCCCAAAAAGAAATGATATTAGAGTTTTGATTAATAAAGGCAAAATTATCTAATTTGTTGGCATCTCTCAGTGGTTCTAAAGCTAAAGCAAAACTTAATCCTAGTGCCACATCTTGATAACTACCATATCCTGTAACTAGCATAACTGGGATAGATGGCTCTAAATCCATATTTTGAGCCACTTTTTCTGGTAGAAAAGGCTTTTGAAAAGCTAGATTATTAACAACAAAAACACAACTAATAATACTAATAATTAAAAATATAGGGATTAATTTTTGCTTCTTTAAGCTAGAGTTAATCCCTGCGGCTAACAGGGCGCAAAAACTGGGATAATAAACAAAGTTATATCTGGGAACAACAGTAATATCTTTACCAAAAATATAAATAATAATTAAAAATTCTAAAATTACAAAAATAGTAAAAGTTAAAAGAGCAGTTGTCGATAGATTATTTTTAGGCTTAGATAATAAAATCTTTAAACTTTGAAGTATTTGTCGAGACAGCCAAACAAAAAATCCTACCATTGTCAAAACACCGAGAATGGCTACTGCAAGAGGTTGGTGTTCTACAGGTAAAGCAATTACCATTAATACCCAGTTAATCAAAGTTTGATACAAGGGTGAAATATAGTTAGGAGTCGGCAACCAATTTGTTTCATTACGCTGAATATGATTGAATATTCCTAATATCCAGGGAATGAAACTAATAAAAACTGTAGTGATAGAAATAAATAGAAATAACCAAGTTTTCTGGATAATTAAAATATTTAACTTATATTTATAAATTATTAAGATTAGAGTAGCAATTTCGGACATGAATGCTAAAGCAAAAAAATAGTGAACATAAAGCCCAATGCTATTAATAATTGTCCACAATAGCCAAACCCAAAACCTGAAACGCGATCGCTCAAATATATCCTGCTGAATTTGGATTAGTCCTAACAACGATAAAGCAATCAAGAACATCGGCGCAGTATAGTGTCTTGCTTCTTGGGAAAGGTAGACAGCAAAGGGCGAAGTCGCCATGACTAAGGCTGCGATAATTCCCGATGACTGGGAAAAAGCAAGGCGATTTAGGTAATACATCGCTGGGATTGTGGCGACACCTAATAAAGCAGGAAGCGATCGCAATTTTGTAACCCACTCTGTTCCTAAAGGAGTCATCCAACTTAGCCACTGGTACATCCCACAAAAAAATAAGGGTGGATGGGTAGATTGTGTATCCACATTAGTGGCTATTTGCGAACAACTCACACCTGGATGGAAAGTAAAAATTTCCTGTACCCTTTCTAAGGGAAATAACAAATCTAATGGCAAATCATGATAATTTTTGCCTAAACTAAAGATAGAAGTAATTACTTCATCCATCCATAAGGGTTTTAAATCTAAATGCCAAAATCGCAAAATCGCACCAAGGGCGATCGCCCCAAATAAACTGACATAATGTAGAGAAATTCTGCTATTTATCATTATTGAGCTATGAAATTTTTTGACAACAAAGGTAAATAAATGCAAACTATTATTCGTCTTTGTAGTTGAATAATTACGTTCATATTGTTGAGATATCAATAATTATTTTTGGGCTAGGTAGGAGGCAGAAAATTACATTATTAATAGACTTGATTTTTCTTAACATCAATCTGCTAGTTGTTGTCTATCTGCCCAAAGTATAAAATTTACTATGTCAGACACAAACTTTACTGCAACTGTACCTTTAGAATCTGCCCAAACGGAATTATCTCATTCATCGGCTGTTTTGTCTTTGGGCGAAAAAATATTAGCCATCCGCAACGGCTTACGCCAGGGACAACAACAGATGGCAGATTGGGAATCTGGGCCATTAGCGGTTTCTGCGGTTCCGGGTGCGGGGAAATCGACGGGGATGGCGGCGGCGGCGGCGATCGCGATCGCCCGTCAGTATGAACGTTTGGCGCAGTCTCGTTCTTCAGTTCACCATCAATTAGTAGTTGTTACATTTACACGTTCGGCTGCGGCTAATATTAAAGCGAAAATTCGGCAATATCTCCGTGACGGTTTATCTTTACCGCAAACAGGTTTTGCTGTCTATACATTACATGGCTTGGCGTTAAATATTGCCAGTCGTTATCCTGATTTATCCGGTTTAGAATTAGAAAATCTGACATTAATTACCCCTAGCCAAAGCCATCGCTTAATTCGCACAGCAGTCGAACAATGGATTAACAACAATCCTGAAAAATATTTCCGTTTACTCGAAGGACAACAATTTGACGGCGAAGAAACAGAAAGATTGCGTCGTCAATCTGTATTGCGAACAGAAGTTTTACCAGATTTAGCAACCACCGTCATACACGAAGCCAAAAGTTCGGGAATATCCCCAGAACAACTAGAACAGTGGAGTCAGCAAACTTCAGACCAATATGCAATTTTAAGCATAGCGGCAGGGTTATACGAACAATACCAAAACTTAATGCGATCGCGCGACTTCATTGACTACGACGACATGATTCTCGCCGCCCTGCGCGTATTAGAAAATCACAGCGCCCGTCGCATCGAACAAAATCAAGTTTTCGCTGTCTTTGAAGACGAAGCCCAAGATTCTAGCCCACTTCAAACGAAACTGTTAGAAATATTAGCTTCTAATTCGGCAGAGGAAGCAGGGGAGCAGGGGAGGCAGTGCGGTCTTGGGGGTTTCCCCCAGGAGCAACTGCCGTCGAGCAGAGGAGCAGGGGGAACATCTACAGCACTCAATTTAGTCAGAGTCGGTGATCCGAATCAAGCGATTAACTCCACTTTTACACCAGCCGACCCAATTTATTTTCGGCAATTTTGTGAAGAGTGCGATCGCGGGGAAAAATTAGCCACAATGAATCAAGCTGGGCGCAGTACGAGAATTATTATTGCTGCGGCTAACTTTGCGCTGGAATGGGTGAATAGCTTTTATGGTGCTAAAAATCGCAAGTCGCCACATATCACCACTTCTTCTCCCTTCCGTTCACAGACAATTTACCCAGTAAGTACGAATGACCCGCAAAAAAATGCCAACCCAGCACCAGAAGGTAAAGGACTAGAACTATATACCCCCCGCGATATTCATCACACAGTCGAACTACTAGCTAAAAGAGTAGTGGAATTATTCACACCAGACCCAGCAAATACCCGTGCGGCTGTGTTGGTGAGAGAAAACCGTCAAGGTCGATGGTTAGCAGAGATGCTGGCTCCTGTGTGCAAAGAGCATAAAATTACACTTTACGATGTCGGGGAACGCGATCGCCGTTCTCACGTACCGCAAGAAATATTGGGATTACTGCAATTTTGCGATCGACCCCACTCACCAGATTATCTGAAAGCTGCCTTAGAGGTATTGGTACAAAGACAATTAATTCCGACCCAAGACCTCAACGCCCTGGCTAGTTTACCAGAAGAGTTTTTATATCCCGGCCCCTTAGCCGCCCCCCAAGCAGAACCAGTCGAAAAAGCGGCTCACCTTTGTCGTAGCTTACTCCGCGCCCGTTTGGAATTACCGCTTTATCAATTAATTTCCTTTCTCGCTTTGGCGTTGAATTACGACCAAGCAGAATTAGCCACTGCTGACAAACTTGCAGAACGAGTCAATCAGCAAATAGCGGGTGGTAGTTCAATGGGTGCAATGCTGGCGGCTTTAAGCGAAATTGTCAGTTCCGAACGCTTTGAACCTGTGGAAACCGAAGATTTAGAAGCACATTACACCCGTCCGAATCAACTCACCATCATTACCATGCACAAAGCTAAAGGGTTAGATTGGGACTATGTTTTCATTCCCTTTCTGCATGAGAATTTGATTCCTGGTAGATTTTGGGTTCCACCACAAAGCCAGTTTTTAGGAGACTTCACCTTATCAGAAGTAGCCCGCGCCCAAATTCGCGCCGCCCTCCACGGAGAATCGGGTATACCGGATGTCAGTCAAGCTTGGGAACAAGCCAAACACTTAAAAACTGCTGAAGAATATCGTTTACTTTATGTGGCGATGACACGCGCCAAACGTTTGTTATGGATGTCTGCGGCGCAAAAAGCACCTTTCACTTGGAGTAAACCAGAGAATTTACAAGAACAAGCCCCTTGCCCTGTGTTTCCAGCTTTAAAACGCCAGTTTCCTGAGTCAATTGAAGTGTAAAGTCTGAAACTTCCTCTTGGATTTATGAATGATTTTCAATAAGTATGCGATCGCCTAGTATTTGATAGGAAAGATAAGCTTTTAACTGAATTTTCTTAACGTTTGTTCCCGATATTTTTGTCTATCTAAATAAAAAATCAGGTGTGTAATCGTCACCTGATTTTTATGCTGTAAAGTTTACGCGGAGGCTCAAAGGCCAGGCAGTGCGTTGGGTGGCTCTGCCGACTTATACTCCTACGGGGAAGCAAGCTACGTGCAGCGTCTCCAATTAGGAGACGCAACTGCCGCGCGGAGAGCTTTTATGAGATTAATCTGCGCCTTCGATGGGGGCAAAGCCTTGGCGTTGGATATTTTCTGTGATTGTGCGCGGTTCAAGGAACTGTAACAAGTAGTCAGGGCCGCCTGCTTTGGAACCTACGCCAGAAAGTTTGAAACCGCCGAAGGGTTGCCGAGCTACGATCGCCCCTGTAATATTGCGGTTAATGTACAAGTTGCCGACTTCAAATTCTTCCTGCGCTTGCTGAATATGGGAAGGTGTGCGGGAATACAAACCGCCAGTTAAGGCGTAATTTGTCCCGTTAGCAACTTGTAAGGCTTCGGCAAAATCCCTCACCTTAATTACAGCTAACACAGGCCCAAATATTTCTTGTTGGGCAATAACGCCATCGGGTGGCACTTCACTGAAGATAACTGGGCCGATAAAATATCCTTGTGCTGGCGATGGTAACTCTAGGGCTAACTTTGCTTCTGCCTTACCTTTTTCAATATACTCGCGGATGCGATCGCGGGCATTAGCATCAATCACTGGCCCTACCTGGGTACTCGGTAACTCAGCCTCGCCAATATTCAAGGATTTTGTCGCCTCAACTAACCTAGCAACAAAAGTATCGTAGATTGATTCGACAACTATCACCCGCGAACAAGCCGAGCATTTCTGCCCACTGTAACCAAAAGCTGACTGCACAACCCCGACAACTGCCTGATCTAAATCAGCACTTTCATCGACAATGATGGCATTCTTACCACCCATCTCTGCAATTACTCGCTTCATGTGCCTTTGCATAGGCTTCAGCGTTGCCGCCTCTGAGTAAATGCGACAGCCCACTTCTTGAGAACCAGTAAAAGCAATCACATGAGTATCAGGGTGACTTACCAAATACGCCCCGACTTGCGAACCCTTACCTGGCACGTATTGAAAAACACCCTTGGGAATCCCCGCCTCAACCAAAATTTCTGTGAGTTTGGCAGTAATAATCGAAGATGTTTCCGCAGGTTTGAGCAGCGTACAATTACCCGTAACCAAAGCAGCCACAGTCATTCCGCAGGCGATGGCCAACGGAAAATTCCACGGCGAAATCACCACCGCAATTCCTCGCGGCTGGTAGATATAACGGTTAGTTTCTCCAGGTACGTCATAATTAACACCTTGATATAACCGTTCCATCTCATCAGCATAGTAGCGACAAAAATCTATTGCCTCCGAAACCTCTGCGTCTGCTTCCTTAACAGGCTTACCCACCTCCAAAACTATCAAAGCCGACAACTCCGCCCGACGTTCTTCCAACAAATCCCCCGCCTTGCGTAAAATATCAGCCCTTTGCTTCACAGGCGTTTTCTTCCACCCAGGAAACGCCGCCTTCGCCGCCTGCATCGCCTGTTCTGCTTGTTCCACACTAATCAATCCAACCTTGCCAATCACCTGACTGTAATTAGAAGGATTAACAGAATCAATCACCTCAAGAGTATTAACATACTCCCCATTAATCAAAGGTAGATACGTCTTCCCCAACTCCCGACGCACACCCTCAAAAGCCTGCGCCGCTTCCTTCCTTCTCTCCTCCTCAGCATAATCAGTATCCGTCGCCCCCACAAAACTCTTGTCTTCCTCTCCGCGCCTCCGCGCCTCTGCGTGAGACAAATCCGGTGGCGCTAGTAGTTCCTCAACCGGCCGATTCTCCAAATTCTGCCGTAAAAACGAACTATTAGCAGTATTTTCCAACAACCGCCGAATCAGGTAAGCCATCCCCGGTAACAATTCCCCGTAAGGGCAATAAACCCTAACCCGATAACCCTGATCCACCAAAGCCTTCGCTAACTTATCCCCCATCCCATACAACACCTGCATTTCAAAGCAACGGCGGGGAACCTTTAAACTTTCAGCTATAGCAATTGCCCGTGCTTGCGATCGCACATTATGACTACCAATGGCAGCATATACATATTGATGATTTTCCAGCAACAACTGGGTAATAGCTTCAAAATTTGCATCTGTCGCCACCTTGTCATTGTAAACAGGTTGCGGCCAATGCTTTTGAGCAGCTTTGATAGTTTCTTGATCCCAATACGCACCTTTAACCAACCGAATAGTTAGCGGATATCCGCGCTGCTTCAACCAAGCAATTACATTTCTGGCATCTTGTTCACTATCACGCAAGTATGCTTGGATTGTTATCCCTATATCTGTACGTTGGCGAAACTCATCTTCTAACAATAAATTTTGCAAAATATTTAGAGTTAAATCTTTATACGCATACTGTTCCATATCAAAATGGATAGCTGCACCTAACTCTTTGGCATAACGTAATAAATTACGAATGCGATCGCTAACTCTTGCCTCACTACCTTCAGCATCTAAAGGGTCAAATTGCGAATAAAACGCGGTTAATTTCACAGAAACTTGGACTTTTGGTAGCTTTTCGCCATCAGCTTCATCAATCGCCGGAATATGCGCCCAATTCTTTGATGCTTCTACCAACTGTGCAATTAATTCTTGATAGCGTTCTAAATAAGACTGCGCTTCTGCTTCTGTAATGACAGCTTCACCAAGTAAATCAATAGTGAAAGCCATCTTTTCTTTCCGCAGGCGTTCAACTGTTTTGATGACTTGTTTAATATTTTCGCCAGAAATATATTTATGCGCTAATGTTTCCACCGCCGTGGAGACAGTTGTTGCTGCCACTTGTCCCGGCATAGAATCAGGGTTAGCAAAATTGAGCATACCCTTGAGGGCGGCTGGTAATTCGACAGTTTCATCGCCTAAATATTCTTGTAAATGTGAGGCAATTTCTGGCTTACTGCGTAACGCCGGGAGAGTATCAATAAAGCGAAAAAGCTGCACCCGCAAACCAGGATTACTCATTGCCCAAGCTAGTAATTTATCATCCCAGCGCATTTGGTCACGCAAGGAAGCTAAAAACGAGCGATTTTCTTGGGTAGCGGTTAAGAGTTGTTTAGCAATTTCCTGGGTTTTAGGTTCGTAGATGCTTGTTTGTACTTGTAACACCACAGATATAATCTCCTTAATTTAGTGCATAACTGGTTGTTTACAGTCTGCGTCTTCCATTGTGACTCTTGAATTTTGGTTGTAGCAAAGTGCTAAGTGCTGAGTTTGGCTACAGCTATAGAAAGTTAGAATAGTTAAGTTTTTTTAGGACATTTTGGCACACAGTGTAAAACAGTATTACCTCGTTTATATATTGCACTGGGCGACTGGAAATCCCTAGGGGTAAGTTACTCAGCACTAAACAATTTGGAAAAATTCAGCCTTAACACTTTTAACCATTGCAATCATCTGGTTGAGAGGTTGCACAAACCAGCCAACAGATGAACCACTGGAAGTATGGAGCAAGGAAGCGATGTCCAAAGACAAGTCGCTTCTCCTATCGGAGACGCATTGCGAACGCGTCTGCGCTCGCAATGCGGAAATTGTGGCAGATAACGCCAAAAAAGCACAGCAAAGTCAGTGGAATTTAGTTATTCAAGGTGAAACAGAAATTAGCAAATCTCTCAAGTTAAATTGGCAAAAGTTACAGGCTTTAGCAACCAATCGTGTAAGAACAACTGATCCTCTGGATATCTTGCATTCTAACGAGATTTTTGATTTTCATGGTGTGCCTGTGTCCGCACTATTGCAACAGTTTGTGGTAGCCGATCATGTGATAAATATCACCTAATTAGCTACCTTGCTGCATTGATTCTCTAGTCATTTGTGATGCAGTAAATACCGCCTTTCGCATTGAAGGGCTGACAAAGCAATATAGTGGCGGAATTTTGGTGACTGAATCAGTGATTAAAAGCTTATCTTAACCAGAATTATTCTCATTGAAATTGGTAGATAAAGCTGTAAAATTAACAGAAAAAGACGAAGCGATCGCTGAAATAAATTTTCATACTTATGCTGTTTTCAGTGGCAGCGGTTCGCTATTCTGAGGGTTTGGTATACGCAAATCATCAAATTGCGGAACTGTCAAAAGATAATAGAGCATCTGCTGACGTGCTTGCTCACAAATACTTTTAAGTGCAACGGCATCAATCTTCAGATTCCGAATATCACGACTACGATGCAGTTGTAAGAAGCAGCTTAAATTGTGGTTCAACTCAAAAATTGTCCGATTTATTTGCTCTGCTACGGTTTTTTCTGGGAAATAAATTCTATCCCTGTCTGGATATTCATAACCAGAGAAAATATGATAGTGTCCGTCATCTTCACCAAAGCAATCAAAACGCAAGATGTGATCACCTGAAACAATCAGTTCTAAAGCAGGCCCCTTGCCAATTGGCAGAATTTTCCAATAAACCTTGATCAGCACTTGGGGTTGAATTTCATAGATGACAATATCTTGCTCAGACGGATCGTGCTTTAATCTACCAAACTGCTGACGATACAATTGGCGCAGACGATACGAGAAGGTATAGGGCAGAACGGTATTGGAAACAGTTTTTATGAAACTCTTCATAAGAGCCTAGGGAATAATAAATTAGGTAAAATCTTGGTTTAATCAGTGTATCAACTTGATACGCAACGGATGATATACCATGAGTTACCTAAATTTTCAATAGATTTGCCCGTCTTCATCTATTATTCATAATTTCCCATTAAATTTGAACAGTCTCTCCAACTTCGGGTAAAGTTAAAATTTCTACGCCATCTTCTGTTACCGCAATTGTATGTTCAAATTGCGCCGACAACATGCGATCGCGCGTCACAGCTGTCCAACCATCATTTAACATTTCTACTTCCCAAGTGCCTTCATTAATCATCGGCTCAATGGTAAATACCATTCCCGGTCTCAGGCGCTTACCTTTACCACGAGTACCATAGTGCGGCACATCTGGGGCAGTATGGAAAATATTACTGATACCGTGTCCGACAAAATCTCGTACCACAGAAAAACCTTCAGACTCAGCATACTCTTGAATTGCTGCCCCAATATCCCCTATCTTCGCTCCTGGTTTCACCTCAGCAATACCCCGATAAAGGCACTCTTGAGTTACTTCTACCAATTTTTTTGCCTTCTCTGAAGGCTCACCCACAATAAAAGTTTTTGATGTATCACCGTGGTAGCCATCCACAATCGGCGTAACATCGATATTAATAATGTCACCTTCTTTGAGGATTTGTTTAGCATTGGGGATGCCATGACAGATTACCTCATTCACGCTGGTGCAGATTGACTTGGGGAAACCTTTATAACCAAGGGGGGCGCTTTTTGCACCGTGCGCCTGTGTCCAACGTTCAGCTTCATCATTGAGTTCCTGTGTAGTCACGCCAGGTTTCACTAGTGGCTCAAGATGCTCTAGTAGTTTAGCCGCCAAGCGTCCTGCCCGACGCATTTTGTCGATTTCTCTTGTGGATAAAATAACGATTAGTTCGGTTTTCATTGATGTTAATCTACAGCATCATTCAAAAACATAGTTAACCCTGTTTTTGCTGCTCTTTGGGCAGCATCAGCCACCTTGAGGGTGTATAAACTTGCTTCTGGGGTGACATATAAGGGCGTTCCATCAAACAAACGGTCTAACACCATAGTTGTGTCTTTGGCAAACAAACCCCGACGCGTTCCCACATCTATTGGTGTAGTTTCCCCTGATTGGATCAAGTATCCAGTATTACCATCAAAAATTAGAGCGCCTTTTTCGCCATGAACTTCAAATTTTCGCTCTGGCTGCCAAAGTGTCTCACCTTTGCCGTAAATTACTTGGGCTAACAGCCCACTGCTAAAGCATAGCTGACTTGTACACAAACAGGTTTGGTAGTATTCCGATTCTAATGCCCAATATCGCTGATGGCAGTTAACTGTAAAGACTTTACCGAACAAATCAACCAGACGATGTAATCGAGAAATTGCCCCAATCAAAGGAAAGCCAAATAATTCATGATTATAAGTCCATTTGCGTGGTGCGGGATTTTGGGGGTTGATGGTGCTGTAACGGACATAAAACACATCCCCAATTTTGTCTAAGTTTTGTTTTAAAGCTTGGTGTAAGCCACCCAGAAGTTCTATATGTTCTACGTGCAGCAATTTATTTTGGGCTTTGGCTAAAGCAATCAGTTCTTCTGCTTCTGTGACATCCACAGACAAGGGATATTCTACAACTACATGTTTGCCGTGGGTAAGGGCAGCACGGGCGATCGCTCCATGATCTCGATTTACTGTGCAGATGACTACCAGATCCACATCTGCCCTTTCTACTAACTCTTGCCAAGAATTTACAGATGAGGTTTGGTATTCTTTGGCGAAAATTTCTGTTGTTTCTGAGGTATGTCCAACAACTGCGGCGAGATGCGTTCGCTCATCTTGCAGCAGTGCTGCTGCTCTGAGTTTTGCTGCATACCCAGTACCTACCAAGCCGACGCGCACTTATGCTTGTCCTAAAACTGCCTCTGAATTATACATGATCGTCAATGGTCATTAGTCATGATTTATTCTCCCCCCAACATCCGATTTTCTCACCTCGAAGTATAATTTAAACTTATTATTTCCATGTAACTAAATTTCATTACTAATCGCGGTCAATTTCAAGTTACATGATTTAGTTTTTCCCGTAGTATCAGAATTGAAGTAAATTTTCATGCGCGGCTAATCCTATAAGTTAAGCCGTAAGTATTGCTTTAGCATAACTTATACTGCCGTTTACAAAAGAGAGGAATACTGATATGGCGACTTACAAAGTTACACTGATCAACGAAGCTGAAGGCTTAAACACAACACTTGACGTTGATGATGATGTATATATTTTAGACGCGGCTGAAGAAGCTGGTCTTGATCTGCCTTACTCCTGCCGTGCTGGTGCTTGCTCCACCTGTGCTGGCAAAATCAAGTCTGGTACCGTTGATCAATCCGATCAGTCTTTTTTAGATGATGATCAAATCGAAGCTGGATATGTGCTAACTTGTGTAGCTTATCCAAGCTCTGACTGCACAATCGAAACTCACAAAGAAGAAGAACTCTACTAAGGCTTAGGTGTCTTAATCAAAAATCTCTTGCAAGAGTGATTAAAGTTGAAAAAGTTAAAGCAGCACATCGAGGAAAAGTTTTTTCCTTCTTCAATGTGCTTTTTCAACTTGAGTTGACAAAAAATTTAATTGAGTATTGTCACCCTAAGCAGGAACACAGATAATTGTTGTGTTCCTGCTTTATTATTGGGCTTCAGCACTATCTAGCGTTTGATTTTGTCGTTAAAGATTTGAATTTTTGTACCAGGATAGTAAAATTGGAGAATTTTTGGTGTTTCCCAGCCCAACTTGGCTAAATTTTGTGCGCCAGTCTGACTCAAACCAACACCATGTCCTAGTCCACCACCGATAAAGGCATACCCCCACAATTCGGCTGTACCTTTGTTTAAAGGTTGTAAGTAAAATAATGTACTTACAGGCGCAGCAAAGGCACTACGTACTTCATCTTTATGTAGAGTAAATACGCCAATATCAGTTTTGATGGCTAAGTCAAGAATACGCCCACTATGACTACGCTTGGTAACAGAGATCGCTTCAATTGTTTTAAATTTGGAGTATGGGCTATTTTTGACGCGCAAGAATTTTTGTAAATCTTTGGCAATATCTTCGATGGAAGTTTCTTTGTTCCAGCGAAATACATCCCATTCACTTTCGTTGAAGCCTTGCTTCATGTTGATAAATTTGCGGAAGTTATCTTCATCTGCCAAACTCTGTTGTGATAAGTTCCAAAAATTAATCGGCGCATCTACCACTGGCTGCAAATAAGGACGGTCTTCGCCATTCCAGACATCGCTAAAGAAGGCGGTGACACCACCAGTTGTGGAAGAGTACAAAGCATCAATTAGCTGGTTGTTATAAGTTACTACCATACCTCTAGTAGCAGCGATCGCTTGATCTGTTTTACTGGTTGCCCCACTCAGCCCATAATAAACTTGGCAATGGGTATCAGCACATAATTGGTAGTTATCAACAGCAAATCTCCGCAAATTTCTTAAAGCATAAGTACGGGCTAAAATTGCTTGAGCTTCTAAGGCGGCTTTGGGCGCATTTGAGCCAATTTCGTTGGGGACAACCCCACGTAAATAGGTTTCTAAAGATACTTCATTGACTAATGTATATGTACCGTAAGCATTGGGCTGCAATGCCATTCGCCCGGCATATAAACGACCAGTTCCAGGTTTTTCACCTTTGTTGAGGCGAATTAAGTTTTTATCGGCACTGATGGCTAAATTTGTGGGACTGTAACGTTTACCATTGACTACCCAACTAACTTTTGGTACTTCTTTCTGAATCTTGGTATCGATGGATGCCATTTTTGCACCAGATTCTTGCAAGTTTTGGAATAGCAATCGACGTAATAAAGGTGTACTGTAAACATCTCGCTTGGCCCACACTTGCCAGCGTTCTGGCTGGGAAATTTCAACTTCTATCCCTTGAGAACGCCATTTATTAGCACTATCTTCTGCTGTTTCAAAGGTACGATATGTCCCTAAAACCACCACTTCCTCAACTACAGGTTTTGCCAAAGCTTGCATGACTGTTTCGAGTTTGACAGGCTTGTCGGTGACGATGGTTTGTTGCTTGTTGCCTACTGGAAATCTTAACCGCAAGCGATCGCCTTTTGTCGGTTCTAGTTGCAGCTTGGCCGTGGATTTTTCGCCAAATCTTTGTACAATTCCTACTCTCAATTCTACGTCTGTGCTGTTGCTCCCAGGCCCTGATGCGGCTGTCAGCCCCAATAAGCAAAATGTCGTTACTACTGTGTAAGACAAACGCCAAAACGAAAATTCAATCGTGACTTGATTCTGCCTTTTCGTATTGCGCTGGGGCAGAGTTACCATTTGCTTTGTAGCGTAGTGGTTTTGTCGCATGAACGCTCCAATAGTACCATTCCCAATTTAGCTACCTAAATCACTTGCAAATCAAAGTCATAACGACTATGATTTACCTATAGGCACAAAACAGAATTAGTTGGATCAACTCCTTATGGCCAAAGTCCAAGAAATTCCATTAAATCAAATTAAACGTCCCTTGCCCCGTATCAACGATCCACAGAAGGTAAGAGCCTTAATGGAATCTATTGCGGAAATTGGGCAGCAAGAACCCATCGATATTTTAGAAGTAGACGGACAGTATTATGGCTTTTCTGGCTGCCATCGTTATGAAGCTTGCCAGCGTTTAGGCCAAGAAACCATATTAGCCAGAGTCCGTAAAGCTCCTCGCAGCGTTCTCAAGATGCACTTAGCATAAAAAGGATGAAGTGTGAAGTATGAAATTTCATAATTCAGCTTTTAACTTCATCATTCTTAGTCCCTAATCCTCAAATAATAAGTTTAGGAGAAAATTATGTCATCCCAAGCAACAGTAAAAAATGTAAATATTGGCATCGACGAAGAAAATAGAACAAAAATTGCCGAAGGATTGTCTCGCCTGTTGGCTGACACTTATACACTGTATCTAAAAACCCATAACTTCCACTGGAATGTTACAGGGCCAATGTTCCAAACATTACATCTGATGTTTGAGACCCAGTATACAGAACTAGCTTTAGCTGTAGATTTAATTGCTGAACGAATTAGAGCCTTGGGTTATCCCGCACCTGGAACTTATAGCGAATATGCCAAACTCAGTTCGATTCCCGAAACTCCCGGAGTTCCCAAAGCTAAAGAGATGATTCAGTTACTGGTTGAGGGACAAGAAGCTGTAGTGAGAACTGCTCGGTCGATTTTTCCGGTGGTAGATGCAGTGAACGACGAACCCACCGCCGATTTATTAACTCAACGGATGCAAGTCCATGAAAAGACAGCTTGGATGTTGAGAAGTTTGCTGGAAGAATAAGGAATATGAAGGATGAAGTGTGAAGTCTAAATTATCAATTTCATCCTTCAACCTGAATTCTTCATCTTGAGTAGCCAATGCCAAATCCTGATTTCACCCAAAAGCTGCAAGATTTAGCCCAAAAAGTGGGAATTACAAGTTTTAAAGCTTTGAGTAAAGCCGCTGGTGTCTCAGAGAGACAAATATTGCGGTTGCGGCGGGGAGAGGTAGAGCAGATGCGAGTGGATGTACTGTTAAAGTTGTCTTCCGTTCTCCAAGTGTCTTTGAACGAATTAGTCACAACTTTTTCATTACTAGAGTTGAGTAAAGGTAATGAAGTATCGACTCAGCAGATGTTACAGGAGATTGCAGATTTAAAAAAAGAATACCAGCGATCGCAATTACAAATAGCACAACAGCGAGAGTTATTACTCCAAGAATTCCAGCAGTCGAGTTTACAACTGCTGGAATCTTTATTATTGCAATTTCCTGCCGCCGCCCAGAAAGCGCGGGAAAATCCGCAGTTTGAGGCGGTGAAGATACTCCCATTAGTGGAGAACCCCCTGAAAAAACTGTTACAGGCTTGGGGGATAGAAGCGATCGCACCAATAGGTGCAGAAATACCCTACGATCCCCAGATCCATCAATTAATGACAGGAACAGTACAGCCAGGAGAATTAGTCAAAGTCCGATACAGTGGCTACTTGCAAGGCGAGAAACTGGTCTATAGAGCTAAAGTGAGTTTAATTGAGCCAGTTTGACGAGACTGTATTTAAATTTCTAATTTTTTGCTGGACTAATTTGTGTGAAAAGAATTATAGATATTGGGAATAATAATATGGTCGAGGCGATCGCCTCTGAAAACCTGAATAAATTTATTCAAGGAATCACCATAATGCTAACTAGATTCTGGTGTGATTGATACAAAAATTACTTTTGGTTCTCAGTTATGTTCATATATCTACCGCTTGCACTAAAATTTTGAAAAAATTCATTGCCAAAATTTAATTTTGTAATTTACGTTACGGCAAGATGAATAAAACAATTTTTGCGTATTGATAAATCTGGCAAATGAAATTATGGATACTTCTTAATTAGGCTTGAAAATGTATTATCTACAATCACATCTTGAAAAGATTGCCATAAATCTAGCGATTTCTAGTAATTAATGACTTTTGTTTTGCTATTTTTTTGCTCAAAATAGCTATTAGTATATAATACTAACAAAATCTGGATTTTTTCATATAACAATGGGAGAAAATAGTATGGATAACCAAGTACAAATTGTTAAACTCAACGGCATTATCAACACAAACAATTCACAAAATCTTAGAGATAATATTACTGAACTTCAAGAAAGTGGCGCAAAAATTGTGCTAGTCGATTGTCAAGATGTCACATTTATGGATAGTTCAGCGTTAGGTGCTTTAGTATTAGCCTTCAAAGCATTAAGAGCAACAGGTACCAAACTAGTTCTTTGTTCTATTAATGAACAAGTAAGAATTTTATTTGAATTGACTGGTATGGACAAAGTTTTTGAAATTTTTCCTAGCCAAGATGAATTTCATCAAGTTGTGCTTTCCAAAAATTAATTAATCAAATTGAATTTGTAAGATTGATAAGTCATCATCAAAAGTCTCTTTGGAGTTTAAAGCAATAAGGTAATTCAATACTTGTTCTAATGGGCAATCAAGCGTATTTTGTAAGCTGACTAATATCTGAATTAAACCATCTAAACTCCAAAGAGTTCCATCTGCTTTTGTAATTTCGTAAGCCCCATCACTAAAAATATAGAGATTACTAAATTTTTCAATTTGGCAACAAGCATCAACGTATTTGGCTTCAGGAAACATCCCAACTGGCATCCCAGGAGTTCTCAATAGCTGAACTTCTGTGTTTTTAGGAGATTTACCCGATACTAATACGGCTGGTGGATGACCAGCACTAGCATAAACTAACTGCTGGGTAATTCGATGATAAACACCATACCAAATAGTAAAGTATTTATCATTTTGATAATTCATCTGAAAAGTTTCATTTAATCCCCGCAGTACATCACTTGGTTGATAGTAATTTAAACTTTTCAGCGCCCGCGATCGCAGTAAATTTAATACAGAAATTGATGGGAGAGTCGCTTTGAGTCCATGTCCGGCTGTATCTAATAAATAAACTGCCAAATAATCATCATCTAACCAATAATAATCAAAACAATCACCACCAAGTTGACGTGAAGGAATAAAACAAGAATTTATATGTAGTGGTTCAGTTATTGGTAAAGGTAAAAGTGAACGCACATACTCAGCAGCTTGTGCTAATTCTGTTTCTAAAAGCTGCTTTTGGATTTGCAAATCTCGACTCAATTGATGTAGCCGTAATCCTGCTCTGACTCTAGCTTTTAATTCATTCTGCTCAATAGGTTTAGTGATAAAATCATCAGCCCCCGCATCTAATCCCTTAACGCGATCAGAGACAGAATCTAAAGATGTTAATAAAATAAAAAAACTGGTAGATAAATTAGGATCTGTTTTAATGTAATTACATACTTCTAGCCCATTTAATACAGGCATAATCCAATCACAAATAATGAGTGCCGGATGAGTAGCGATCGCCTTCGCAATTCCTTCTTCTCCATCACTAGCGGTAATTACCTCATAACCTTGTTTTTCCAACAGTCTTTTCAGAAATATTTGTATTGTTGAGTCATCGTCAATTACTAATATTTGGAACATAAAAAGTCGAAATCATTAATAATTATTCTATCTCATCAAAAATTACGGTGGTGATAAAGGATTCATCCATAAGAGGATAGCACGCTTGAGTTGGGTTAAATCGCGGTATACCTCTTGCTTAAACCATTGTCCCAAAGCGTCAAAAGGAGTAAACGAAGCTCCTGTTTGCCATTTGATATCTTGTCCTAGCGGGGTTGTATGAGTTCCAGGTAAGGTTTGTGCTGTTACCATATCTGGAAAGCGTTGCTGTAATATTTTTGTTAAAGCAGCTGATTGGTCGAGGTTATCATTATTGAATTTGATTAATAAATTCCGGCGGATTTTATAGCCTTCTTGGACAATTTTATTGGTTTCTAATGGCGAGGGGGTAAACTCAATTGACAAAGTAGAATTTAATTGATCAACTAAGGGAATAGCATCCTTAGCCGCATAATTATTAAACGAGATTAAGATATTTCCGGCTCTTTCTACAGGGTACAAGCTACCGATGAGCAAATGAAGTTTGCAACCCATACTGTGTCCAATACCGTAGGTAGGAAGATAAAGCTTCCGCAATACAGCCGAGTCATGTAAGCGTTCTAGAGTGCGGTCGAAGTTTAATAAAACAGATTGGGCGATCGCTATGTGATCTAAAGTGTTCACAAAGGGAGTCGCAATCACAACATATCCCTTACTGGCTATCTGTTCAAGTAACCAACGGTAAGTTAGGTGGGGTGCAGTCGCCACAAATGCACCTCCCAAAAAATGGATAATACCTATAGGATTTTTGGGAATGAGTACCCAGTTACCTCTAATTTCTTTCCAGTCCATGCCTGTAGGCGATCGCTTAATTTACACTTCTTTATATTAGACTGGGAATTGGGACAGTGGGAAATCAAAACAGAAAAAGTATGCGATCGCAGATTTATTACACCAGTTTCATCCAATTCCTTCCCACCAAAATTTGTGCAGTACTCAAATCTAACTCTGAGAAAGTTAATAAAATGATAGATTTTTAGCGAGCGCCATCCTCATTGATGACTCAATAACACTTATTTTACACCTTTATTAATTGGCGGTTCATTATTTATATCAACCCAGTTTTAACAGATAAGATTTATCAGTCAATCTTGTCTATAAATTTCAGCCTGGACTTTGTAATCTTTTCATTTCATACTGCACATCTAAAGCAATCTGCAATGCTTCATTTAATAACTTGCCATGCTCTGTCGCTTTTTCTGTAACTTGCATTGTGGTTAAAGTTGCTAAATTATTGGCAAATAACTCAGTGTTGCTAATAATAAAATTCTGATTTTCTCGCAAAATTCTTTCTGTCTTCAAAGCTCGGACTAAATCTGCTCTAGTTAGTTGTAATGCTGCAATTACTTTTTCTCTTTTTTGGATACTAACTTCGGGATTGCCAGCCGCTTCTATTTGGTCATTAATATCTATTGCTTTTATTACTGCATTATATCGGTCAACATCTTCTAAGAGAATTTCTAGGGAGTTAGTCATATTCTCTTTTAAGATTTTCCGAATGTTGCGCCATAGTAAATAAAAAATTATCTGTATTGTAGCGCTACCAGCAAAACATACTATTAATAATAGTATCCAAGATGGCAGGGTTAACCAGTTGGCAAATAACTTAATAATAATATCAAAAATTAAATAACTAAAAACAAATATAGAAAAGCTAATAAAAACTACTGTCGCTCCTTCTGAGCCTTTCATTTTATATATAAGCTGTTTACTAAATTCTTTTAGAGGATTAGTAATTAAAACTAGTTGATATTTGACAGGCAAATTAGTCAGTTGTTGTAATTCTTTTTGGCTAATTTCTAAACCATGTAAATCATCACGCACAGCTTTCCCCATAATCAGCTACATAGTTATTTAATACAATATAACAACCAAATTTAGAGATTGCTGAATCAAAGGGCATTTTGGCAAGAATTTTTAACTTCGGAAAAGACGTATAAAAACTATTAAAATATTTACGCATAAATACTTACTATGTCTTTTCATAATTATTAAAAGTTTGGCTGTCCAGATAGCAGCACAGTTAGCACAAAATCCATCATAAAAATTGATACCCAGGTCGTAACAACTGCTGTTGTTGCTGATTCTCCTACTTCTTTAGCTCCACCTTTGGTAGTTAGTCCCCAACTACAACCATTAACAGCAACTAGGGTTCCAAAAATGAATCCTTTTAACAAAATAATCATTAAATCTGAGGGTGCTAAAAAAGTTCTGACTGATTCTAAAAATACTTCTGGAACAATCTGGTAAAATTGCCATGCAGCAAATACACCACCAGTGATGCCTATCATCACAGCAAAAATCATCATGAAAGGCATCATTAAGCAGCAGGCGATGACTCTAGGAAGTACTAAATAATCTATGGGATCTGTTCTGAGCATGTAAAGTGCATCAATTTGCTCTGTGACGCGCATAGCACCCAGTTCTGCGGCAAAAGCAGAACCAACTTGTCCAGCCAGAATACTAGCTGTCAAAATTGGAGCTAATTCTCGGCAAAAAGCTAAAGCAAAAGCTCCCCCCACCGCACTAACAGCACCAAACTGGACTAATTCTCTGGCTGTTTGAATAGTAAAAATCATGCCAGCAAAACCACTTACAAGCAAAACTGGAGAAATAGAACCAGGCCCAGCCGTCACCATGTGTTCCAAAATTTTACGATAGTAAGCTTTTCCCTGACATAAATGGAGTAATACTTGACCAAACAGCAACACAGCAGCACCACAACGTACAATCCACAATTGCTCTAGATTTTGTTTTAGTGGCAACTTTCCCTTCCTAAAGACTGAGTTTCTTACACCAAATAATAGGAAATATAAATACATAAGGATGCACTTTGTTGGTAGCAAAGTACTTGTGAGTACTTCTGCACTAATATTCCCAGCCAATGGATTTTTTATTTGTTTTGAAATTTCGCAAAACACACCAAAAAACTATTTTTCCTACTGCGATACATCTTGAAAAGCTGGCAGCTTGATGGTTGCTATACTCTAATTATGGCAGATGAATTGCTGTTTTAGGCGAAAAAACTAGCAAATTCTCACAAATAGGCAACTATCTAAAGTAAGATAATTTATTTAATAAATGTAACCTTTTAGCTAGTTGTTGAAATCTAGTAATTTTTGAAATTATTAACTATAGATATACTATCGATTTTTCCGTTCTAAATATTACTAAATATCATGCAGCAGGAAGATTACGGAACTACTTAAAAAAAGTACCCTGATCAAATCAGTAACTGAGATGAGCTTCCTACTACTAAAGACCACTGTAAATTATCTGATTAATACATGGTTTTTAGCAGGGACTGAAATTGCCATGTCTTGAAATATTTAGATTTTCCATATTTCTATTTTGTTCTGGAGGAAATTTTCATGAATAATTTATTTGGTTGGTCATTAGCACATATAACTTTGCTGGTTTTAGGCGTAACAACCGCTACAGTTAGCCCGAACATCGTTTCGGCACAAACTACAGATTCATCTGTTACACCTGCGCCATCGAGTACACCTTCTCCATCTGCTATACCTTCTCCATCTGCTACACCTTCTTCATCTCCAACTGCTACAAGTAACTTTTCTGATGTAAGTTCCGACTATTGGGCAACTCCATTTATTCAAGCATTAGCCGCTAGAAATGTGATTTCGGGATTTCCTGATGGTTCATTTAAACCTAACCAAGCTGTCACTCGCGCCGAATTTGCGACGATGATTCAAAAAGCTTTTAATCAAAATCCAGTTCGGCAAATTAGTTCAGGTGGATTTACAGATGTACCGGCTAACTATTGGGCTGCTTCGGCGATTCAAGAAGCTTATGAAACAGGATTTATGACGGGATATCCTGGTAATGTGTTTCAGCCAAATTTGCAAATTCCCAAAGTTCAGGCGATCGCAGCTTTATCCAGTGGTTTAAATTTAAATAGTAGTGGCACTGCATCAGATGTTCTCAACACTTATTACACTGATGCTTCGGCAATTCCTAACTATGCAGTGAACAATGTAGCTGCGGCAACTCAAGCTAACATTGTTGTCAACTACCCAGATGTTAAACAACTCAATCCCCAAGTTCCCTTAACTCGTGCTGAAGCCGCTGGTTTGTTGTATCAAGCCTTAGTCAGACAAGGACAGGCGCAACCTCTGGCTAGTAATGTGACGGCTGCTAATTATATAGTTGCAGGCAATACTGGCAATACTCAAACTGGCAGCACTCAAACTGGTAATGATATTGTTTCCATCGCCGCGTCTAATAATTCTTTTAGCACTTTAACTACTTTATTACGGACAGCAGGTTTAGCTGATACTTTACAACAACCAGGCCCTTATACAGTTTTTGCACCTACAGATCAGGCGTTTGCAGCTTTGCCAGCTGGTACTGTACAGCAATTACAACAGCCAGAAAACAGAGAACTGTTGTTGAAAATTCTCAGATATCATGTGGTTCCTGGCTCATTAACTGCGAGTCAACTTCAGGCTGGTGAACTGAGAACATCGGAAGATGAATCTGTAAATATCAAGGTGGATAGCGCTAATAATCAAATTGCTGTCAATAATGCCAGAGTTATCCAACCAAATGTGCAAGCTAGTAATGGTGTAATTCACGTTATTAATGAAGTTCTGATTCCACCTAACTTGAATGTTAGTCAACAACCAGGAGACAATCAAACTACTCCTGGCGGAACTGGTACAACTAATATTGAAGCTGGTAGAGCGACTCGTGGTGGTTCTAGCTACATTGGAGTTGCTGGGAACATCGGTTTGGGTGGAGACTCAGCTTTAAGCGAAGGAAATATTGCGGTAATTAGCAAAGTAGGTCTAACTAACTACATTTCTGTACGCCCTTCCGCAGTGTTTGGCGACGATACTGTAGTTCTAGTACCCGTAACTTTCGATTTTCTACCTCGTTCAGTGAATCCTACAGGTGAGCAACGCTTCCCAGTATCTCCTTTTGTTGGTGCTGGTGTCGCTATCGAAACTAGTAATGATGCTGACGTTGGACTGTTGTTAACTGGTGGTGTAGATGTACCTTTAGGCGATCGCTTTACCCTTAATGGTACTGTCAATGCTGCTTTTTTAGATCAGACTGATGTTGGTTTGCTGTTCGGTGTTGGTTACAACTTTTAATTAATTCCCTTAATCTCAAATAAACAGCCGCAAATTATCGCGGCTGTTTATTTGAAAAATCAAGAATTAAGATCTATCTGCCAATACCAACGTATTGGAAGCCTGCTCTCACCATTGTTTCCGGGTCGAGGAAGTTACGACCATCAATCACGACAGGATTGTTCATAAGTTGTGCCATTTTGGCATAATCTAACTGGCTGAACTGCTGCCATTCGGTTACGAGTACCAAAGCATCACAACCATCGGCTAGTCTTTCAGCATCAGTTTCTACTAAAACGCCAGACAAACCATGACGCATCCCGGTTTGAGAAATAATGGGGTCGTAAGCTTTAACTTTGGCTCCTAAGCGGTTGAGTTGCTCAATTAAGTTGAGTGCAGGTGCATCGCGCAAGTCGTCGGTATCTGGTTTGAAGGTTAAACCAAGCAAGCCAACTGTTTTACCTTTGAGGATTTTCAGGACTTGCTGAAGTTTTTCCAAAGCAATCAAACGTTGCCGTTCGTTAACACTAACGGCTGATTTGAGTAATTGAGCTTCGTAACCATAATCATCAGCAGTGTGAATCAAAGCTGAAACGTCTTTGGGGAAGCAAGAACCACCCCAACCAATGCCGGCTTGCAAGAATTTGTTACCGATGCGGGAGTCTAAACCAATACCTTTGGCTACTTGAGTGACATCAGCACCAACGCGATCGCAAATGTTAGCAACTTCGTTAATAAAACTAATCTTGGTGGCTAAGAAAGCATTAGCAGCGTATTTGATCATCTCTGCCGAACTGAGGTCTGTAGCCAGTATAGGTACAGGTGGCAAAGATTGGTCAGCCGCAAACTTGCGCTCGACAATTGGTGCATAAAGTTCCTGCATCATAGCGATCGCTTTTGAGCTATTACCGCCTAGGACAATGCGATCGGGGTTAAAGGTATCGAAAACTGCCGAACCTTCACGCAAAAACTCTGGGTTGCTGACAACATCAAAATGTGCGGCTAGTTCTGGCAATTTGTCATCGCTAGGCACACCACCTGCTGGTACCAGTGTTTTTTGACGTTCTGCAATTCCATCTAAAACAATCATTCGCACCCAGTCGCCAGAACCAATGGGTACTGTAGATTTGTTAACAACAACTTTATAGCCACCATTGAGGTTAGCTCCGATACCACGAGCTACAGCTTCAACATAACGGGTATCGCTTTCACCGTTGGGTAGAGGTGGTGTACCTACCGCAATAAACAGAATTTCACCGTGGGCAACGCCAGCCGCAAGATCTGTAGAAAACTCGATTTTGCCAGATTGAATGGCAGATTGCATAATTTCTGAAAGGCCAGGCTCGAAAATTGGCGATTGCCCAGACTTCATGAGTTTGACTTTTTCTTCGTTGTTGTCTATGCAAACTACATCATGCCCAATGTGAGCCAAGCAAGCACCTGTAACTAAACCAACGTACCCAGTACCAATTACGCAAACACGCATTTTATTATCTCCTCGCTTTCTTGGGGTTATTCTGCAAAAATGAAGTCGTTAATATGACATCTACGCATCGTCTATTAACTAATCATTCCAGTGCAAGCTATGACTAAAAGTTAGCTTGTACTATAGTTCAGAGCAGTTTTAGCAACTGCGGTGAAGCTTCAATCCTAGGTATCGCTGTTTATGCGATCGCGGAAATCCTCTATTGTCAGTTTTAACCCCTCTTGCAGAGGAATGGTAGGTTCCCAATTTAACCAAGTTTTTGCTCTGGTAATATCAGGGCGACGGCGGCGAGGATCATCTGAAGGTAGAGGTTCAAACTTAATTTCGGCATCGGGATTTACTTGCTTCTGAACAGCCTGCGCCAATTCCAAGATGGTGTATTCGTCAGGATTACCTAAATTTATCGGCCCAGTGAATTCACAATTCATCAAACGCATCAGTCCTTCTACTAGATCTGATACGTAGCAAAAACTACGTGTTTGTGTACCTTCTCCGTACACAGTTAAGGGAATACCCCGTAGTGCTTGGACAACCAGGTTGCTGACTACCCGACCATCGTTTTCTAACATCCGTGGGCCGTAGGTGTTAAATATCCGTGCTACGCGAATCTCAACTTTATTTTGTCTGTAGTAGTCAAATGCCAAAGTTTCAGCAATTCTTTTACCTTCGTCGTAACATGAACGCAGTCCAATAGGATTAACGTTACCTCTGTAGTCTTCGGTTTGGGGATGAACTTCCGGATCACCGTAAACTTCACTAGTTGAAGCTAACAAAAATCTTGCTTTTACACGCTTTGCTAACCCCAACATATTCAGTGTTCCCATAACGTTAGTCTTAACGGTTTTCACTGGGTTGTACTGATAATGTACAGGTGAAGCTGGACAAGCTAAATGGTAAATTTGATCGACTTCTAAACGAATTGGCTCAGTAATATCGTGGCGGATCAACTCAAAGTTGGGGTTCCCCATCCATTTGAAGATATTACGTTTAGTACCCGTATAAAAATTATCTAAGCAGATTACTTCATGCCCTTGAGGTATTAATCGGTCGATAAGATGGGAACCAATAAACCCAGCGCCGCCCGTCACCAAAATTCTCATAGTTTTCCTGATATTTACAGATACTAGTAGTGGCTGTTTAGCTTGTTTTTAGAGTACCCAGCCGAGATGCAAAAATGCAGGGCGCACAGAGCTAAATTAGTAATGTATTTTGGGATTGATTATTTTGTTATGTATGCAATTTTGTTACATTGACACTTAGTTGCTGGACAATTCATCTAGCAAAATAGCAAACATCACTTAAGGGTTGAGCGTTTCTGCCCTAGAATTCATGAAATCTTCAACAAAATAAAGTTTACAGTAAAACACTAATTATAATCAGTACTAACTTTTGATCTAGCTGAAGTTGCCAAATTACCCATCTTAAGTTGTGAGTTTCGCAAATGCCTTAAACAGTAGAGGTAGTGTTAGCAACACTTTTTGGTGTGGCGCTGATTTGAGTATTTTGTGCATCTCTCAGAATGACAATAGAGCAAGTAAGTTGCCTGGCTATCTGAGTGGTGAGATCACTCATAACTAAACCACCAGGGATAGTATAATTGCGTACGAAGGGTAACACTACTAAGTCATACAATCGTGCTGCCTGTAAAATTGCTTGGGCAACATTTTCATGAGCAATAATTTGAATTTCTGGGGGATTTGCCAGAGCTAATTGCGACACTAAAACTGCAAGTTGCGATCGCCTTGCTGCGATTTTACTAGAACTAATGCGGCGATCGCACACATTCAAAACTGTAACTTGGGCTTGGTTTGTATCTGCCAGCATTTGGGCAAACTGGACAGCAGGCAATACAGGGGAAGTTAAATTTTCTAATGGTACGAGAATGCGTTGAATTTTCTGGGGTGATTCCACCAGCCGAGTCACAGCTACAGAACAATGAGATGCCCATAGTACAGTATCAATTACATTGCCAAATAAACGCGATCGCAACCCAGTTCGTTGATCCCAACCCATCACTATTAAACTCGCCTTTTGCTCTCGTGCGGCTCTGGTAATTCCTGACGCAAAGGCATTATCAATTCGCAGTAGTGATAATGTTTCTATGCCCAAATTACGACTCTGGTCGTTAGCTTTTGCTAATAAGCGTTCACTCTGTTGCAGAGATGCTTCTAACTGTGGTGCATCCATTCGAGCCGCAGCAGTAGCAATACTTAACGCGATAATTTTGCTCTTTTCTGGATGAGCTAATAAGGCCGCCATTTCCATTAAGTATTGCTGTGTTTGAGGATTATATATAGGTACAACTATAGTAAAATTACTGTGTTTTTCTGCACTTTTTTGTTCAGGCAAATTTACTGTTAGTGCTTCTACCAGGGGTGTAGGTGTGACCGCAACAGCTAGGCCATTGGTGAGCAACGGCCCTAAAGTTGATGTAATCAGCATCAATGCCACAACACTATGCAATACTTCCATTGACAGCAAGCCAGCACGATACCCTAAAAAAGTACCAGCTAAGGTCGTACTGACTTGGGGCAGTGATATAGACCACATAGTTAACATTTCTTGCCAGTTGTAGCGATAACAGATTTTTGCTAACAACGCTGCTAAAAATTTGCTAACAATTACACCAATAACAACTAACAGCATTAACTTTAAAGTTGTAATACTGCTGCTCCACCCAGGTAAATCAATTAGCAAACCAAGCTTAACAAAAAAGACGGGAATAAATAGCACACTACCAACAAAGACAAGCTTGTCTTTGGTAGGGCTTTCACCTACTACTGTATTAACTGCCAAACCTGCTAAAAATGCTCCGACGATTTTTTCTATCCCAATGAGTTTAGCGCTAATTATGGCAATAAATACTGATAACAATACAAATAAAAGTTTATTCCCTTCATCATCTCCAGAACGGCGGAAAAATTCTTGCCCAGCCCAATCAAAACCCAGCAAAATAATTGTTGTGTAAATAATTAGCCTACCTAACAAGGTGAGTATGTAAGATAAACTCAATACATCTGCTTGTAAACTAAATAAACAAACATCTAAAATCAGAACAGCGCTAATATCAGTAAATATTGTCGCTCCAATGGTGGCACTAACAACTGGATTATTAATAACTCCTAGGCGGCTAAGAATGGGATAAGCTAAAAGAGTATAAGAAGTGAATAAGCTGCCTATTAATATAGATGTATTAATCGCAAAACCAAAAACCCTTCCTAGTAAGATTCCCATCAACAAAGGGATAACAAAGGTGAAACCAGCAAATCCCCAAGAGTGTTTTTGATTCTGGTGTAATTGTCTGAAATCCTGTTCTAAACCTACTAAAAACATCAAATAAATTAAGCCAATGTCAGATAGTAGGTTAATGATTGATAAATCAGTATGGAATAGATTCCAACCTGATGGGCCTAGTACAATTCCAGAACCTACCAAACCAACTAACCCTGGTAGTCTGAGACGCTCAAACAGAATGGGGACGACTAAAATAACCAGCAACAAAATTGCTAAGGGAACGATTGGTTCCTGACCCAGAACTTGGGAAGTTGGTTCTAGAGCAAGAACTTGTAATACTGGTTCCATAGGAAATACTTAAAGGGGCGACGGCAAAGTAGCGATATCCTCAAAGGCGATCGCTCAATCAAAATAAATAATTATAAAAGCCACCCTGACAAATGACAAAACAGTTTATTTCAAACTACTGAGGTAATTGTTAAGAAAATAACTACCTATGGATGGATTTGACTTAAAATAAACCGTAAGCGATCATAATCGTCTTTTAAAAGCACACTCAGCATCCGTCCTGCCTTGACTAGCCATTCTCGGTCAGCTTTGCGTAACTGGTAAACATCTCGAATGGCTGCTGCGGTTAAAGACTCAACTGGCGCACCATTTACAGACAATAATGTCCGTAAAAAATCTAATTCTTCTGTAAATTTAATAATTGCTTCCGCTTCGCATCGATAAACCGCTTGATGAATTTGCGGCGGGCGTGGTGGTAGATACTGATATATTCTAGAGATTTCGTGGGAATTGGGGGAAGGCGGTGCAAAACCAACAATCGCCGCCCGAAATTCAGTTTTGAGCATAGCAAATATCTGGGGTTGTTCCTCGCGTAAATCTTGCAATGACAACCCCAGCGCCACAGCCCGATGTATAGAATCTATCGGCATGGTTGTGGCATAAGACACCACAGCATACACTTGATTACCAGATTCTTCATCTACAGCACAAACCCAACTACCAAAAGGTGGCATCGCTGGAAAGCTCAAGTCTTCTGGTTCCAAGCATTGTGCCAGAAATTCAGTAGTGTTAGTCTCAATCACCTCCGCAATATGATTGGGGTGGCGATCGCTGGTTGCAAATTGTGGTAGAGGAAGACGCATAGAATCAAGGTTAAAAGGCAAAATGCAAAAGGTAGAAGACGAAAGGCAAAAGAGATTAATTATTTTTCTTTTGCCTTTTTACTTTTTACTTCTTACTTGCTTTACGTCCTGCGGTGGTGTCTACAGGTTCCAACTCTGACAGGCGAAAGGTAATTAGTTTATCCCAGTTGCCACCTTCAAACAACACAGCTACTTTGCCATCACTTACCCGTTGTACGAGTCCTTCATAGCGATAGTAGGTATCTGCGGGATTTTTGACGCGAACAGTTGCTCCAGGCAGAATCATAATTTTTACCCTCGCTGGTTTACATACTTGTCAATAGTCAAGAGTCAAGAGTCCAAAGTCAATAGTTTAGAGTTTATTGTCCATAGTTTTTATCCTAATGGACTATTGACTCATTAATAATACTTCTGCTTTTGTCGGAAGTTTGCCACTGATTCTACTATTCCTAATGCGATGAAATTAGTCAGCATTGCAGAACGTCCATAACTCATCCAAGGTAGCGGAATTCCAGCTACAGGGGCTAAACCAACGGTCATCCCCACATTGACAATTAACTGAAATACAATCATCGACAAAACACCAATCGCCAATAACGAACCAAAGTTATCTTTAGCTGTTTGCGCTACGTGCAACAGCCGGAAGCAAATCAAGCAAAAAACAAACAAGACTACTAAACAACCCACAAACCCAAATTCTTCACCGACCGCTGAGAAAATAAAGTCTGTATGCTGTTCAGGGACGAAATTGAGTTGAGTCATCGGCCCTTTAAACAAACCCCATCCCCAAATTTCGCCAGCACCAATGGCAATGCGTGATTGAATCAGGTGATAGCCTGCACCCAAAGGATCATGATCGGGGTTAATAAACACAGTAAGTCGGTCTTTTTGATACTCTTTTAAGACGTGGTTCCAAGCAAAAACTCCAAGTTCACCACCCAAAATATTAAGAGTCCAAGCACCAATCGCCGCAAGACCTGATCGCCGCCAAGTTAGTGTTAGCCAGCCAACAAATGCCATTGCAAATGCCCAAAGAATGCCTAAAGGAGTTACAGCTATTTCTTTCAGGAATCCTAAAGACGCAAAACCTATTTCTTTAAATCCTAAAAACCCCAGCCCAACAGCTAGTACCTTCGTTAAGTCTATTGGCTCAGATAAAGGCCAGTAAATACTAAACAAAATAGCAGAAATGACTGGAGAAATTAACAAAATTAGCCAGCCGGGATTGGCATTAGCCCAGTACAGCATCCCTAAAACGATCGCCCCAAATACCAAGGATGTCGCCAAATCGGGCTGCAAAAATACTAATCCCCACGGAACTGCTGTAATTGCCAAAGCCCGAAAAACGTTATCTAGGGAAGAAGCTGTGCGCTTGTGTAATAAAGCCGCTAGAGTTATAATTATCCCTATTTTGGCAAATTCTGACGGTTGAACATTAAAACCCGCAACGCTAATCCAGCGCTGTGCGCCTTTAGCACTAGTACCAGCCAGCATCACCGCAATTAAGCTGAAGTTAGTCAGACCGTATGTAATCCAATGCCACTGAAGTAAATTTTCGTAGCGAATTCGAGATAAAAACAACGCTATGAAAACACCAATCCCAGCTACTAACCAGTGCCACCACCAATCTGTAACTGGCTGTTTGAGTTCTGTACTCAGAATCATAATGCCGCCAAAAATACTGACAGCAATAGGTAAACAAAATAACAACCAATCTACTTGCTGCCAAGGCTTGACCCAAGATTTCCAGCGAACTTTGGGGAGCGAACGTTTTAACAACATTGTGCGATTTTAGAATTTAATTTGGAGAGTTAAATTTACTGAGTAAAAGAATTTAGGATACAGTAAGTAGAATTCAGGAGAAATTTTCTGAGATTGTATGAGTAATTGAGTTCACAAACCTTTGAATTTATTTTTCAAAATAAAATATTTTTCCCACATAGAATCCTCATACTGAAACTACGAGAAATTCTGACTTCTGAATTTTAACTTCTAAATTCTCGATTCATAATCTGTATTCCCAGGCAACTGCCCAGGAATCAGACAAAAATTAAAATTTATGCCGTCAGTGCAGCGACTGATACTTTACCTGCAATGGTCAGGGCGATCGCTTTTAATGCTTTGGCAGAAGCCGAATCTGGTTCAGCCACAACAATCGGCACACCATTATCACCACCAACTCTCGTGGAAATCTCTAATGGTACGCAGCCCAATAAAGGAACTCCCAACTCTGTGGCGGTTTTTTCACCACCACCAGAACCAAAAATATCGTACTGTTTATCTGGCATATCTGGGGGAATAAAGTAGCTCATGTTTTCTACTATTCCCAAAACAGGGACGTTCATTTGCTGAAACATCCGTAATCCTTTACGAGCATCTAATAAAGCGACCGTTTGTGGTGTAGTCACAATTACGGCTCCTGCCATTGGCACGGCTTGGGTTAAAGTTAACTGGGCATCACCAGTTCCTGGCGGCATATCCACAATTAAATAGTCTAGTTCACCCCATTCCACTTGATAAAGAAACTGGCGAATCACCCCATTTAGCATTGGCCCACGCCAAATTACAGGCTGATCTTTATCAATCAAAAAGCCCATAGAGACTAATTTGACACCATGATTAAATGCAGGTTCTAAAACTTCGCCTTTGTCTGTAGAACGAACGGTAATTTGAGCATCACCCAGTCCTAGCATAGTGGGATCGTTGGGGCCGTAAATATCCGCATCTAACAAGCCGACCTTTGCCCCTGTTTGCGCGAGGGCAACGGCAACATTCACAGCTACCGTGCTTTTACCGACACCGCCTTTGCCACTGGAAACTGCCAAAATGTTTTTTATCCCAGGAACACCATTGCGATCGGGTACATTTTTTTGCTGTGGTGTTTCGGCTGTGACTTCTACCTTAACTTCTGTCACCCCAGGTAGTTTTTTCACAGCTTTTTCACAATCTTCGACAATAAATTCACGTAAGGGACAGGCGGGTGTGGTCAAAACTAAAGTGAAGCTCACCTTGCCACCGTCAATGTTAACGTTGCGAATCATATTCAGTTCTACCAGACTCTTGCGGAGTTCTGGGTCTTGTACAGGTCGCAATACTTCTAAGACAGAACGGGAATCAAGGACATCGTACATAGTGTTTTCAGCATTACCGCCGTAAAAAATTTAAGAAATTTTTATTCTTACCTAATAGAATCTTAACTTTCTTGGGAATAGCAAACTAGAGGCTAGAGGCTAGAGACTATGGATTAAAAAACAATTTTGGCAGTACCTGTTTTATCCGTAGCCTGTAACCTGTAACCTGTAACCTGTCACATCTAGACTCTAAAAATCAAAGCAACTATCATTAAGAGATTTTTTCTTACTAGATACCGCTTGGACTGCGGCATTTTCTACGGATTCAACTAAAGAACGTGCTACTCGATCTGCATAAGGACGGGAAAATGACCAAATTAGCGGGGATAACCAGCCTTTTAGGGTCACAGAATAAGATAAACAAGTACCACAAACCGTAGATTCCACTTGATAAGTAATTCGTTCTTCCACGCCAGGAATAGCCAAAACTCTCACACTCAAAAGTTCTCTAGGATTGACTCGCTCGACAAAGATGCGAATAGGAAAGGGTGAAAAGCGTGTGACAGCTTGGTAAATTAATCCAGGTTTGGGTACTAATCCGTAGGGTACGTTGGTACTTTTTAGTAGGGGATGCCAAGAAACATCTGTTAAGTCAACTACCTTTTGCCATAGTTCATCGACAGAAGCATCACTAATCTCTCGATACGTCCGTACTAAAGATGCACAAAACCGACGACGTTTGCGGTGGATGAATTTCGATAACCAACCTCGCATTTGCCTTATCCTCCTCGCTACAGACTTGCTGGTAACTCTGGTATGGTGAGCAATCCTAGTTGCCCTTACTTAACATTTCTCAATATTTGGTTGTGGCATAGCAAGTAACGATTAGGCACAGATGGCAACAAGGTTGCTAAGGCTGAAAACCGAGGCTTGCGGGGCATCACCATCATCAGTACGGCATATACTAACTTGCCAGAAGTTGATATAACACCAGAATGTTCCCATCAAGAAGTACAAAAAAAACTGAGTCAATATACAAGCCTATACGCATTTGAGGGAAAATAACTCTAGTCATACACATCAATAGTGTAAAAGCGTGACAAAAAAACATTAGTTTGAGCAAGTCGAGCTAAAAAATGAGTTCGGATTGTCTACAAATTTTTAACTGAAATTTTCTGGCTTTTTGGCAATTGTAATTAAGGTTCGGGAATCTCTATGTTGACTAATTCGCACACCCCAACAGTAAAAGCAGTATCGTCCAAGTTCTTACCACCAACGGATGCTAAGGCGAGGGTGAGTCACTTTATGAAACAGCTGCAAGACGAAATTACCCAAGCATTGACCGAATTAGATGGTGTGGGTGAGTTTCAAGAAGATGCTTGGGAACGTCCAGAGGGTGGTGGTGGGCGATCGCGTGTGTTACGTGAGGGCAAAATTTTTGAACAAGCAGGTGTAAATTTTTCTGAAGTTTGGGGTTCTCACTTGCCGCCCTCGATTTTAGCCCAACGTCCCGAAGCCGAGGGACACCAATTTTATGCCACAGGCACTTCCTTGGTGTTACATCCCCGGAATCCTTATGTCCCCACAGTTCACTTAAACTACCGTTATTTTGAAGCAGGGCCAGTTTGGTGGTTTGGCGGTGGTGCTGACTTGACACCTTATTACCCTTTTGCTGAAGATGCTGCCCACTTCCATAAAACCTTTAAGCAGGCTTGCGATCAACACCATCCTGAGTATTATCCAGTGTTTAAGCTTTGGTGTGATGAATATTTTTATTTAAAACATCGCAATGAAACCAGGGGTGTAGGCGGTTTATTCTTTGATTATCAAGATGGTCAAGGTACTTTATATCGTGGCCCTAACCCCAAAGGCCCAGCGGCTAATTACAGCGACCAAGTAGGAGTAGTAGAACAACGAACTTGGGAAGATTTATTTGCCTTTATCCAAGGTTGTGGTCGCACCTTTTTGCCAGCCTACGTGCCAATTGCCCAACGGCGACATAAAACAGAGTATGGCGATCGCGAACGGAATTTCCAACTATACCGCCGCGGACGCTATGTTGAATTTAATTTGGTTTACGACCGAGGCACAATTTTTGGACTCCAAACCAACGGCCGCACCGAATCTATTCTGATGTCTTTACCGCCCTTAGTGCGTTGGGAATATGGTTATCAGCCTGAACCCAATTCCCCCGAAGCCGAATTGTACAATACTTTCCTCAAGCCCCAAGACTGGATAAATTGGCAAGCAACTCACTAAAGATCACATACAATGTAACCTCCCCTGGGTTAGATTAATTTGCTTGGCAATTTCAGTGTTGGGTGCGTTGTATAGGAATATAAAATTTTGCATATTCGTTACTTGGCACTCAGCGCTTTCAACTCAGCACTTTCATTAGCACTCTGCACTTTTTTAGTGAGTTACACTACTAAAGGTAAGCACCTAGTAAATAGGTGACTATTTTAGCTATAACTTGTTTATCTCAAGTGTCAGCACTGGATAGTCTGCTCAAGTGGTGAGTCAATTAATTTACCAAGTTTTTGGCAAGCTTTCGCGCCAACGAAAGTTAAGATTACCAAAAAAGTAAGTTCTTTGACTCACCAATCTCAGGGTTAATCCAGCAATAGTCAATTTGAAAATGAGTGCCACGGGGATTTTTAGTGATACAAATAGAACAAACAACCTATACAACCCAGGACGGTAATACCGTCATAGTTTTAACACCAGCTGGTCGTCTAGACATTACTACAGCTTGGCAATTTCGCTTGAAGTTGCAGGAATGTATTTCCAAGCTCAGTCGCCATGTAGTAGTGAATCTTGGTCAAGTAAATTTTATTGATAGTTCTGGTCTCACGTCGTTAGTCGCTGGGATGCGTGATGCGGATAAAGTCAAAGGCAGTTTCCGCATCTGTAACGTACACCCAGAAGCCAAACTCGTGTTTGAAGTTACGATGATGGACACAGTATTTGAAATTTTTGAAACAGAAGAGGAAGCTTTAGAAGGTGTTCCTCGGAGTATCGCTAGTTAATCGAGTACTAAGTGCTGAGTAAAAAGACTAACTTTCAGCTTTAAACTGTTTTCTCGTGCGTTGTTAGTAAATATTTTTCACACTCAGCACTCCCCACTCAAAACTGAGTAATGTTCCCGTTTAGTGTAGCGATAAGGCCCTAAAATCGCTCCCCAAGTTGCTTTGCCTGTCTCTGAGTCAATGCCTTTGTCGTAGCTATAAAATTCTGCTGCTGTGGCTGCAAACCCCAAGGAAACTTGTACATTGTTGCCTTGATAACTAAAGCAGCAACGAGCCTCGTTCGGTTGAGTAGCGATAAACTTGTAATTTTTAGGAGTCAATTCTTGCTGGGTCAGCGTGAGTATACACCCTGGCAATAAATCCAATTGTTCGACTGTGAGTGTCTTGAGTAAAGCAGGATTGCGGCCTGCGCCACTTAAGGCACTTGGATTTTTAGGCATATAGTACTGGATTTGCAAAGCTGCATCAACATCCTTACCTGCCATTAAGCGCAATATTCGTTGGCGATAAGGGCGGTCTAAGTTGACAATATTAGCTTGCTCGGCAAACAAGGTAATACTGTCTTCTGTGAATAAGTTAACTGGTCTTTGCCACATACGTAGGTGGACATACCAAGCAGGTTCTGCTAAAGCCTGTTCCCGATTGTCAAATTCCCCAGCGATGTATTTACCTAGAGTAATTAGAAGAGGTGAAAGGCTCATAAATTAAATTGAGATGCACAATTAAAAATATTTGATCAACAAGAATTCAATATGAAATGTGTAAAATTGGCTCATCAAGACTGCTTTAAAAGCTTACCTTGGTGGGTAAAACAAATTTCCTACACATTTTTTATTCCAACTCTCTGCTGTTTGGGTAGAGTAATCAGACTTCAGGATTCTGTTTCTAGACTGCACAAATAAAATTGATTCCCTTTATGCTACCAAATTAACCAAAGATTCTGATGAGAAACCCGAACTTGGCAAAGTAGCCTTTAAGGGAGACAATAAAATAACTTCGCCCTTAACATTCTTAATATTTTCTTTGTGAATAACGTCCGTACTGTCTCTGATACAAAGCGAACTTTCTACTCCTTACATACCCGTCCCATCAACACAATCTATCGTCGGGTAGTAGAAGAGTTGATGGTGGAAATGCACCTGCTATCAGTAAATGTTGATTTTAGTTACAATCCAATTTATGCCTTGGGCGTTGTCACAACTTTTGACCGCTTTATGCAAGGCTACCAACCGGAACGAGACAAAGAATCAATTTTTCATGCTATCTGTCAGGCTGTAGAGCAAGAAGCACAACGCTATAGACATGATGCTGAAAGATTGCAAACTTTGGCAAAAAGTTTAGCAGCTAATGATTTAATTGCTTGGTTGAGTCAAACTAATCATTTAAATCAAGATCCTGATTTACAATCACAGTTGCAAGCGATCGCTAACAATTCTCAATTTAAATACAATCGCTTGTTTGCTATTGGTCTATTCTCCTTACTGGAGCAGTCTGACCCAGACTTGGTTAAAGATGAAAAGCAACGTACTGACGCAATCAACACTATTGCGGCTGGACTGCATTTATCTGAGGATAAACTCAGCAAAGACTTAGAGTTATATCGCTCTAATCTAGAGAAAATGTCGCAAGCACTGGTGGTAATGGCAGATATGATATCAGCCGACCGTAAAAAACGCGAACAACGCCAACAGCAATCTACCGCACCAGTAACTCCCCCTACTGCTAACGAATAATTAACAGTAATCAATAGTTCATTGCTAAAAATCTGTAGTTTATTCAATCCTTGGGAGGAAAAGTAATTTTGTTTCCTGTTGGGGTACTACTTACCGTTCCTCCCAAAGTCTCAATTTCTTTTACAACTCTTTTCCGAGTCTTTTCATCAACTCCATTATTTAAGACAATTGCCCAGGTGGCAATTCGTGCGTACCTGCTATCAGGATTTTGGCTCAAGAATACAGCAGTTTGATGAGAATTCTGAGCCATATATTTACTTTCAGGATCTGAATATTGATTAGCCCAATTTGCAGCCGTATTGAAAGAGTTTTGCGCGGCTTGAGAATTTCCTAAAAATAATAATTCATCAGTACCTTTATAGCGCCATATATAATATGATTTTTCAGGAACTTGGGGCGTGATAAAATGCAAACCTTGCTGAATCAATTTGATAGAGCGTTCTGGCATCGCAGCATACATAGAAGTACTAGTAGAAAGACTTATATAAGCCCCTAAAAATCGTGGGTCATGTTTAATAATAATTTCAAAATATTCTGGGCTAAGACTGTAACCTGTTTTTTCTCGAATTTCGTCATCTCCAAAGTACTGTAAGAAATTCAAATACACCCAATTAGCCATAAAATTGTCATAGCCAAAACTAGGTAACTTTTTCAATAAACTCAGACGCAGATGTTCAGCTTGAATGTCTTGTTCTAAAATTTCTAAAGAAGCAGCTTGTTTGTTAATTAACAGTGATTGTAGTCGCGGGAATTGAAGGGCGCTAACGCCTAATACACTCAAACAGGCTACTAAAGGGGTAATTAAAGCTTGGTGAGAAAATCGCAACAGCATACTGGGCTATGTTTTTGCACTTATAGTCAACCCATTGTATGCAATATTACTTGTATATAGTGGTGATTTTAAATAATTTATAAGTTGTTTTTTATACAAACAATTTATCTGATGTGGATGAATAAAAAAAGCTCATCAGCTGTAGAGAAGCGATTAATCACGTCTCTACAGATAATCTACTGTCCCATTCTTTTTTAGGTTGGGGAAGCAATACCAATTTGCTCAACAAAGTAAAGAGCAGTAAAAATTAAGTAGATAGAATCAACATTTTTTGCTGCTGTTTGTCAACCCTGTTGCCCAATTTTTGGATTGTGACAGCAGGGACAAGAGCAGCAAATTGTGAACATCTGAAAAGTAGCAAAACAGCTAATTATGCAGTATCAAGCACTACCTGTGAAAGCAACTTCGGGAAACTTCAATTGAGCTTCTGCCATTGGACGGTTTCTACCTTCCTCTTGCCAGTAGTTAATCACTTCGGTTGCTTTGTTAAGCAATTCAACGCGATCTAGCTCAGTAATCCAGTGCTTGGATTCGAGTTCCTTTTTTAACTCTTCCCAAGCATCATTTCTAGGCCAGAAAAAGTACTTCGTTAAAGGACTAGTACCTTTACCTACAACTTGGTCAACTGCTAGGGCAACGTTATCTTCCAACCAAAGAATTTTTAGAATGAACTTGGTCAATCACACCTCCGGGAAATATCCGGGCATTACTTACTAAGTTTGCGATTGCTTATTGTAACTTAATATCTAACTCAATGACTAAACCGTAATTAGCAATTAGCTTTTTCAAGGAGTGGGGAATAGAAAAGAAGTGTTTATTATGAATACTTATCCAATTTAAAATCTGAAAAGCTTAAATCTTTCTTTATCTACGCAACCATGACGGCACAAGCTTCAGCACGATCGCTCGTTGTTTTTGATATTGATGGTGTTGTGCGCGATGTCAGCGGTTCTTATCGCCGCGCGATCGCCGATACTGTAGAGTATTTTACTAACGCTGCATATCGTCCTACACCGTTAGATATTGACCGACTCAAATCTGAAGGTGTTTGGAATAATGATTGGGAAGCCTCCCAAGAATTAATTTACCGCTACTGTGAGTCTCAAGGACAACAACGAGAGCAAAAAAAGCTAGACTACAACACTATTGTTGCTTTCTTTCAAGCTCGTTACCGTGGCACAGACCCGAATAATTTCACGGGATATATTTGTGATGAACCTTTATTGTTAAGCTCAGAGTATCTCCAGCAGCTTACCCAGGCTGGGATTGCTTGGGGATTTTTTAGCGGTGCGACTCGCGGTTCTGCTAATTACATTTTAGAAAAACGTTTGGGTTTGCAATCTCCAGTGTTAATTGCGATGGAAGACGCACCCGGTAAACCAGACCCTACAGGATTGTTTGCTACTGTTGATAAGTTAGAGAATGGGCAAAGTAATACCGCGGTCATCTATGTGGGCGATACTGTCGCGGATATGTACACAGTCGGTAAAGCGCGAGAATTACAGCCGCACCGGACTTGGGTTGGTGTTGGAGTGTTACCGCCGCATGTGCAGGAAACAGCAGCACGCTCTCAAGCCTATAGTGAAATGCTCCAAAAAGCTGGAGCAGCAGTAGTTTTGAGTAATGTTGAAGAGTTAAATCCTGCCAAGATTGCAGAACTATTGTAGTGATGAAATACTAACTAAGTAGGTTGGTGCAATTAAAGATAACTAGTGAGGGCTGTCATTTGTCATTGGTCATTGGTAAGCGTTTCCAGGATATTTACGCTTCGTAATCTAGTTTGGTTTATTTCCACCGACTTACTTAGCTGGCCTTGGGAATATAAAGCTGAGAATGCGATCGCTTTTATTCCCAATCGCTCAAAATTTAGTTAATTATGGCAATCAATCATCAACCAATTTTAGATTTTGGATTTACTGCACCCATCAAGGGATGCAGCTTGGGGATTTTTTGATTACTGAAGTTTCAAAAATTTATCTAAAGCAGCCACCATAGTAGGCGGCCAGCGGCGGATATTTTTCACCCAGTCAATATCTTTGTAACGTTGATCTAAACCATAAGCGGCTACCCAATTGCTTTCGGCTTCACCTTTCTGGCCGTTTACCCAGTAAGCGGCGGTTAAAGCAGCACGCACATCCGCAAATTTGGGATATTTCCGGGCAATATTTCGCATTTCGCGGATTGCTTGCTCTATTTGGCCAGTTTCATATAGAGCGATCGCATAGTTAGCACGAGCAAAGGCAAAATTGGGTGCAACTTCGGTAGATTTTTTATAATCTGCGATCGCCTGATCCCAGTTTCCTAAACCTGCTTTGGCGTTACCGCGATTGTTATAGGCCATTGCATCTTTTGGATCTAATTCTAGGACATGGTTATAGTCTGCGATCGCCTGATCCCATTTTCCTAAACCTTCTAAAGCTGTACCCCGATTCAAATAGGGATCTGTCACATTCGGAGCTAATTCTACAGCTTTGTTGTAGTCTGCTAATGCTTCTTGCAGCTTATTCTGACTTACTCGCGAATTTCCGCGATTACTCCATGCACCTGCATTCGTCGGAAATTTTTCAATAATTTTTGTCCAATATTGTTCAGCCGTGGCAAAGTCACCCTGATTTGTCGCTGTAAATGCTTGATTTGCCCATTCTTCACCTTGTTGCAGTTCCTCTGGCGTGAAGGTGGGTTGTTGGGATTGTGCCATGACTGGTTGACCCCAGCCAAACACAAGTAACAGACAAAGAACAACACTAATTAACTTAATCATCTGGGTTTACCTGTGTCTATCTGCGGTGGAGATTCCACCATTTATCATGGCGAAAACTGTCTCATACAGCAAGCAAGTAAAACAAGGCAAAAGTAGAAAGTCAAAAGGCAAAAGAAATAATAGTCATACCACTAGCTTTTTAGCAATTCCAGATGGTCTTATTTATTTACGTCGACCTGTAAGTATAAAAACGAAAAGTCAAGGGTGTACACAAGGGTTGATGTATCCAAAACCCTCATACCCCTAAACCCAATCTCTACAGACAATCTTGGTGCGTAAGTCTTTTAGTTTATTTTTCCACCGCCTCTAACCAAACCTGTACATCAGCAAGGCTACCAAAATCTAACAGTGCTTCGCTCAAATCTTCCAGAACAGGTAAAGGTAAACCAGAAATTGATGAGCGCATTTCATCTGATAACTGTCCAAACCGCTTAGTTAATTGTCGGCTAATTAAGTTAGCAGCTTCTTCTGTTCGTCCTTCCTCTTTGATTTCACGGTAAACTCTCGTTTCTTGCAGTGTTATTCCTAACATCAACTCTACCTCGGCTCGACTTAATATTTCAAATTTGTACACCATAATTGTCGTAATCATCTCTATTATGGCGCGGCTGGCCTTTGGGGATGTTTCTTGACTGGCTCTGGTTAATAAATACCTTGCTTCTGTTGGTGCTTGTTCTGGCTCTACTGTAGTTAGCACCATTAACGCTACCCATAATGGTAATTGACGAATCTCACCTAACTCGTCTAAATACACCCGATGGACTTGCTCTCCATTTAGTAGCGTGCGATGAGGATAAATATCCTGTTGTTCAATGCTACGTGATGGGTAGATAACTACTGCTTGCCAATCTCTGAATCTGGCACGGTTGCGGTAGAAATATAACGAGGATTCCGCAAATACCCTTTCATAAAGTTCTTCGTCTCTCTGGAACTGTACCTCGCAAAAATACACAACTCCTGCACCTTCGGTTTCTGGTGGGAGAAATACGCCATCTATTTCAAATTTAGGTTCTTTGACAGCTACTGAGTCAAATCGATAAAAATCTGCATTGTTTGGTATATTTGTCAAGAGTTCAAATAATAAACTGGGGGATTGTTGAAAGAGTTTATAAAAGATTGAATCTCGGCGCATGAAGCATTCTATTTTTTGTTTCAGTCTGCGATCGCATCATCTCACATCCCCTGAAGCGTGATTATGCGATCGCACTCTGTCTCTTTACAAAATAGACAACTGCTCATTGGGTGGTTTGAATCCCAAATGTTGATATGCAGCTTTTGTGGCAATGCGACCGCGCGGTGTGCGGCTTAAATAGCCAATCTGCATCAAGTAAGGTTCATATACTTCTTCAATTGTCTGGGTATCTTCCCCAGTTGCTGCGGCGATAGTTTCTAAACCCACAGGGCCACCATTGAAATTTTCAATGATCACACTTAGCATTTTGCGGTCTGTCCAATCTAAGCCGCAGGGGTCTACTTGGAAGAGTTGGAGTGCTTCAGCAGCTATACTTTCAGTAATTTCTGTTATTTTTTTTACTTCCGCAAAATCACGTACTCTTTTAAGTAACCGATTAGCAATTCGTGGTGTACCTCGTGAACGGCGGGCGATTTCCGTTGCACCATCAGCTGTGACGTTGGTTTGTAGTAGTTGAGAACTGCGGAGAACAATTTGGCTCAGTTCATCCACTTCATAAAAGCGTAACTTCTGCACTAAGCCAAAGCGATCGCGTAAAGGTGAAGTCAAAGCACCAACGCGGGTTGTCGCTCCCACTAAAGTAAATTTCGCCAAGGGTAAACTTCTAATGCGAGCGCTTGTACCCTTGCCAATGGTAATATCTAAGCGATAATCCTCCATAGCTGGATAGAGAATTTCCTCAGTCATCCTGGAAAGACGATGGATTTCATCGATAAATATGATGTCTCCGGGTTTAAGGTTAACCAATAGCCCGACAATATCTCGTGGACGTTCTAGCGCTGGCGCACTCGTAATTTTATAGTTGACCCCCATTTCTGATGCTAAAATCATTGCCATTGTCGTTTTACCCAATCCTGGTGGGCCATATAACAACAAGTGATCCAGGACTTCGCCCCGTGATTTTGCGGCTTTGATAGCAATTTCTAGCACATCCTTTAAGTCTTTCTGCCCAATGTAATCGGCAAATCGCTGTGGTCGGATACTCTCTTCTGGCTTTCCTTGTTCATCAAAAGCGGCTTCAGGCTGCAATATATTTTCTTGGGAAGATGCTTTTACTGATTCCCGCGGCTCTTTGGGTGGTTTGTTGGGTTCGGGAGGCTGTTTTTTCGAGGAGATTATCGCCATAATTCAGCTATTAACTTTGACTTGAGGACTGGTTGAGCGCCATCGACATCGCAATATTTGAGAATAAACCTCAGATGCGAAAATTTTGAGTTGGGAAGACACGTACCAATTTAAAATTTAAATTCCAGACATTGAAGCAAGGAGTTGAGAATTTACTATGTTGTCTAAAAGGATCTTACCCTGCTTGGATGTGAAGGCGGGACGGGTTGTAAAAGGAGTTAACTTTGTTAATCTCCAAGATGCAGGTGATCCGGTTGAGTTGGCAAAGGTTTACAACGATGCTGGGGCAGATGAGTTAGTGTTTCTGGATATTACAGCGACTCATGAAGACCGAGATACAATTCTCGATGTGGTTTACCGCACGGCAGAGCAGGTCTTTATTCCGCTAACTGTAGGCGGCGGTATCCAAACCTTAGAAAATGTTAAAGCTTTGTTACGGGCTGGAGCAGACAAGGTTAGTATTAACTCTGCGGCAGTACGTGACCCAGACTTGATAAATCGGGCGAGCGATCGCTTTGGTAATCAGTGCATAGTTGTTGCAATTGATGCCAGACGCAGAGTTGATACTGAAAATCCTGGCTGGGATGTATACGTGCGTGGTGGGCGGGAAAACACAGGTTTAGATGCCCTCAAGTGGGCGGCTGAAGTTGAACAACGCGGTGCAGGAGAACTATTAGTTACAAGTATGGACGCTGATGGAACTCAAGCAGGGTATGACTTAGAGTTAACCAAAGCGATCGCCCAATCAGTCCAAATCCCCGTAATTGCTTCTGGGGGTGCAGGTAATTGTGAACATATCTATCAAGCAGTAACAGACGGTAAAGCAGAAGCCGCATTATTAGCATCATTACTGCACTACGGGCAATTAAGCGTCTCAGAAATTAAAAATTATTTGCGCGATCGCTACATACCAGTACGTTTGTACCCATAAGCCGAAAGATATTATTAAATCCTTGTGACTGCCACCCAAATTGAGTCCAGTTCTTGAAAACGATGTTAATATTATTTTACAAGTATTAATATATATTAAGAAATATGTTGATTCCTATTTTATTATTTGATGTAGCACTGGTGGCATGGTCGCTACATCTTATGGAAAAAGCCTACGAGAATAAAGAATTTTCTCTGATGTTAGCAGGGACATTGGTAGCGCTTGCCGCTGCTGCTATGTTAGTAGTCTACTTTCTCATGGGTCACTGTATGACCTACTTATTACAAGTTTCATAGATAGTTCTGTGTAATAAATTAAGTATTTATATTCATTACACAGAGAAGACTTGACAAATAAGAAATTATTAAGGCAGAATTAACAATGGGTTTTCGGGGTTATAGCTCAGTTGGTAGAGCGCTGCAATGGCATTGCAGAGGTCAGCGGTTCGAACCCGCTTAGCTCCATAATAATTTTTCAAAAGAAAGAGACTCTGAACTTCAGAGTCTCTTTCTAATTGTCAGCTAACAGGAATTTAAACTTTCACAAGATGCTCATAACTTAGAGGAGTGAAAGTTTACTTTGTAGCTTCAGTGATGGGAACCCATTCAGTGTGGAAACTACCTGGTTTATCGAGGCGTAGATAGGTATGTGCGCCGAAGTAATCGCGTTGTGCTTGAGTGAGGTTTTGGGGCAAGCGATCGCGGCGATAGCTGTCAAAATAATCTAAAGATGCGCTAAATGCTGGGACAGGAATACCTAATTTTGCAGCAGTTATGATGACTTCCCGCCAAGCTGTTTGTCGGTCGAGAATTGTTTGCTTAAATTCAGGAGCCAATAACAAGTTAGGCAATGCGGGATTTTCGGTAAATGCCTTCTTAATTTTATTCAAGAAGCCAGCACGAATAATACAACCACCTTTCCAAATCCGGGCTAATTCACCCAAATCCAAATTCCAGTTATATGTTTTGGAAGCTGTAGATAGTAGAGCCATCCCTTGAGCATAAGAACAAATCTTGGAGCAATACAAGGCATCCCGGACTTTGTTAATAAACTCTTTGGTAGTACCGTCATATTTGCCGCTGGGGCCTGTGAGTTGCTTAGATGCAGCTATCCGTTCATCTTTAATAGAAGAGATAATCCGAGCATTTACAGCTGCTGTAATGGTGGGAATCGAAACTCCTAATTCCAAAGCAGTTTGTACAGTCCAACGACCAGTTCCCTTTTGACCTGCTGCGTCTACAATCAAATCTACCAAAGGTAGACTGGTTTCTTGGTCAATGTAAGGGAAGATATTAGCTGTAATCTCAATCAAAAATGAGTTGAGTTCGTCAGTGGTGTTCCATTCAGCAAACACTTCGTGAAGCTGATTGTGGTCAAGTCCACCAGCATTTTTCAACAAATCGTAGGCTTCAGCAATCAACTGCATATCGCCGTACTCAATGCCGTTGTGTACCATCTTCACATAGTGACCGGAACCACCAGGGCCAACGTAGGTAACACAAGGGCCGTCATCAACTTGGGCAGCAATTTTATTGAAAATTGGTGAGAGATACTCGTAAGAACTTTGGGTTCCACCAGGCATCAGAGAAGGGCCGTTTAATGCACCTTCTTCACCACCACTCACACCCATACCGAGAAACCGCAGACCTAGGGGTTCTAATTCTTCGGTACGTCTTTGGGTATCTTCAAACCAAGAGTTGCCACCATCAATGATAATATCGCCTTCCTGTAGCAAAGGTTTTAGCTGCTGAATCACCGCATCCACGGGTTTACCAGCTTGTACCATTACTAGAATCTTGCGGGGACGTTCCAATGCTGCAACGAATTCTTCTAAAGTAAAGGCTGCTTTAACGTTCCGCCCTGGCGCACGCTGGGCCATGAAAGCATCGGTTTTTTCGCGGGAGCGGTTGTATACTGCAATTGGAAAACCATTACGTTCTACATTAAGAGCGATATTCTCGCCCATAACGGCTAATCCAATCACACCAAAACTTTGTAGTGTCATAACTAGTTTGGCTAACTCTTGCAGATTCTTTCATCTTTTAGGGTAATCCGAGAGTTTCTCTTATCCCCTAAAGAAGACATTAAGAGTTACTGTCATTAGTAAAAGCTCAGAACTAACATCACATATAACAAGTTTTAAATTGTATCTAAGTCAACAATTGTGCTGCAAAATTTGCAAAATTGGAATATCTAGTTGAGGGATGAGGCACAGGGATTAGGAATTAGGGATTAAATTCAGCATAATTTTTCCTTAAATTCAGATTAATTTTTCTAGTACCTAGTACCTAATACTCAATACTCAATCCCAATGAAAAATAGTTAAGGAGTAACCAAAAATGCTGGCATACGTCCTAGCTTTGGTGGTCGGTCTTGGTAGTTTATTACTCTACGTATCAGCTTTCTTTTTCCCCGAAATCCATCGCAAGAATGATTTTATTTGGAGTGGCATTGGGCTGTTTTACGCTTTAGTTTTATGGGTGTTTGCGCCACATATTGGAGGAGGATTATTACTAGGTCATGTGGCGAGTGTGGCTCTTTTAATTTGGTTTGGTTGGCAAACTTTATCACTGCGGCGACAAGTCACTCCGCTATTACAACAAACTCCAGTACCTAGTTCGGAAGCCGTGAAAACTTCTCTTCAAGAACAGGTGACAAAGTTATCTCTTTCAGAACGTTTTGGCAAGTTGCAACAAGGGTTGAGTAGCACTTTGGGCGGTGTGAAAGATAAAGTACAACCACCTGTCAGTAAAAATGTACCAGTAGAGAAACCTGCTGTTGAGATTATTGACAAAACTACACCCATCCCAGAACCTGCTGCTGAAGAAGTACCTGCGACTACAGATGCTGCACCTGTAACTGAAGTTGTTCCAGAAGTAATTCCACCCCATCCCCCATCCCCGGAATTGGTGGAAGCCGCGCAAGTACATCCTGAAGCGGAAAACAAAGAACCCATCCCCGTAGAAGAAATTGCGCCTGATGCGGTGCTTGCTCCCCCCGCTGAAGCACCACCGGAACAAATACCGCCAAATAGTTAAGTTAGTTAAATTTTGTAAAACCCAGCTTGAATTAATATCATGTTGGGTTTTGCTGTGATCAAAGTTGTTAGTGGCGATCGCACAATTTAGACTAACTACTAGATAAACAATGCTGGGGAAACATGAAAAAATTCTCCTAATGCTTTTGCTTGAGCTTTACTAATTGCTCTGTTGCCATTTACCACTTCTGAAATTACGCCTTTAGAACCAATAATTCCTACTAAATCAGATTGTTTAATTCCTCGTGCTTCCATCAAGTGCTTAAGCATTGCATGAGGCGATGATGGTTCAATAGGATATTTTTTGTTTTCAAACTCTTCAATGAGGGTCACTAAAAGCTGTAGTATGGCGGTTTGTTCTGGTGTACGATTTTTATACGCCATTAATTTTTCAACAGTTTCTAGAGTGCGATCGTATTCTTCTTCTGTTGTAATAATTTTTGGTTGAAGCTCTACCAAAAGTTGGCTATAAGTGGTTGTATTAAAAGAAGTGACCATATACCTTATCGCCCGATCAGCGGCGGCCTGTAATAAAAGTTTTACTTCCGTTAACGGCGAAGACCCGTCTCATAACTTACCCTAATCACCAAAAGTAAGTATGACTTTTAGCCACTGCCAAATAGTGCAACCTTAAGATTAATTTTATCTAAAACATATCAAAAGAAAGGGTCATTTTTCCATTTTTCCTTATCATAATCAGCATGAGTTAAAAAATATTTATAATAAACAGTTTGAATTTCATAATCAATGCTAACAATTAGGCGATAAGTATTACCTTTGATGTTGAAGATTGTAAAACTACCTACTACATCTGCTGTGGGGTAAAATTGTCGAACTTCGTTGAAGTTTTGCCATGATGCAGATTTCACAACTTGATACCAAGAGTTAACTGACTCTACTGAATCTGGATATTTACCAGCATCAGCACGTAAATTACGAATGCTGATTAGGTGCATTTTTGATCTTTGATATCAAAACTAAATATTTTTTTATTTTGTCGAACTTCTATATGTTCTCAAAACGAGAACCCGTTGTCAAGTTCATTTTTTTCGCTTCCTGCCATCTTCTATAATTGATAAAACCTGCACATATATTCTTAGGCATGAAGCTGTGACGGAAACTGGAAGTTACAAAGACACTGTAAATCTACCTAAAACTAATTTTGAGATGCGGGCTAACGCCATCAAGCGTGAACCTGAAATTCAAAAGTTTTGGGCGGAAAATCAAATTTTTGAACGCCTGTCGCAAGAAAATCCAGGCGAATTATTTATACTGCACGATGGCCCTCCCTACGCAAATGGCTCTCTGCATATTGGTCATGCCTTAAATAAAATTCTCAAAGATATTATTAATCGCTACCAGTTGTTACAAGGGCGTAAGGTTCGTTATGTGCCTGGTTGGGACTGCCACGGCTTACCAATTGAACTGAAAGTTTTGCAAAATCTCAAGTCGGCAGAACGGCAAAGTTTAACGCCTTTGCAATTGCGGCAGAAAGCTAAGGAATTCGCTTTAGCAACGGTAGATGACCAACGCCAAAATTTCAAACGCTACGGTATTTGGGGTGACTGGGATAACCCATATTTGACGCTGAAGCCTGAATACGAGGCAGCACAGATTGGTGTATTCGGTCAGATGGTGTTAAAAGGATACATATATCGTGGGTTGAAGCCGGTTCACTGGAGTCCTAGTTCTAAAACTGCGTTGGCTGAGGCGGAGTTGGAATATCCTGAAGGTCATACTTCGCGGAGTATCTATGCTGCGTTCCCTGTCACTGGTTTGTCGGAGGCGGCAAAATCAGTGTTAGGTGAGTATCTGCCTGATTTGGGTGTGGCTGTCTGGACGACTACACCTTGGACAATTCCGGGTAACTTGGCTGTGGCGGTGAATGGGGATTTGAATTACGCGGTTGTGGAAGTCTCACGCAAAGACGCAGAGGCGCAAAGTAATTTTAAATACCTTATTGTGGCGGCGGATTTGGTGGAACGGTTGGCGGCTACTATCTCGGCGCAGTTGACGGTGAAGGCTAATTTTAAGGGTAAAGAGTTAGAACATACTACTTACCGTCATCCTTTATATGACCGCGAAAGTCCGGTTGTAGTTGGTGGTGATTATATCACTACTGAGTCGGGTACTGGGTTGGTACATACTGCCCCTGGTCACGGTCAAGAAGACTACATTGTAGGTCAGCGTTATGGTTTGCCTATCCTTGCACCAGTGGATGATAACGGCAACTTTACCGAAGAAGCGGGACAGTTTGCTGGGTTGAATGTGTTGGGTGATGGGAATCAAGCGGTTATTGATGCGCTGACGGCGGCGGGTTCGCTGTTGAAGGAAGAACCTTACGCACACAAGTATCCTTATGACTGGCGGACGAAGAAACCAACGATTTTCCGGGCGACGGAACAGTGGTTTGCTTCGGTGCAAGGATTTAGGGATGAAGCATTAAAGGCGATCGCATCGGTAAAATGGATTCCAGCCCAAGGTGAAAATCGCATCACTCCGATGGTAGCGGAACGTTCTGACTGGTGTATTTCTCGTCAGCGTGCTTGGGGTGTGCCAATTCCGGTTTTCTACGATGAAGCTACAGGCGAACCACTGCTAAATGAGGAAACTATCAACCACGTTCAAGCTATCATCGCCGAGAAAGGTTCGGATGCTTGGTGGGAATTATCGGTAGAAGAATTATTGCCAGAGTCTTATCGCAATAACGGCAAGTCTTACCGCAGAGGTACAGACACAATGGATGTATGGTTTGATTCTGGTTCATCTTGGGCGGCTGTCGTCAAGCAACGTCCAGAGTTACGCTACCCCGCCGATATATATTTAGAAGGTTCCGACCAACATCGCGGTTGGTTCCAGTCAAGTTTGCTCACCAGTGTAGCGGTAAATGACATTGCGCCCTACAAAACTGTGTTAACTCACGGCTTTGCTTTGGATGAGCAAGGGCGTAAGATGAGCAAGTCTGAAGGAAATGTGGTTGACCCCAATGCAATCATTGAAGGCGGGAAAAATCAAAAATCAGACCCAGCTTATGGTGCAGATGTATTGAGATTGTGGGTATCATCGGTAGACTATTCCGGTGATGTCCGCATTGGGAAAAATATCATCAAGCAACTAAACGATGTACGCGGGAAGATTCGCAATACAGCGCGGTTCTTGTTGGGTAGCTTGCACGATTTTGACCCGGAAAAAGATGCAATTCCCTTTGAGGATTTGCCACAGTTAGATAAATATATGCTGCACCGCATTCGTGAGGTGTTTCAAGAAGTAACGGAAGCGTTTGATAGTTTCCAATTTTTCCGTTTCTTCCAAACAGTGCAGAATTTCTGTGTGGTGGATTTATCTAACTTCTATTTAGATATTGCCAAAGATAGACTGTATATCAGTGCGCCCAATGCTTTCCGCCGTCGCAGCTGTCAGACAGTGATACACATTGCTTTAGAAAATTTAGCACGAGCGATCGCACCTGTTCTCTGCCACACTGCCGAAGATATCTGGCAATATCTACCTTATAAAACACCTTACAAATCAGTGTTTGAAGCTGGTTGGGTGCAGGTAGAGGATAAATGGCATAATCCAGAGTTGGCAGAATCTTGGCAACAATTACGCCAGTTGCGTACTGATGTAAACAAGGTTTTAGAACAAGCTAGGATAGAAAAAATGATTGGTTCTTCCCTAGAAGCTAAAGCTTTGATTTACGTCAAGGATGAAAAATCTCGCACTACCATTGCAACTTTAAATCCTGTTAGCGGTAACGGTATCGATGAACTGCGCTATTTCTTCCTCACTTCTCAGGTAGAGTTATTAGATTCGCCTGAGAAATTGCAAGATGTGAAATATAACTTGCAGTCTGATAATTGGGGAATTGGGGTAGTGAATGCAGAGGGTGAAAAATGCGATCGCTGCTGGAACTACTCAACTCATGTGGGAGAATCAGCAAAGCATCCTTTATTGTGCGAAAGGTGCGTTTCTGCCTTAGCTGGTGAATTCTAATTTTTGCTTTGTAGGAAGCTTTTTGGCTTCTTGAGCAGTGAATTTGATTAACTTAACCCCTTTCCATATTGGAGAGGGGTTTAAATATTTGTGGTTTTGGGAAAAGTCAGGCGATCGCGATAACTAGCAGATAATATAGCTATGTTTCGCGTTCTGATCTCAAATAGAAGTGCGATCCCCATCTCTGTTATCTTCCATCACCCAGAAATTCAGCAAAAATCTGGCAGAAATTCACAAATAATTATGATTAATGCCATAAATCTCATCAATTTTTGCTTTTATTGCTTTAATTTTGAATTTTCCCAGCATTAGTAAATTAACGTATTGATTTGCATAAGTATTTATCTGCTTATTCAAGTTAAAAAGAAAAGCGATCGCTATTTCAAAATTGCGCTCAGTGAAATACTTAAGAAAGCCTTAAGTATTTCTATATTTCTATCTCAGGTGTAAGTAAATAAATAGAATAGTGGGTGAAATATGGAGATACACGTAAATTTTTTAGGAGCTATTAAAATGCAGAATTTCCGTCTTAACTCCACAATTTCTAAATCATGGATTCCTGAAAATCGGACAAAAAAGCTGACAGGTTTAATAGAATGGTGCAAAATTGTTCATGCCTGTATAGAATCTGGGCAGATAGATGATGCGAAGATTTTTTTAGAGCAAGCAATTCATGAAGCTGAAATGCCAAGTAGAGAATAAATTAATTTATATCGGCATCAGGTCAAACTGGAAATGCTAAACAGACTCAATATACTTACGAAATACGAACAATGAAGGAGCCAGAATATTTTTCTGACTCCTTTTGATTAGAAGAATATACAAGAAGACTATTCACTTTGACTGAGTAGATTATGATTACAAAAAAACTATTGAGAATTCAGAAATCACCTCTCCTCTAACCCCTCTCCGACGCAGAGAGGGGCAAGATTTGGGTATGTATGAGTTCAATTATTTTCAAAATTACGCAAAGACCTGAAAACACGTAAATTCTTCCGCTTATTCTTTTGATGACTGATTAAATAATTATCAGCGTAACGAAAAGCTGCTGCACAATCGTAAGCCGCGATCGCTACAGCTTGCAAAAAAACCTGAATGGGAATTTCAAAGCTAGAAATTCTTTCTGTTAGCATTAATAATTCCCCATCTGTTGCAGGAATAGCAGTTTCTTCTGCCCATTCTGGTTCATTAAAAATGTCTTCAATTAGCGCCTTGGACATTTTGCACCTCCCCAAAAGCATAAGAAGCAAAGCCTGCGATGAAATTTAACTGTTCTTCACGAGTTTGCAAGTTAACAGGTAGTTCAGCACTAGGAAATCCTAGTTCATTTAAAATATCCAAACAGTAAGCACTGGTTTGACTGTAAGAAGCTTGCTCCCATTTATGAGCTACTTCTTTTGCCATTTCCAGATTGACTCTAATAAATCTCATCGCAGGGCTAGTCATAAGTTGCACCCTAATAAACTGGATATTGGCAGTTTTGATCAGAACCCCAATTCAACGTAACCGTGATTTTGCTGAATTTATGAAGATGGCCAATTTGAATATCAGCGCATTTGCGTAATTAGCAAATGAGAGAATACGGAGATGATTAAGAATAAACAAAGACTTGTAATCACACCCGTACGTAAACACAGAGAGTATCTACTGACTAATTTGCACTTCTTCCGCAACGCGTTTGAGGCGACGCAGTTGGGCTTGCATATCTTCCTTTGTCCAAGATGCAGCAAAATTGTTGAATCCCCAACTAACGAGGGGGTTAGGAATAGTGAACTCGAAACGATTGACTAAGCGTGTTCCCTTTTCTACTGGTTGACATTCCCAGCGATCGCGTCCTTGAAAAAATCCTTGAAATTCCCAAACGACTAAACCCGGTTGTCGTTCTACCACAATGCTTTTCAAAGTTGGTTTAACTAGGGGAATTTGAATTATAAAGCGACTTTCACTACCTATATCTGTACTCCAAATCTCACCCACTGGTTCGCAGCGTAGCACAGGATTCAGCCAGCGAGACATCAGCGCTAAATCCGTAATACAGCGCTCGACAACCGCTGCTGTGGCATTAATTTGAATTGATTGTTCAAAAACTTGGGTCATGCCAATTAGTAATCCTGTTGCTGCCCTTAGATTAACTTAAAATTGGCTGTTGTCTGCAAGCTACATTTATGTGACAAAAAACCTGTTCTTACTCAAGCAAAATCCCATTGAAAATACAAAATATTTTTTTATTTGTAACAAATTAGCCTATCTATCAATTGCCTATATATATTTACTGGTAAATTGTTACGCAAAATCCGCGTAAACTTACTAGAGTGTAATTTTGCATCATCAAATCTACTCTACTGAGTTGACAAGTATTTTTAACGAACACATAAGCTAAATTCCAAAAAACCATGAACACAACTTGGCCAGGGATATCCCGGTTGATAGACATGGGTTTGTCGATAAAGGGACAGCAATTTTTAGGACAATCGCCCAATCTGCCATTAGATCAACCGAGTGTAAACCAAGGAATTGCAGAACTCCAAGGAATTGGACAACAAGTAATTCTGTATACACCAAGATTGCTAGGGGCAGTGGCAATTTTGTTAGTAGGTTTACTGATTGCTGCCAGCATTGCCGCAGTGACGCGCGGTATCTTGAATCGCACGAACATTGATAATCGTATTGCAGCAGGGGTGACGGGACGCAGAGATGTTCCCCAGGTAGAGAAGTTAATCTCTAGTTTGGTCTTTTGGAGCATTATCTTACTAACAGTAGTGGCTGTCTTACAAGCACTAGGACTAGAGGTAGCTTCTCGACCACTCAATAGTTTTCTTGATCAACTGATTGGCTTTTTGCCAAAAGTGGTAGGTGCAGGAATTCTGTTAGGAGTTGCTTGGGTTTTAGCCAGTATTGTCAAAATTGTTACTTTGCGGGGATTGCAAGCATTCAAGCTAGATGAGCGTTTAAATCAAGACTCGCCCGAAGATAGTATTAGTCTCGATCGCATTTCTTTGAGTGAAACGATCGCCAGTGCTTTATATTGGTTTATCTTTTTACTATTTCTTGCCCCAGTTCTCGATACTCTGGGACTGCGGCAAGCTCTTTTACCAGTACAAGCACTGATTACCGAAATTCTCTCAATTCTCCCCAATATTTTGGCAGCAATTTTAATTGCGGTATTGGGATGGTTTTTAGCTAATATTGTCCGACGGATTGTGACTAATCTTTTAGCCACAACTGGCGTAGATTATTTAGGTAGTCGGTTTGGGCTTTCCTCAGCAATGGGCGCACAGTCTTTATCGACAATTATCGGCACAATTGTCTATGTTTTAATTTTGATTCCTGTGGCGATCGCCGCCTTGAATGCTTTAAAAATTGAGGCGATATCTGTACCAGCAATTACCATGCTGCAACAGATTTTAAATAGTTTGCCAGCTATTTTTACAGCCGCAGCAATTTTAATTATTGCCTTTTTTGTTGGGCGCTTTGTTGGAGATTTAGTTACTAGTATTTTGACTAGTTTAGGCTTTAACAATATTTTTGCGGTGCTTGGTTTGCCATCACCTGCTAGGCAAGAAGTCTATACCGAAACACAACCACTAGCACCACTCCGCACACCCTCAGAAATTGCTGGCATTATTACTTTAGTCGGCATTATGCTATTTGCCACAGTGGCAGCCGTGAATATTTTAAATATTCCTGCCCTGACAACATTGGTAACTGGCATTTTAATTATTTTGGGGCGGATTTTATCGGGATTAATTGTGTTTGCCGTCGGATTATTTCTGGCAAATCTAGCTTTTAGCTTGATTTGCAGTTCCGGCGATCGCCAAGCTAAAATCTTAGCTCAAGTAGCGAGAATTTCCATTATTACTTTAGTTTCGGCAATGGCATTACAACAAATTGGTGTTGCCAGCGATATAGTCAATTTAGCATTTGGTTTATTGCTAGGTGCGATCGCTGTAGCTATTGCTCTGGCTTTTGGTCTGGGCGGCCGCGATATTGCTCGCGAACAAGTTAAAGAGTGGTTGGATTCTTTTAAAAGTAAGAGCTAAATTCACCAATTGAAAAACCCGCTTGCAGGCATGGATCACCATCTTGGGCGGGTTTTAAAATGCAATTATTGTGATCGTGTTACACAAGGGTCAAATCAGGATACTCTGCTAACAAATCATCGGAAGTTAAGGTATCACCTTCAGCTTGAGGAGTCCACAAAACTTCAATAGCTAACAGTTGCTCACCTGGAATACTCCCAATTTGCCGCAAAGCTTGACGCAAGCTTTCTGTAGAGTTGATAGCGGGAGTTTCTAATTTACCTAAAGTGGCCGCCAACAAGGTAACGATAATATATTCTCCAGGGCCTTCACTAATTAGCTTCGTTGGGTTGTCCAGTTCACCACTAGCAGGTAAAGCTTCTTTAGCAAGAGCCGCTTTAAGTTGGTTATTGACGTTAGAAAGGGTTTCTTCGCTAAATTTGCTGCGTTCTGCTAATGCTAAACGGTTGAACTGACTTTCAGCAGAGCTTAACTTAGCTTGTTGTGTACCACCGCCTGCATATACCCAATATTCTGGATGGCGGAGTAAAGCGAGACTAGTTTCTTGCAGTACTGCGGCTCTACCTTCGGGTGAGTTGGTATCAGCAATTTCAGCAATTTTGTTGAGTTCTGGTTGCAAATCACGGGCTTGAGCTAACAAACCAACTTGCAAACGAGTTACAGAAACATTGGGGTTGCTGTTATAACCAACGTCTTCTATTCCGTCACTGTTAGAACGGCGGAAACTTTGGACAAGAAAGTTAGCGATCGCAATAAAAATTAAAATCGAAAACAGACCGCCAAATCCCCCACCAAAACCCCACAAAGGTAGTAGGAAAGGAAAGCCAAATCCACCACCAGGATAGTATCCACCACCACCAGGAGGTGCGTAAGTACGCGGTGTATAGGTACGGCCGCTAGAAGGCATTCTAAAAGAACCGCCGCCAATACGACCGCCACTGCGGGCAGCTAATGCGCCGTCAGCATGACCCAGTGCTAAAGCTAAAACTAGGCTGAGGACAAAGAACGTTTTTAACAGCGGTTTGATGGTTTGTTGTATTTTTTTACGCATAACACAGTCGCTTGAAAAATTTTATTGCTGATATTGCATCCTAAGCTGGTAGGATTTTTGCGGTATGTAGCTGATGCCAGCCCGCGACTAGTAAGCGAGTATTTAATTGGCAGTAGCTTTTTGTAACATCATTAACTGTTGCTACATCTTCAATTTACCGCGACTTATCCCAGGTACACAGCAGACGGAGGGGGGATTTCTGTAGTAGATTACCGTACCTTGGAACTTATGCTGGATAGTAGGAACTTTGGGATCAATTAAGAATTGCCGTCAAATCAGGCTAAAGGTGGACGGCCGAATTTAATTCTCCAGTTAAGATAATCTACTGCGATCGCACAGATTTTCAATTGAATTATTTGTAACGAAGACTATACTTATGCTCACACCATCAACACAACAAATCTCTTTGTCAGGTTCACTGGCTAAATATCTATAGTTGTGATTGAAAAACTCTGTGGCATTTTGGCTCATTATCAGCGATAATCTCAGCTAAACTATCACATAGCATAGATTTTTCTGACTTTCTGTAGCTTCTGGGAGCAATTTTTTTGGCTATTGCCTGAAGAGAAATTGTCTAAATAGAGTCAATTGTTACCAAAATCTATAATTAACAAACACTTCACACAAATAACAAGCCAATCTCTATTTTTAATGTTTTAAAATATTTTTTAAGGCTTGTTAATACATTCACTCAAAACCAACAGAATTGAGAATAATGTTTCTCACAGCCTGGAACGAGAGAGTGGTAATTTGGAATGCCAATATCTTGTATAAGTCTAATTTAATTAAAGTTTGTAAACACCACTTTGACAAAAGTTATAGCTATTTAACGTTGATGTCCATCCAAATTTTAAATTTAGCTCAACGATAAATCAGCAAACATTAGGTTACAGAATACCAAAATTGTCAAGTACAAACTGCTACAAGTAGATGATACTGCGTTTCTTCCAATCTCGTTTAGCTAAAATATACTTAAAGGGAAAATTAGACACATAACTCATAATTTACCCAATGGCAAGATAGAAATAAATTGAGATTCCACATATAGTGGAAATAACAACAAGATTAAGCAGAATTATCAAAGCAAATTTGTTACCAAAACAACTTACAGTAGTGGTTTTCACCTTGTTCAACTTCAGTAAGTTATTGGTGATTATAACTGCTGTTAAGCAATCAATTGTGCTGAGATATTCAGAATGAGGATAAATCTGGCTGACATTAATCTTAAAAAGCAAGAGCGCTTAGGAGTTGGGGAATATCATCGGTTAGAGCTAACTTATAAGCGGCTTTTTTACTTAACTTTAGTATGCAAAATCACAAACTTTTTTACTTAAAGTTACCAAAGTTAACATGGAACATATTTCTCAACTCACAACAAACATTAGAGAAAAAACATCATGTCCCGATATTTTAGTTATATCTCGTCTATTCTTACCAAAAGAAGCGGTTATTAGTGAATATCTCTACAATCGTTGTCTTCAAGATCCCGAACGAATTATTGTTTTAACTGCTAGTTGTGCAGGGGATAAAAAATTTGATGAGACTCAACAGTTTCCTATTTATCGCTGGCCAAGCTCACAATACTGGCTAGGAGGATTTTGGGGAAATATTCTCAACCCTTTGATAAATCTAGTTTGGTCATTTGTATTCGCAATTAAACTCTATTTTCGTTATCACTATCGTTATATAGAATGGGGACACACTTACGAATTTCCTTCCCTATTATTATTAAGCTATCTGTTACCTATCCGCTTTTTTATTTATTTGCATGGTCATGATATTCGCACTGTTTTAGGCAACCCAGTGTGGCGATCGCTGTTTAAATTAACATTATCACGCGCCACAGGAATTGTTTGTAACAGCGCCTTTACCAGAGATTACCTCAGAAACGCGTTCCGCCTGCAAACTCCTACCCATGTAATTCATCCTGTAGTTAGACCTGAGAAATTTAGTGTCGGGACAAACCACAGCAATCTTGATGATTTACGCATGAAAGTGCGTCAAACTTACAATATTCCCCCAACAGCAATTGTCATTCTTTCAGTTGGACAACTGGTAAAACATAAAAGCTTTGAACGGGTGATTGAGAATCTGCCATTATTGCTAACTATTGGGATAGACGTTCACTACATACTCTGTGGTCAAGGTGCTTGTGAGTCACAACTGAAAACTCTAGCGCAACGTTTGCGCGTAGACCAGCGGGTACACTTTGCTGGCCAAGTACCTGACAACGACTTAGCAGGTTACTATGCGGCTTGTGATATCTTTGCCATGCTGACTTTGCATGATCCCAAAGCGAGATTTATTGATGGTTTTGGTGTGACATATTTAGAAGCCAGTTACTTTGGTAAGCCTGTAATTGCTTCGCGTTTAGGTTCTGTAACTGAGGTCGTAAGTCACGAAGAGAACGGTCTATTAGTTAACCCTAAATCTGGCTATGAAGTTTTTCAAGCTTTTAAACGCTTGTGTCAAGACCAGCAATTGCGCGAACAACTTGGTCGCAAGGGTAAAGAATTAGCAAGGCGCAAAACTCTTCACCGGATGCTTTATCAAGAAAATTAACCACCGCCAACAATGGTGACAACTTCCAAGCGATCGCCTGGCTGTACTATAGTTTGTGACCAAAATTGGCGATGTAAAATTTCCCCGTTATACTCCACCGCCACCAAGCGCGGGTTGAAACCCAACTGCTGTAATAAATCAGGTAACAACGATGGAGAGGAACAAACGCGGGTTTCTCCATTTACCTGAAGGGTAATTTGCTCGGACATAAAATCAAGTATGAAGTATTGTTCTCCTGCCTTTTAACAAATGACCATTGACTAATGACCATTGACTCCCCACTCAATTTTGAATGCTTTCTTGTTGTGGTTTGACTCGATTTAGCTGAGATAGCAAGTATTGGGTAACTAAAGTAGGCTGTTCCGCTTGCATGAGCGATCGCACCACCGCCACCCTTTCGGCTCCCGCATCAATGACATCATTGATATTATTGGCATCAATGCCGCCAATGGCAAACCAAGGTATGGGACTATTTTGAGCAGCGTACCGGACATATTCTAAGCCGGCTGCGGCCTTACCTGCTTTCGTGGGAGTTTCATAAATCGGGCCGACACCGATATAATCTGCACCGTCGGTAATGGCTTTTTGCATTTCTTCAGAATTAGTGGTGGAACGACCAATTATCTTCTGTGGCCCCAATAATTGTCGCGCCATAGCGATTGGCATATCCTGTTGTCCCAGATGTACGCCATCGGCATCTATAGCTAAAGCTAAGTCTACGCGATCGTTCATAATAAACAAAGCGCCGTAAGCATGACATAGTTGCCGGAGTTTAGTGGCTTGTTCTAGCCGTACAGTGTCATCGGCGTTTTTATCCCGATACTGTAATAAGGTTAATCCGCCTTTGAGTGCAGATTCCACGGTGGCTAACAAAGTATCTGATGGGGATGTGACTAAATATAAATGCGATCGCCACAATAATTGATGACGCTGATAACCCATCAAATTGCTTTCTAGGGTGTAAACCCGATAGCGCATCTGCTTAAAAGCTTTGCCCATATTTAAGTTATGCAGCTTACCGTATTCTTCCAATACTCGCAATGCTTCTTGGACACGGCAAAAGTTAGCTTGCAACAACGACTTAATCCCAGAACGTTGTTCTTCTTGCGGATGGGATAATTCAGTACCGATATCTCCTACTGTATCTCGCGCCGCCCGGATTTCCGCCGTATGCCATTTAGCTAACTCTTGTCGCAGGTATTTGCATTCCCCTGCTAACTGGACATTATTCAACCCAAAACGACACCACTCCTCAATGATGCGTAAGCCTTCACGAGTGCGGTCTAAATTAGCATCTAATATGCGGTAAACAACTTGCTGTATTTGCTCTTTTTGGCTATACGGCTCGACCATTACCACAACTCCATTAGTGCTTTCATAATAGTCAGCCTCTTTCATATATGCAATATTTTTAGCATCGTTAATTTACTAAGCAAGAGGTCTGAAGAACATAAAAGTATGAAGTGTGAAGTATGAAGTATGTAGAAACCCCTTGGGTAGCTTCCCGGAGGGTAATTTCATCTTTCAGCCTTTACCTTTCACCTTTGATAATCTCTTCATTAATTACTTTGTCTTCAAAATAGCCAATCGGTCAATATTGTGGGTAACATTATCGACATAATACTGTCTAAGGGTATAAGACTTTATTGTTATTTCTCAGGAGTATTGTAAAAATGGCTTCCCCTAATGTGTCTGGTCAATATCTTAGACTAGCGCTTAAGCGAGTAATCCTTAATCAACCGCATCCATCTCTAGACTTAGCTATACCTATAGCTTTTGGTTATTCATTTATGTTTGGTATGGGATTGGCAACCCTAACTTTGCTGGCAATCAACAGTAGCGCCGTTGCTCAGATGCCATCTATACCAGATCAGATGCCCCTTGGTGAAAGAAAACTTTCTCAGGTTAATGTCCTATTTGTCAACCCAAGTATCGGGGATGACACTACAGGCAATGGGAGCGATCGCACTCCTTTCAAAACTATTACTCAAGCAATACGAGTTTCTTCAGGCAATACAGTAATTATGCTGGCTCCTGGTAATTACAGTGCCGAAACTGGAGAGATGTTCCCCTTAATACTACGCTCTGGAATTACCATTCAAGGTGATGCAAGTAACAAAGGCAGCGGAATTACGATTCAAGGTGGTGGTACATATCTAAGTCGTAGTTATGGTGGGCAGAATGTGACGATTGTGGCTGCAAACCAAGCAGAGTTAACGGGGGTGACTGTCACCAATGCTAATCCCCGCGGTTATGGTTTGTGGATTGAATCAAGCAACCCCGTCATTTCCGACAATACATTTACAGGAAATACCCAAGATGGTGTGGCTGTCAGTGGTAATGGCACACCGACAATTAGTAAAAATTATGTTTATCGCAATGGAGCCAACGGTATTACCCTCAGTGGTAGTTCTCAGGCTAAGGTACAGGAAAATATTTTTCAAGAAACAGGTTATGGGGTCAATATCACCCAAAATGCCGCACCTGTAGTTATAGGTAATCAAATTCAGAACAATCGTTCGGGAATTTTAGTCCAAGGAAAGGCGCGTCCGATTGTTCGTAATAATTTAATTGCAGGTAGTCAAGAAGATGGTTTAGTGGCGATCGCCCAAGCGATGCCAGATTTAGGTACTATTACAGAAGCTGGTGGTAACGAATTTCGCAATAATACTCGCTATGATATTAACGCTAGTGCTGCCAAAGAAGCGATCGCAGCTACAGGCAATACTTTAATTGATAACCGCATCGCAGGTAAAGTAGATTTTAACGCTCAAACTGCTGCTATTACTGATAACCCTCCACCAACTACACCAAACACAGTTATCTCGGCAATCCCTAATAATCAAGAAATTAGCTTTTCTGCGACCGAAGTTTCTCCCACACCTAATCCTGTCGCTACATTACCGACAAAACCCATTACGCCCAAGAAATCTCCACAACAAAAATTAACTCCTCCCCCTGGCGGCTTCCCGATACCCAGCAGCTTAGTTGGACAACAACCATCAACCAACACTCAAGTTACTCCCACAGCTAAAATTACAACCCTACCAGTCCAGCAACCATCATCCCTACAGTTCAATTACGTCCAGATTGAACCTAACACCATTGAATTTGCTGCACCCGACTCTATACAAACACCAACTACAACATTACCCAGTCGAGGTCAAGCATCAGCCTTGACTTCTCCAGGTAGCGCAGCCCTTTTACCAGTTCCCAACGGCAATGTTCCCCTTGGCGATACGCGTAACCTGCGAAAAGTCCCAGTTCCTCAAACAGATACAACTGCTTACACTCAAAGTTATTTACAACCTGTCAGTGGCATACGTTACCGCGTCATTGTCGAAGTAGCAAACGAACAAGAACAGGAATTAGTGCGATATGTTGCCCCAGGTGCATTTTCTACCATCTGGCAAGGGCGTAAAGTTATGCAAGCAGGCGTATTTAGCAATCGCTCTAACGCTGATGAAATGTTAAAAAATCTCACCAGCAATGGTTTGCGAACTATTATTGAACCTTTGAATTAAACTCAATAACTTTAGGGTGGGCAATATCCACCTGATTTCGTCAATTTGTGGGGAATTGATGGTTAAAATTTCTACGCAAAGTGGCGTAAAGGTAAGAGCAGAGGAGCGCAAAGTTTGTTTAATTCGATCAGGACTGATTTTGCTATGTATAGCGGTAGTCAGATATGTTAGGACAACTTGAAAACTTGAATGCCAGGAATAGTAAGACTTTTCCTCCAGCATAGCTGCCTTCTGCTATACTTTCAACTTCAATTGCAACTCATCTTTAATGCGGTTGAGAATGGAAGCTTCATCAAGGTTAGCCAAAATTTTACTGATGACTGCTTTTGGCCCTTCTGGCCCCCAAGTTGCGCCATTGGCTAAATAAGCTTTAGTAACTTGACCAATGCCGTAAGAAGATACACCAGCTACACCAGCTTGGGTCAATGCAACTGTTACATAAGGCGCAAGGGTAGCACCTGCTGTAACTGGTGCAGAAATGCCAAGTAGGGTTTTCAAACCACTTAAACCCAAGTTGGCGAGTAATTCACTGACACCAATACCGCCCATACTCAGGGCAATTTTTTGCAGTAATCTGACAGCACCAGCTTCGGTCATCGGCATAGCGTAGAGTTTGGATAAACCTAAAATTAAAGCAATATCAATCACTATGCTACTCAGTATATCTACTACTGTAACCGGATTGAGAGCGATCGCCAGTGCTTTAGCCATCACAGCTTTCCAAATCAACTGATTGGCGTTCTGTTCGCGAATCAAGAGTTTGCGTTGTACCAGTTGCTCATTGACTGTATCTGCATACAACATTGAATTAAGGGCGACTAAAGCTTTACCCTCACGCTGCAAAATCTCTAATATTTTCAGCTTCAATTCTTCTACTTGGGCATTCCCAGTCCGCATCTGCAAGCCTCTACTACCATCAGGGCGAATTACCGCTGTCTTAAGCAATGGTGAGGCGGCTGACATGACAATTTCTAAAGGCGTGAGTAATTCCTTTACCCTTTCATCTCGAATTTTTTCATAAATTGCCAGGCGGTCTGCTGCGGGATATTGGTCTACTTTGTTGAACACCAAAATTATCGGTTTCCCAGCTTCCCGCAATTGCGAAAGGGCTTGGTGTTCGATTTTAGTCATGTCTCCCGAAATCACAAACAAAATCAAATCGGCTTGTTTAGCGATTTGTTCCGCCAAAGCTGTACGAGTTTCACCATCAATTTCATCCAACCCAGGCGTATCAATAAGTTCTACCTGAGATTGACCCACACTCGGTAAAGTGACTCGCAAAGCTCGTTCTGTCGTACCAATTAGTTCTTCGTGAATACTCCAATTAACCCGCTGTGCGGCGCGAGTCACACCATGTAAAGGGCCAGTTTCAAATACAGGTTGTCCCACCAAAGCATTCAACAGAGATGATTTACCCCGTCCTACCATCCCAAAAGCAGCAATCTGCACAACCATCCGGTCTAACTTTGCCAGCATAATTTCTAAATCAGCCAGTTCGGTTTCTAACCCTGCTTTTTCTCGTGGTGTCAAGTCAAGATTAGCTACCAAGTTTCGCAGTGCTGTTTGCGCTTGTTTATAATTCAGTTCCGCTTGAATGTCTTCAAAGCTAAAAATAGCACTATCTAGTTCTTCCTCCCAGTTAGGCGAGTTGCTTTGGTCTGGTTCTGGCAATTTAGAAGGCATGATAATCGGAGATTTTTGATTTACCTCATTTTTATCCTAGTTATTTTTACAGAATATGAGGGAAATTGTCTTCATAGACTGGCACTAATGAAAAGATAACTCACTCCGCGATCGCTCTTTCATCTCTTGATGGGCTTGGAGTGTCATAAAAAGTAGTAGAGTGAAAATTGCATCTATTAGCGTTAGGAATTTGACTACATCACCTGTGCGGAAAATTGTTATTGCTGGTAACTGGAAAATGTTTAAAACCCAGGCAGAGACTCAAGATTTCTTGCGAGGGTTTCTGCCTCATTTAGACGAAACGCCTGAAGAGCGAGAAGTATTATTGTGTCCTCCTTTCACCGATTTAAACATTTTGTCTCAAAGTTTGCATGGCAGCCGTGTACAACTGGGAGCGCAAAATGTTCATTGGGAAGATTCTGGAGCTTACACTGGTGAAATTGCCGCCCAGATGCTCACAGAAATTGGTGTCCGTTATGTAATTGTCGGTCATAGCGAACGACGGCAATTTTTTGGCGAAACAGACGAGACAGTTAATCTGCGTCTGAAAGCTGCTCAAAAACATGGTCTAACCCCAGTTTTGTGTGTAGGGGAAACCAAACAACAACGCGATGCAGGACAAACAGAATCACTCATTACTACTCAGCTAGACAAAGACCTAGTGAATGTAGATCAAGATAATTTGGTAATTGCGTATGAACCAATTTGGGCAATTGGAACTGGTGATACTTGTGAAGCAAAAGAAGCTAACCGAGTTATTGGCTTAATTCGCAGTCAATTAAAAAACACCAATGTTTCGATTCAATACGGCGGCTCAGTCAAGCCTAATAATATTGATGAGATCATGGCTCAACCAGAAATTGACGGCGTGCTTGTGGGAGGAGCCAGTCTAGAACCTGAAAGTTTTGCCCGAATTGTCAACTATCAGTAGTCTTATGTGTAACGCCTTTTCCCTGGCTCTACCAGGGAATGGGAATCCCAATTTTGAATTTTGAATTGTAAAAGTATTTAACATACAAGGCCGCTAAGATCAGTTTCGTATGTCCGGTAACTTAATCATTCGCGGGCGTTGTTTTGAATGGGGACAACGCACTTATTTAATGGGTGTGTTGAATGTGACACCTGATAGCTTTAGTGATGGGGGGGATTTTAATAGTAAATCTGCGGCGTTAGCTCAAGCACAAGCAATGGTAGCTGCTGGTGCTGACATGATTGATGTGGGTGGACAATCAACTCGACCGGGTGCAGAACAAATTACCCTGGATGAAGAATTACAGCGAGTTATCCCCATAGTACAGACGCTACGCTCGGAAATAACAGTGCCAATTTCTGTAGATACAACTAGAGCAGATGTAGCAAAAGCCGCAATCGAAGCTGGAGCCGATATTGTTAATGATATTTCCGCCGGGACATTTGATGTTGAGATGTTGCCGACAGTTGCTAGTTTAAATGTGCCAATAGTGTTGATGCACATTCGCGGAACACCTCAGACAATGCAACAAATGACAGAGTATGAAGATTTGCTAGGGGAGATAACAACTTTTTTAACAAGACAAATTACGGCAGCAACTAAAGCAGGTATTGACCTAGAGAAAATTATTATTGATCCGGGGATTGGTTTTGCTAAGAACTACGAGCAAAATTTACAGCTTTTGCGGAACTTGCGATCGCTCACATCATTAAACTGCCCTATGTTAGTAGGGGTATCGCGTAAAAGTTTTATTGGACGTATTCTCAATCAACCAAATCCCAAAGCACGCGCCTGGGGAACAGCAGCGGCTTGTTGTGCTGCTATTGCCAACGGTGCTGATATTCTGCGAATTCACGATGTTAAAGAAATGCGCGAAGTCTCTTTAGTTGCTGATACATTGTTCAGATCAAGAGATTAGAGGCTAGACACTAGTGTTTTTGACTCAGCACTCAGCACTTTTTTAACCTTGACCATTCCCGTTCCCTTCAGTACCTACCGTATCTCCCAACATTTGATCTAATGCTCCTTCTGATAAGCCTTGGTTGAGAAAGACAATTTTGGCATTGTTACTAGCACTAAGTTTTTGACTGGCTTCTACATGTTCTTGAGCCACAAGATACCGCAAAATATCCCGTGTTTCTGGTTTAGAAGTTATAGCTTCAGAAAGAATACGGATTGATTCTTTTGTAGCTTCGGCGCGTTTAATGGCGGCTTGTCTATCACCTTCAGCTTCTAAAATAGCTGCTTGTTTTTTGATCTCAGCAGCTTGTTGTTCGGCCATTGATTTCTGCACACTTTCTGGCGGTGTAATGCTTTGAATATCCACACGGATAATCTTCACACCCCATTTTTTACTTGTCTCATTCACAATCTGCAACAGTGATTGGTTCATTTGATTTCTAGCAGATGTGGTTTCCGATAATGTTCTATCGGCAATATGAGTACGGAGTTCAACTGTGACTAAATTAGATAAAGCGACCTGCATATCTTCAACTTTATAAAAGCTGTCTTCCATGCTGGTAATTTGCCAAGTCACAACACCATCAACTTCCAAATAGACGTTATCTTTAGTAATTACTTTCTGAGGCTTAATGTCTAAAATCTGCTCTCTGGTGGTATCTTCCATCACAATTTGATCCACAAAAGGCACAATAAAGTTTAAGCCTGGTCTAAGTGTGCGGTGTCTTTGTCCTAAGCGTTCAACTAAGGCTTCATTACCTTCATTAATAATTTTGGCAGATCCTAACGCATAGCCTACAAGCGCTAAGACTATAGCAATAATTGGCTCCATAGATGCTCCTATGTAGTAATTGGGAGAATTAACTGTTAAGGATATGGTATTTCTCCTACCTTTTAGTCTAATCTCTAGAGTTTGTGCTTTTGTATGCACTCACTCACAAACACAGCATCTGTATAGTTGCTGTGTTTTAAGCAGACAAGAAAGATTGGCAGAATGCGATCGTTATTAAAGCACCTTGATAACATACTGGCAAGAAATTGACTCACTTCACCGCTAAATCCAGCCAAGGTTTGACATTTGTAGGTAAATCGGCATTCAGGCGTAAGGGTAATTCTGGAGTAGATAAAGATTGAGCATAAGCGGCTGTGAGAAATTGTTGGTAAGTCTGAGCCTCTGGTGTGAGTTGCTTGACAAAAGCTAAACTGATACCACGAATTAGCTGACGCAAGGGTTGGGTTTCTGCGCCGCGCTTTTCTGGAATAATTTGGGAAGCTTCACCAGTGGAATATGTGGGGTCAAGAATGCTTAAATGAGTCGCACCAATGGCAGTTAATAAATATTTATTACCTCGTAACTGGGTAAAAGGTCTGATTTGGTGAGTTAAGGCAGGAGTTAAAGCATCTTCAGTAGCGGTCAAAATTAACACAGGCTTATTAATCCGCGAGAGTCCCTGTTTACCAAAAAGTTTACCTGTAAGGGGGTTAAGTGCGATCGCACTTTTAACTCGCTCATCTTGCAACTGGAATTTTTTCCCTTTTAACGGTGTAGCTGCACATTGCAACCAATCACCAAGGGGGTCAACCAAGCTGAGAGAAGTTTTGCAAAATTGTCGCACTTCCTCTAAATTAATTTCTCCACCCACCAAAGCTAAAGCGGTATAACCTCCCAAAGAATGACCAATTACAGTCACTTTCTCGGTGTTGAGTTTTCCTTGCAGTTGTCCTGGTTGAGTGTTGAGAATTGCCAGTTCGTTGAGTAAAAAACTCACATCCTTGGGTCGGTCAATAAATTCTATAGCTGGGAGTAATTTTGCTAAATCTCCTTGATTAGCAGCGTTGCTAATTGCCACACCATTACTCCCAGGATGTTCAATAGCGGCTACGCTGATGCCGTGAGAAGCTAAATGACGCGCTAAATAGCTGGCAAATCGACGGTTAGCTCCAAAGCCGTGGGAAATCACTACTAGTGGTGCTGTGGTGTCTGTTGTTTGACTCCAGTAAATGTCTACCAGAATGCTGCGTTGACGTTGTTTGTCTTGTAAAGTGAGTGTTTGCTGTTGTACTGGTGCTTGGCCTGTGGCGGCGGGGTCGAAACTAGGCCGAAAGGGTGTATTAATTTTAACTGCTAAATTTCTGGCGAGGATGCTGCCGAGGGCTTGGTTTTGTAAGTTGTTGGGGTTAAAATCCGTGGCAATTTGTAATATCTGAGTTGCGTCTAGGCTAATATTTTCCGTTGGGTAGGCTTTGAGGAAACTGACAACGCTCAAACCATTGACTTGCCGCAGACCGATACTCATCGTTGCTTGCAAACTTTCGACTGTACTGCCGGGAATAGCTGCTGTTAAGGATGTAATCAATTGTTTGCCTTGTGGCAAAAGAGTTAATTCATCCACAAATTTGTCAGCAAATTTTGGATCTACTTGCACTCGTCGATTGAGTAAGCCGCGTAATTCTGGTGTAAATAAAGATTCGTAAGCTTGGAGAGTTTTGGACAGTGTTCCAGTTTTAGCAAATTTTTCGATATCCGCGATCGCTACAGATTGTTGAAACGGGCCAAACCGAATAGTTACTGTTTCCGCAGCTAAAGTAGCTGGTATTGCTACACCCCAACTTAACACCAGACCCAAACTAAATAACAAACCTTGCAATAACGAACGCTTGCAAGGTTTGTTGCTTGGTTGAAACTGCAAAGAAACTGCCATTTTCTTTGAACCAAAAGATTACCAGCTATGGGGACGAATAAATATGGAGTATTGTCCCCAATTTTTAGCTGTATCCTCAACTAAAATCCTGTGAAAAGTCTCAACACATTCAAAATTACACCAAAGGGGCCAGCGATAGCACCTAAAGTTTCACTAGTCTTAGTCAAACCATTACGGCCAACTATAATCACATCGTTATTTCGCAGAATAGGATTAGTCGCCTCGTTAATTCCATCAGCAAAATTGACTTTGACAACGCGTTTGGTGACAGAACCATCAGGATTCAGCCGCACCAAATCTACAGCGGCTCTACTGGCTCTGGCATCATTAAAACCACCAGCAGCTAACAAAGCTTGGTTTAAAGAACTATTGGGCTTAATCTCCGTAGCGCCTGGTCTTTTCACTTCACCGACAACACCCACTTGAATGGTGTTTGGAGACAAGGTTGTATTAGCTAGTTGGGTCGCTTCTGCGGCAGTCACATCAGTAGCAGTAGGGATCACAATTGTATCGCCGTCTTGCACAATAATGTCTTGATTGACATCACCACTCTGGAGTAATTGCCAAAGATTAACATCAATGTTTTGTTCACCACCAGTTCTAGTAGGACGGCGGAGTTTCAGACTACGAATGTCAGCTTGTCCGGTGATTCCACCCGCTAATTGAATTGCTCTGGTGACTGTAGGTAAACCGCCTGCACCCCCTTCTGCACCGCCACCACCTGTGGTCACAAGATAAGAGCCAGGACGGTTGACTTCACCAATAATGGCTACAGTCCGGGGTGTGCTGGGACTAGCAGCAAAGTTGCTGGCGGCTAAATTACGCGCGTCTGTTTTGTCGAAGTTAGATGCAGTCGGTACAAAGATAGTGTCACCATCGCGTAATGTAATATCTTGACCTATCTGACCTGTCTGTACAGCCTCTTTTAAGTTAAGGCTCACAAGTTGTTCACCACTGCGTCCAACTTTCCGCCTTACTTGTACTTGAGTGACATCTGCTGCTAAGGTCACGCCCTGGGCTGTGGTTAAAGCTGCTAAAACAGTTGGGTATTGTACGCCAGGATTATCCCCTGCGCCACCACTTAAGCTGAGAGTATAAGAACCAGGCCTTGTAACTTCTCCCGCAACAAAGATATTAATGGGGCGCGGTGATAACAGATTGACCGAAATTAAAGGACGTTTTAAATAACGGGAGTATCTTCTGGCAATTTCATCAGATGCTTGTTCAGTTGTTAACCCCAAAACTGGAACACTGCCAATCAGAGGTAAAGTGATTGCTCCACCGGGAGGAATTTGATATTCACCTGTGTATTCCGGCACTTCAAATACATTAACCCGGATGCGATCGCCTCCACCTAAAGTATAATTAGTGTCTAGTTGCTGTGCAGTTGCTGGTGATATCTGTTGTGGCGGAATAATTGGTGTTCGATTCGGCGGTAGCGTTTGTGGTGTTGGTATTACTGGTTTTGAAGCTGGTAATACTGGTTGTCCCTGAGCTAGGCTGACGGGCGACACAGCAAAATTGATAGCTGTACAAAAAGCCACACCCATAACTGGCTGGGTGAGGAATTTCCATAAACCTGTGTTAAACATATTTACCTTAGACTCTGAGACTACGATCGGCAAAGTACTGTCTAAACATTTTAATTTGACTATACTTAAGTATTCCCGTTTCCCGACAATCTTATTTTCCTTGAAGGATACTCTTTTCCGGAAGCATAATTATTTATCAGAGTTGAATTTTTGGTAAAGTTAGCTTAAAGTTCAACTTACGGAGATGCGTATTCAGCATTTATTAATACAGGTTGTGATGGTAATTTACAAGCTAAGTAAGTGATTCAGATCCCCGAATTTTTAAAGAAGTCGGGGATCTAAAATCGAAAATTTAAAATGTGTTATTGAATATCAAAAATTACTAAACAGAGGTATTTTGTTGTTTAATCTTTTGAATAAAAAAGTCTTCCAGAGAATGACGCGCTAAATCCAAAGAAATGATTTTAGCTTCCATTAAGCGAAGACTATCAAGAAAATCATAGTAATCAGCTTGTAAAGTTCCCTGCCAAGAACCATCATGGTTAAATACAAGATTAGGTATCCATTTGTGGAGAATTTCTTGATCGCCACCGTTACCTTTTACTTGGTAAGCATTAGTACTACCTAATAATTCATGGAGTGAACCAGCGCAAATTAACTCACCTTTGGCGAGAATGGCAATGCGATCGCAAATTTGCTCAACTTCACTCAGAATATGACTGTTAAAGAAAATTGTCTTCCCGGCGGCTTTTAACCCTAAAATGATTTCGCGCATTTGGTAGCGTCCTAGGGGGTCAAGACCAGACATCGGTTCATCTAAAAATATCAGTTCTGGGTCGTTAATTAACGCCTGCGCCATACCGACACGCTGTAGCATTCCCTTAGAGTAACGACGCATTTGTTTTTTGCGTGCATCAGCTAAAGGTAGACCAACTAACTGTAAAAGTTGAGGAATGCGATCGCGCTGAATACGACGAGGAATTTGGAACAGTCCCGCCGCTAACTCTAAAAATTCCCAGCCAGTGAGATAATCATATAAATAAGGGTTTTCTGGCAGATAGCCAATACTTTGCTTGACTTGGCGATCGCCCAATGGTTTACCCAACAATAATCCCCGTCCCCCACTCGGACGGATAATTCCCAGCAAAAGTTTTAATAAAGTGGTTTTACCAGCACCATTTGGCCCCAATAACCCAAAAGTTTCCCCCTGATAAACCGTCAAAGAACAGCCTTTGAGAGATACAACTTTTTGATTCAGCCAAAAGCCACTACGGTAAACTTTTCGCAAATCAAAAGTTGCAACAACTGGCGGAACATCGGTAGGTTGCGGTTGCGCTTCAGCAGTATCTACAACAGATTTCATAATGCTTCAGTGATAACTACCAAAGTTATAGCCGCAAGTTTAATTTACTGGTATCAGTGTTTTCCTTAGAGGACGGTAATCTAAATTTATAGCCATTTTTGCTTAACCTGGCTATAAAAGAGGCAATCATCTCTGTGCTGATAATAGCGATGAAATTTCATCGAGTTTTCCAGATTTTTGCCCCAATTTTTTTAGCGGTAATTTGTCTAATTATTTGGATTGGTTCTCAATCACCAGATTCTAAACGGGCTAAGTTCTGCCGCAGTGCTAAACCTCTAACGGAAATCCAAGCTAATAATTACGATAATCTGGGAATTTATTGGCATAGTGGAACATTTATCAGAAAAGTTTCTCTGGATGATATAGGCGAAATCAAAGTAATTATTTTTCCTAGAAGACTTTCACCGCAAACTTGGTCAAAGATATCTTCATCATCGATTCAATATATTGGTAAAGGTGGTGATGATAGTTGGCAAGAATGGTTACGTCCTGATTATTTTTATCTGCTTGAAGTTCCTCAACAAGCTACAGCCTTGGCATTTGGCAGACTTTGTTATCGCAATGGCGATGTAGAAGTTGAGTCAATCAAAAAGCTGACACCCACTACTTTGGGAAAAATAAGTATCAATGACAAAATTTATCTTTCTCATTTATACCCATTACCAAAAATTAGTTCATCTAATGTCATTGTGAATACAGGCAGTAATCATCTAGATACTCTTGGCACTCAAACAGAAGTATATTTCACGACAGTAAAACTTACAGCAGAAAATTAGACTTCAGAAAATCTTGATTGCATAGATAAAAAGCAATGTCATTAGTTATTTGTAAATACAAATGACTAATGACTAATTTATAAAACACCTTTAGAACTAGGAATTGTCCCAGCACGACGTGGGTCAAATTCAGTTGCCATCCGCATAGCTCTAGCAAATGCTTTAAATGTTGCTTCAATAATGTGATGGGAATTAATCCCATCTAACTGACGAATGTGCAGTGTCATTTGGCTATGATTCACCAATGCCACAAAAAATTCTCGCACTAGCTGAGTGTCATAGGTTCCCACGCGTTGTGTGGGAATTTGTAAGCCGTAACTTAGGTGAGGTCGTCCAGAAAAATCTAACGCCACTTGAATCAAAGCTTCATCTAATGGTGCTAAAAAGTTACCAAAGCGGACAATACCTTTTCTATCACCCAATGCTTGATGCAAAGCTTGTCCTAAAGTTATACCCACATCTTCATTAGTATGATGATCATCAATTTCCCAATCTCCCTTGGCTTTGACATCTAAATCAATCAAACCGTGAGAGGAAATTTGATGCAACATGTGGTCTAAAAATGGAACGCCAGTTGCAGCATTGCATTTTCCTGTGCCATCTAAATTAATAGTTACTTGCACATCAGTTTCACCAGTCACACGGTGAACAGAAGCAATACGAGCAGGTGTAATTGATGAAACTTGGTGCAGAACAGAATTTTTATTAGAGGTATCGCTAATTTGCATAGTTAATGAGGAAGTAGGAAGTCAAAAGTAAAAAAGCAAAAGTAAAAAACAATTCTTTTACCCTTCGGGTTCACCACTTGCTTCTCCTAATCGGAGACGCTGCGCGAACAAGCCGGGAAACCCGTCCAACGCAGTGGTTCACCTTTTTACTTTTAACTTTTGACTTGAGTGATACTATTACATTCCCATAATTTCATATCCTGCATCCACATACAGAACTTGCCCAGTAATACCACTGGATAAATCACTGCACAAGAAAGCCGCCGTATTACCTACTTCTTGTTGAGTGACTGTACGTCGCAGAGGCGCTACTTGTTCTACATGATGAATCATATCTAAAATTCCGCCAACTGCCGAAGATGCCAAAGTCCGAATTGGCCCAGCTGAGATGGCATTTACACGAATATTTTCTGGGCCGAGTTCTGCTGCTAGATAACGCACACTCGCTTCTAAACCAGCCTTAGCTACTCCCATCACATTGTAGTTAGGAATAGCTCTAACCCCACCAAGATAAGTCAATGTGACAATGCTACCACCTTCTGTCATTAACGGTTTAGCAGCACCGCTTAACTGTACTAAAGAATAGGTACTAATTTCTAAAGCTGTATTGAAACCAGAACGAGAGGTTTGGCTAAAACCTCCTGTTAAATCATCTTTATTGGCAAAAGCCAGACAGTGGATCAGAATATCTAACTTGCCCCATTTTTCCCGCACTGCCTCAAAGGTAGAGTGAATCTGTTCGTCGTTTTGAACATTACAGGGAACAAATAAGCTGGGATTGAGAGGTTCTACTAATTCCGCAACTTTTTTCTCCATTTTGCCACGTTCATCGGGCAGGTAAGTAATACCTAAATTAGCTCCGGCTGCGTGCAATTGTTGAGCGATACCCCAAGCGATGGAGCGATTATTGGCAATACCTGTAACAAGGGCGTTTTTTCCAGTCAGATTCAGCATACAAATTATTAACAGGATCAATCATGATAAAGATGTCCGAGCAGTATCAAATATTTTTCTTTATCCCCATATAACACAGTGTGGCCTTCACAACCCTACTATTCAAAAAATAAAAGCATTTTGAACAATATTTGCTTTCACGAAAGTTCGTTTGGCAACGCGATGACTGTTTTTGACTTGGGCGTAGCTGTAATAGCTTTTCTTTTCCAAAAGGAAGTAACACCCTTGAGTCTAAATTTTTTAGGGGATTGGAGGATACTTCAACTGCTGAATGTATCACCTGGGACTTTTCAGACATCCTCTTAGGAGGATACTAGAAACTGAGGCCTGTTTTGCTGGGTTGACCACAGGATTTAGAAAAATCATGTTTGACAGGAAAGAATACATGGGTCAGTCGCCAGAATTTTCCCATTGAATCTTGGGGTACTGGCGGATGAATAAACTATGAAACACTACACCAAATTGAAAATTTGCTGCTGTTTCTAGGTAACAGATATTTTTCCCCAAGGATTGATTTTGACTCTGAATTGTGAATTGTGAATTCTTCTTTAAATCAACAAGTGCGTTTCCTGCATAAAAAATTGTCTGCTATTCCTGAAGATATTCTCAAGATATAATGAATTTTTTTGCAAAAAACCTGATGAATAGGAGTTTGTAAGTACTTATAACAACTACTAGCTAAAAAGGTGAAAAATTATGTATCATTATGAACAAATAACTCTGATGTTTGGTATTTGAGTATAGGAAAGTACAGAAAGGTTGACGGTGATTTATTGATTTTTCAGGTGTATTCTTAGGTAATCAGTTTATTTGTTTTTCCGGCATTGGGTAGGGGAAGGGAGATGATCGTGACACAAGATAAAGCCCTAGCAAATGTTTTTCGTCAGATGGCAACTGGCGCGTTTCCGCCTGTTGTGGAAACGTTTGAACGCAACAAAACGATCTTTTTTCCGGGCGATCCTGCTGAACGAGTTTATTTTCTTCTTAAGGGTGCTGTAAAACTTTCCAGGGTATACGAAGCAGGAGAAGAAATAACAGTAGCGTTGTTACGGGAAAATAGTGTTTTTGGTGTGTTGTCTTTGCTGACAGGAAATAAGTCGGATAGATTTTACCATGCTGTTGCATTTACACCTGTAGAATTGCTGTCAGCACCAATCGAACAAGTAGAGCAAGCACTCAAGGAAAATCCAGAATTATCAATGTTAATGCTGCGGGGTCTGTCTTCGCGGATTTTACAGACAGAGATGATGATTGAAACTCTAGCTCACCGAGATATGGGTTCCAGATTGGTGAGTTTTTTATTAATTCTTTGTCGTGATTTTGGTGTTCCTTGTGCAGATGGAATCACAATTGATCTGAAGCTATCTCATCAGGCGATCGCAGAGGCAATTGGTTCTACTCGCGTGACGGTCACTAGGTTACTTGGTGATTTACGTGAAAAGAAAATGATTTCTATTCATAAAAAGAAGATTACTGTGCATAAACCTGTTAGCTTAAGTAGACAGTTCACTTAAACAAGAATGTCAGCAGTCAGAACAAAAACGTTATTCATTCTGAATTTGGGCTGACTGACGACTGAATTCTTTGTTGTTCAAAGCAATTGGAGGTAGTGGAGTTGGCAATTATTGTGTTTTTGCAGATAATACCCATAGCTGGAGTTAAATCATAAATTGATGAATCTTCGCTATTGCCAATCATCCATCCTCCACAGACAATGCTCGAAAGTAGTAGGCTGTATCTGGAACCATTTCGGTAGCTGAAGATGACCACCGGGTACATCCTCATAGCGGCAATTTTAATTTTGGGAGGCGTAATTGCCACTGTGGGCGATCGCATTGGCACACGGGTTGGCAAAGCACGCCTCTCACTATTCAAGCTTCGGCCAAAAAATACGGCGGTAGTGGTGACTATTTTCACTGGGGGCTTAATTTCGGCTTCCACTCTAGGAATTTTGTTTGCAGCTGATGAAGGATTGCGTAAGGGAGTTTTTGAATTAGAAGATATTCAAAAAGACCTGAGAAACAAACGAGAGCAACTTAAAACCGCAGAAACGCAAAAAAGCCAAGTAGAGAAAGAGTTAAGCCAAGCGAGAGTTGAACAAACCAAAGCGCAACAAGATTTACAGATAATTAATAAATCGTTGCAAGCGGCAAATGCTAAACAACGAGAAACGCAAGCAAAACTCAACCAAACTATTAGCCGCCAAGCCCAAACACAGGCGCAACTGCAACGCACTCAAGGGCGCTTGAATCAAGTAGCAACTCAATATCAACAAGCCAGATCAGAATTACAAAACGTTTACAATCAGAGAAAAGCCCTACAAGTGGCGGTAGGACAATTAAAGGCAGAACAACAAAGATTGTACGCAGAGGCGAAAAAGGCAATTGATGAAGCGAAAGCAGCCATTACAAAACGCGATCGCGAACTCGCCAACCGCCAAGAAATTATTGAAAAACGCGATCTCAAAATTGCCCAACTAGATAAACTCATTCAAAATCGTAATTTAGAAATTACTGCACGAGAACAAGTTATTGCCACACGGGAATCTCGCCTCAAAGAACTAGAAAGACAACAGGATTATTTAGAACAGGAAGTAGCCAGACTAGAAAAATACTATCAGTCTTATCAAGACCTGCGTTTAGGCAAGTTGGCGTTGGTTCGTGGTCAAGTTTTGGCTGGTGCTGTGATTCAAGTTAAGCAAGCTACTGCTGCGCGTCAGGCGGTGTTGCAACTTTTAGGTGATGCTAACCAAAATGCGATTTTTCAATTAACTGAACCAAGTGCAAAACCAGAAAATACCCAAATTCTGCGTGTGACTCCAGAAAGAGTTGAGCAGTTGATTAGACAAATTAGCGATGGTAGAGAATATGTTGTGCGAATTTTCTCCGCAGGCAATTACGTCAGAGGCGAAAAACAGATAGAATTCTTTGGAGATGCTGCACGCAATATATTAGTCTTTGCAGGAGGAGAGGTATTAGCTAGTACCAGTGCTGATCCTAGAAGTATGTCATCTTATGAGCTACGGCAAAGGCTAGATTTACTTATTTCTGCTTCCCAATTTCGGGCTAGGAATGCTGGTATTGTGGAAAGTGTGCAAGTAGATGGAACTTTTTTGCGATTTATCAACCAATTAAGACAATACGATCAGCCTTTAGAGATTAAAGCGATCGCCTCAGAAGATACTTATACAGCAGGGCCTCTGCGAGTTAAATTATTAGCTATCCAAAACGGCAAAGTCATTTTCAGTACGTGAAATACCGAAACAATAGGGATTAGAAGTTACAAGTTAAAGCTCAGTAACCATCGGTAATTGTAAAAACTTTTTTTATATATCTTGCTGTACCCAGTTGAAAATTTTAGCTGATTGAATATGAATTTAAATGAATTCTCGCCAACTCAACCAGTAATTCTTGGCTTTGATCCGGGTAAAGATAAGTGTGGTTTAGCCGTAATGGGATTAGATCGGCAACTGCATTATCATCAGGTTGTACTCGCACAAGAAGCGATCGCCAATATAGAAACCCTTCAAAAAAGATATCCTGTTTCCTTACTAGTTATGGGTAATCAAACCACAGCCAAGCAGTGGAAACAAAAATTACAACAAGAATTATTACAACCTTTAAATATCATGTTAGTAGATGAGCGATATTCTACCTTAGAAGCACGCGATCGCTATTGGCAAATGTATCCGCCCCAAGGAATCACAAAACTTTTACCAAAAGGGATGCGCCAACCACCCAGACCAATAGATGACATTGTGGCTGTCCTCTTAATTGAAAGATATTTAAATCGCCTGACAGAATCAGCAGTTAATAGTCAATAGTCAATGGTCATTTGTCCTTAGCTCAAGAGGTAGAACGTATTTCATACTTCATACTTCATACTTTTTCTCTCATAATTCTGCTCGGATAGTAAAAGCATAATCGCCTCCTGGTTCCAACTGATAATCTTGTTTTTCTAAAAAGCGCCCAAGAGGTTCTTTGATTAAAGCGCGACCTTGGGAAGGCTTCACAGACAGTTCTCCACGGCGGAAATGCCACTGGAAATGCCACTCAAAATCTCCCGCGCTGACTTCGCCCTCAAGAAAGCCATGTTGCCAGGATTGGCGCGTAATTCTGACATGGGCAGTAGTTTCTGGCAAACGTTTTGCACTCACAATGCTTTGGATAAAGTGTGGAATAAAAGCAAACAAGGCAGTCTACTTCTTTTATTTACCAAACTTCGCTGCGATCGACAAACTGACAAAAGGGAGTTTTAACACTTTGTTGAAGAGCCAAACGGCTGAAATTATAGATTAACATTGTCAACTCTTTGCTGTAATCATCTAACAAAATCAGATAATTTATCACATTATGATTACTTGGCGCATTCAAAAAGTATCGTGATGACAAATGTTACAAATGAAGACTATAAGATAACAAATTGATGAATGTATGCTCTCAATATGGGTTAAAAAGTGATTGCTATCGTAACAACATCTCCAATAGTTTCAGGCGTTATAGCCTATTTAAATTGTCCAAAAAATTCTGAGAACGTATTTTTATAATTCCCAAAATTAGGTTGCTAAAAATTGAGTATATAGGTACAAAATAATTTTTTAGCCTGCGTTTGGCCTTGGCGTTGCCATAGGCTAGGCAGGCTTAATTCTGATAGCCGCGAGTTGACTCATTCGGCATTTTAATTTGTATGACTTAAACAAAACTTTTAAAAAAGCTACGGCGATGCCTACAACAAAGGCATCGCGGATTTTAGAGAATATCTAAAATCCCAAATCGATTTATCGATTTACTGCCGCAGCTTCTCGCGCCGCAGCTGCTTGGTCTGGATGGATACCCAAACGTGTGAGATTGATTCGTCCTTTACCGTCAATCTCGCGCACTTTGACAATCACTTCATCACCAACTGCGACTTCATCTTCAACTTTGCCCACGCGGTAGTCAGCAAGTTGAGAAATGTGGATCATCCCTTCCTTTCCGGGTAGGAATTCTACAAATGCACCTATTGGGATAATTCGCGTAACGCGACCTGCGTAGACATCTCCTTCATGCAGCTTGCGGGTCATCCCTTGGATAATATTTCGGGCTTTTTTGGCTTTGCTTTCATCAACAGCAGATATGGTAACAGTACCATCATCTTCAATGTCAATTTTCGCACCAGTTTCTTCGGTGATGCCTTTAATTGTCTTACCGCCAGGGCCGATGACTAAACCAATCATGTCTGGGTCAATCTTGATAGTCAGCAGTCGGGGCGCGTAGGGTGATGTTTCTGTGCGTGGTTGGTCGATAGTTTGGAGCATTTTCTCCAAGATGTGCAACCGTGCATCTTTGGCTTGGTGAATGGCTTGGGCAATGGTTTCCAAAGACAAACCAGAGATTTTCATATCCATTTGTAAGGCTGTAATCCCGCTATCGGTGCCGGCAACTTTGAAGTCCATATCACCGAGGAAGTCTTCAATGCCTTGAATATCAGTCAAAACGCGGACTTCATCACCTTCTTTAATCAGACCCATTGCCGCACCACTGACGGGTTTGATAATCGGTACACCAGCATCCATGAGGGCGAGGGTAGAACCGCAGACTGAACCCATTGAGGTGGAACCGTTGGAAGAAAGTACTTCTGAAACGATCCGAATCACGTAAGGAAATTGTTCTTTGGGTGGCAGTATTGGCAAAATAGCCCGTTCTGCTAAAGCTCCGTGACCGATTTCCCGTCTACCAGGCGCACGCATTGGCTTGGTTTCGCCAACGGAGAAGGGAGGGAAGTTGTAATGGTGCAAGTAGCGCTTGGATTGGTCTGTTTGCAGGTCATCATTGAGATTTTGGGCATCGCCAGGAGTACCAAGGGTACAGTTGGATAGTACCTGAGTTAGTCCGCGATTAAATAAACCACTACCGTGGACGCGTTTTGGTAAGACACTAACTTGACAAGAAACAGGACGTACTTCATCTAGTTTGCGACCATCAACGCGGATATTATCTTCCACGATTTGACGGCGCATGAAATATTTGGTGATTTCTTTAAAAGTCTTACCAAGTGCTTTGGGATCACTCGTCGCAGCTAGGCGAACGGGATCTTCTTCAGGTAGTTCGGCGATCGCAGTTTGGATTGTATCTTTAACTACATCTAAAGCTGCATCGCGTTCAGGTTTAGTAAATGTAAATTGAGACAGAATTTTCTTAATCTCGTCATTGGCGCGATCGCGAATATAATTTTCCAGGGTCTGGTCTACCTCTGGTGGTGCTTGGTGAATTATTTGCAAACCCAAGTCGGCAATGATATCTTGCTGTGCTTTGATTAAATCCCGTACCGCTTCATAGCCAAAATCAATCGCTTCGATAATATCTCGCTCTGGCAGCTGATTAGCTCCTGCCTCAATCATGATTACGCCTTCTGGCGAACCAGCCACGATTAAGTCTAGGTCTCCAGCTTCAATTTCTGCGTATGTAGGATTAATAATGAAATCATCTCCTACTAACCCTACCCGCACGGCTGCCATTGGCCCGTTAAAGGGTATTTGGGCAATCAACGTAGCAATGGAAGCACCAGTGACTGCTAGAACATCAGGTGGTACTAACTCATCCATTGATAATGTTAAAGCGATGATTTGCAGGTCATCCCGCAACCATGAAGGGAACAGAGGACGCAGAGGACGGTCTATCAGACGGCTGGTGAGAATTGCTTTTTCCGGTGGACGACCTTCCCGGCGCATAATCCCACCAGGAATTCTACCTGCTGCATAAAGTCTTTCTTCGTAATCTACTGTGAGGGGAAGAAAATCAATGCCTTCTCTGGCTTGTGATCTCGTAGCTGTTACCAAAACAGCTGTGTCCCCTGATTCTATCAAAACTGACCCACCAGCTTGGGGAGCTAGTAGGCCTAACTTCAGTCGAATATCCCGTCCATCAAAGGATATTGACTTTTCAACTTCTGCCATTCAGTTTTTTTTCCTTCTATGCACACTATTCTCTCTCTGTGGCAATCCTAACATTTATGCACTCTTGCTGGCTTCTGTTACATACAAAGATAAACAAGTTATTTCCTGCCAAATGTATTACATGTTTACTCATCAAGCGGCAGTAGATTTGACGGCTTGCTTATCTTTTAGGATTGTCACAGGTAGAATATGCCTAATCATACTCAAAAGTCTACAAATTGCATATATAACAATCTATGTAATTTATCCAATACTGGTGGAGCTAAGAAATACAAAGTAGATTTTTTTACACCTCCTCAACGAAATGCGACATTTCTTAAATCATCATTAAAATTAGATGGAAACAATCTCACACCAGTATGTAAACCTAGTTGTACAATAGTACCAACGTTACAAAAATAGCTGCACTAACCTCAACAGAATAAACATTAATCCAATCACTAAACCACCAATTTTTCATCATGAGTAATTAAATTTTTAGCAGCCATTTAAATTGCAGTTTTGGATAATTTGATAATTTATAAATATCCATAAATCTAGAATAAAAGTAAAAATTGGCAGAATTAATCTCGCCCAAATAAAAGGCAATTATCAGCATTATTGGAAATATTTAGTCTGGTCAAAATTTGAGTAGTTAAAAATGGCGATTTTACACGGCAGTTGGATCAGAAAAAATCAAAATAGTTGTTTATTTATCTGGGGAGAAACTTGGCGATCGCCCCAAGTGAATTGGGATATAACTCAATCTCTAGAAATACCACAACATCCATTAGCAATGACAGCAGTGGAGTTGAGTGAGTGGTTAGCAGCGAAAAATATAACAGTTACCAGCAGCAAACAACAGCAGGTACAAACTCAAACGCGATCGCGCAAAACTACAAAACCACCTGAAGCCAGTTTACCTACACATTCTCACATCATCGCCTTACCAACTCAGATTCTCCAAAACACCAAAGATAGAACATTTAACTTATTACCTGTGCATTCCGCCAGCCAAGATTTAGAATCTGGCGCTTCACCATACTTGCAACCTTGGCAAGTTACAGGTTTTTGTCTTAATACTAGTGAAACAATTAAATTTCTCCAATCTCTTCCTCTCAACATTACTGGTGGCGAAGAGGCTTTTTTCGCTGGGGATTTAAGATTTTGGTCGCAGGTAGCCCGTTGGAGTTTAGATTTAATTTCACGCTCTAAGTTTTTACCCAATATTCAACAGCAAGCAGATGGTACTACAGATGCAGGGTGGCAAGTGCTTTTAGACAGCGCTGTAGATAGCACTCGCTTAGAAAAATTTGCGGCGAAAATGCCACTGGCTTGTCGGACTTATCAAGAAATGGGAAATGGAGATATTTCTGTAGATTTCCCTGAATCTGCACAAGCATTAATTTTAGAATTTCTCAACAGCACAATAGATGTGCAAGTGCGAGAGATGCTTGGTAATCAACCCATCATTGAAGCCAGAGTGATGGCTGCTTTACCATTATCATTACGACAGTGGTTGCAAGCTTTAACTAGTGCATCTCACACTGTGGTTGCAGATGTAATTGGTGTAGAACGGTTAGAAGCAGCACTGAAAGCTTGGACTTTGCCACTACAGTCGGAAATAACAGGAAAGCCGCTATTTCGCACTTGTTTTCAATTAAATTCCCCTGGAATTGGCGAAACTGAATGGACACTGGCGTATTTTCTCCAGGCTGCTGATGATCCAGAGTTTTTGTTAAATGCTGCAACTGTTTGGCAAAACCCAGTTGAACAATTAAATTATCAAAACCGCACCATTGATAAACCCCAAGAAACTTTCTTGCGCGGATTGGGTTTAGCTTGTCGATTGTATCCAGCGATCGCCCCCAGCTTAGAAACAGAATACCCCCAATATTGCGAGTTAACCCCAATTCAAGCCTACGAATTTATCAAGTCCGTAGCTTGGAGGTTAGAAGATAGCGGTTTAGGCGTAATTTTACCGCCTAGTTTAACCAACCGCGAAGGCTGGGCGAACCGTTTAGGGTTAAAAATTACCGCCGAAACGTCCAAAAAACAAAAAGAACGCCTAGGTTTACAAAGTTTACTTAATTTTCAATGGCAATTGGCGATCGGCGGACAGACAATTTCTAAAGCAGAGTTTGATCGACTAGTAGCTTTAAATAGTCCCCTAGTAGAAATTAACGGCGAGTGGGTGGAGTTGCGTCCCCAAGATATCAAAACAGCCCAGACATTTTTTGCTTCCCGTAAAGAACAAATGGCGCTTTCTTTAGAAGATGCCTTGCACCTCAGTACAGGCGATACCCAAGTAATTGAAAAGTTACCAGTGGTGAGTTTTGAAGCATCTGGGGCATTACAACAATTAATTGGGGCTTTAACCAATAATCAGGAAATAAAACCCTTACCCACACCAGTAAGTTTCCAAGGACAGTTGCGCCCTTATCAAGAACGTGGTGCAGCTTGGCTGGCTTTTTTAGAACGTTGGGGTTTGGGTGCGTGTCTCGCCGACGACATGGGACTAGGCAAAACTATTGAGCTTATAGCTTTTGTTTTACACCTCAAAGAACAAGATGTACTAGAAAAACCCATACTATTAGTCTGCCCTACTTCTGTTTTAGGTAACTGGGAACGAGAAGTGAAAAAATTTGCTCCCAGCCTAAAAGTAATGCAGTATCACGGTGATAAGCGTCCTAAAGGTAAGGCATTTGTTGAAGCAGTAAATCAGCATAATTTAATCATTACGAGTTATTCATTAATTCACAGAGATGTAAAATTATTGCAGACTATTTCTTGGCAGATAATTGTCTTAGATGAAGCCCAAAATGTCAAAAATCCTGATGCCAAACAGTCACAGGCAGTTCGACAGTTAGATGCCACATTTCGCATCGCGTTAACAGGCACACCAGTAGAAAATAGACTGCAAGAATTATGGTCTATTTTAGATTTTCTCAATCCTGGTTATTTAGGGAATAAACAATTCTTTCAACGGCGGTTTGCGATGCCGATTGAAAAGTATGGTGATGCGGCTTCTTTAACTCAATTGCGTTCCTTGGTTCAACCTTTTATTTTAAGAAGGTTGAAAACAGATAAAGAAATTATTCAAGATTTGCCAGATAAGCAAGAAATGACAGTATTTTGTGGTTTGACTACAGAACAAGCCGCACTATATCAGCAAGCAGTAGACACATCTTTAGTTGAAATAGAATCTGCCGAAGGATTACAAAGACGGGGGATGATTTTAGCATTACTAACTAAACTCAAACAAATTTGTAATCACCCATCTCAGTATTTAAAAGAAACAACATTAACACAACATAATTCTGGTAAGTTGCAACGCCTAGAAGAAATGTTAGATGTGGCGATTGAGGAAGGAGACAGAGCGTTAATTTTCACTCAATTTGCTGAATGGGGTAAATTACTCAAACCCCATTTAGAACGGCAATTGGGTAGGGAAGTTTTCTTTTTATATGGCAGCACCAGTAAAAAACAACGTGAGGAAATGGTAGACCGTTTTCAACATGACCCACAAGGGCCACCTGTGATGATTCTTTCTTTAAAAGCTGGCGGTGTGGGATTAAATTTAACCCGTGCCAATCATGTATTTCACTTTGATAGATGGTGGAATCCTGCGATTGAAAATCAAGCTACAGACCGAGTATTTCGGATTGGTCAAACGAGAAATGTCCAAGTACATAAATTTGTTTGTACTGGCACATTAGAAGAAAAAATTCACGACATGATTGAAAGTAAAAAGCAATTAGCCGAACAGGTTGTGAGTGCTGGTGAAGATTGGCTGACAGAATTAGATACAGACCAACTGCGTAACTTACTTATACTTGATCGTCATGCTTTGATTGATGAAGATGGGGAATAACATAGAATGTTTTTAAAGTTGATTAGCAAAAAAATTAATTATGACTACATTACAAACAAGCCGGGAATGGTGGTCACAAAGATGGCTAGAGTTACTCGATTCTTATCGCTTTAAAAAGCGTTTAGAACGTGCCAGAAATTATGCTCGTCAAGGTAATGTTCTCAGTATTGAATTTAAAGGTGCGAAAGTATTAGCTAAAGTTCAAGGTAGTGAAGTTGAACCTTATAAAGTTTCTCTTTCTCTTGACTCTTTTAGTGATGAAGAATGGGGCTATGTAATTGAAACCATGTCTAAAAAAGCATTATTTTCTGCCAAATTATTGGCAGGAGAAATGCCCCAAAATATTGAAGAGGTTTTTACTGCCAATGGTCTTTCGTTATTTCCGTTTACGTTGGGTGATGTTCACAGTAAATGTTCTTGTCCAGATAAAGCCAATCCGTGTAAACATGTTGGGGCTATTTACTATCAATTAGGCGACAGATTTAGCGAAGATCCTTTTGTGCTATTTCAATTAAGAGGGCGCACTAAAGAACAAATTATCAGTGATTTGCGCCAGCTACGGGGTGCTAAATCTGAAGTGAATACGCATCCAGCATTGGATACTCAAAAACCACTTGCACACAAGCAATATTCAGTAAACCTTAACTCGTTTTGGGAATATCATGAGCCTTTAGATTCATCTCTAGTAGTGATTACCCCTAGTATGAGCGAGACAGTCTTAGATGTTTTAGGGGCTATCCCCTTGGCTAAAACTGAGGAGGATGTAATAAATTTGAATTCTGGTGATGTGGTAATGAAGTATTTAGATACTCTTTACAAAGATGTTAGCCAAAAAGCTGTTTTAGCAGCTATGAATGTGGGAAGCAGTTAATTTTGTATGTAATTAAACCAGAGGCATGTATTTAAATTAACATGGAAATTCAAAGCAAAATTATTACAGTAGAACTTGCTGATGGTACAAATATTAAAGTTGAAGCTACACCAATAGGCGATCGCAAATCGAATATTCAAGTTAGACAGTTTAGTGAAGTCACTGAGCCAATAGCAGCGCTTGTTAAAGAAATTGCTGAAGTATTAAATAAAGTGAAACCAGATAAAGCTAGTGTCAAATTTGGGATAGATATTGGCATTGAATCAGGGAAGCTTACACCTGTACTAGTGAAAGGTAATGATACAGGTAATCTGGAGATAACCCTAGAATGGAACACTGTTGAGAATGGGTGTAAGGGTGTGAGGGTATAGGGGTGTATTATTCAGAACTCTTACTTTATACCCTACACTCAGTTTCCACCGACAATCTTGTGCGTAACTCCTAATTTCAAGAAAAAGGCTCTTGTTCTAAAACAAGAGCCTTTTAAAATTCGATTGTCAGTGATGAAAAAAATATTTCAACTTAGTCAAGGTCGTTCATGAACATTACTGGTTCATTCTCACGGTCGATACCTTTCTCGAAACCACCAGCAGCAGCACGAGCGCGACCCGCGTGCCACAAGTGACCTACTAGGAAGAAGAAACCTAATACGAAGTGAGAAGTAGACAGCCACGCACGGGGAGACACGTAGTTGAATGAGTTGATTTCAGTTGCTACACCACCTACAGAGTTCAAAGAACCCAGAGGAGCGTGAGTCATGTATTCAGCAGCACGACGAGCTTGCCAAGGCTGAATATCGTTCTTAATTTTTTCGAGGTCAAGACCGTTAGGCCCACGTAGAGGCTCTAACCAAGGGCCACGGAAATCCCAGAAGCGCATGGTTTCACCACCAAAGATGATTTCACCTGTAGGAGAGCGCATTAAGTATTTACCAAGACCTGTGGGGCCTTGAGCAGAACCAACGTTAGCACCTAAGCGTTGGTCACGAATCAAGAAGGTTAAAGCTTGTGCTTGAGAAGCTTCAGGGCCTGTGGGGCCGAAGAACTCACTGGGGTAAACGGTGTTGTTGTACCAAACCATACAAGAAGCGATGAAGCCCATTAAGGATAATGCGCCCAAGCTGTAGGAAAGGTAAGCTTCACCAGACCAGATAAAGGCACGACGCGCCCAAGCAAAAGGCTTGGTGAAGATGTGCCAAATACCGCCAGAAATACAAATTAAGGCAATCCAAATATGACCGCCGATTACGTCTTCTAAGTTATCGACGCTCACAATCCAACCTTCGCCACCGAAGGGAGATTTAATGAGGTAGCCGAAGATAACTGCTGGGTTCAGAGTTGGATTAGTAATGACACGCACATCACCACCACCAGGAGCCCAGGTGTCATAGATACCACCGAAGAACATAGCCTTCAGTACGAGCAATAATGCACCACAGCCCAAGATAATCAGGTGGAACCCGATGATGTTGGTCATCTTGTTCTTGTCTTTCCAGTCATAACCAAAGAAAGAAGAGTATTCTTCTAAGGTTTCTGGGCCGCGAACGGCGTGATATATACCGCCAAAACCCAAGACTGCGGAGGAAATTAAGTGGAGTACACCAACTACAAAGTAGGGGAAGGTGTCGATTACTTCACCACCAGGGCCTACACCCCAACCTAAAGTAGCGAGGTGAGGCAACAGAATCAAGCCTTGTTCGTACATAGGCTTTTCTGGGATAAAGTGAGCAACTTCAAATAAAGTCATTGCTCCAGCCCAGAAGACAATCAAGCCAGCATGAGCAACGTGAGCGCCTAGCAGTTTACCAGACAGGTTAATCAAACGGGCGTTACCAGACCACCAGGCAAAACCTGTTGATTCTATGTCGCGTCCGCCGCCCATGACTGCGGGTCTATTAGAGAGCGTTACCACGAGGTAATACCTCCTCAGGGAATATAAATTGTTCGTGGGGCTGATCTTGAGGAGCCATCCAAGCGCGGATACCCTCGTTCAGCAAAATGTTTTTGGTATAGAAAGTTTCAAATTCTGGGTCTTCGGCTGCCCGCAATTCTTGGGAGACGAAGTCATAAGCCCGCAGGTTGAGTGCTAAACCGACAATGCCAACGGCGCTCATCCACAAACCGGTCACTGGTACAAACAACATGAAGAAGTGCAACCAGCGTTTGTTGGAGAAGGCAATCCCGAAAATCTGTGACCAGAATCGGTTTGCGGTCACCATTGAATAGGTTTCTTCTGATTGGGTGGGGTTGAAGGCGCGGAAGGTGTTGGCGGCTTCGCCGTCTTCAAACAAGGTGTTTTCGACTGTGGCACCGTGAATGGCGCACAACAGCGCTCCACCGAGTACACCTGCTACTCCCATCATGTGGAAGGGGTTGAGTGTCCAGTTGTGGAACCCTTGCAAGAATAACAAGAACCGGAAGATGGCGGCTACACCAAAGCTGGGTGCAAAGAACCAAGACGATTGTCCCAAAGGGTACATCAGGAAGACGCTGACGAATACCGCGATTGGTGCTGAGAATGCTAGGGCGTTGTATGGTCGAATGCCGACTAACCGCGCAATTTCAAATTGCCGCAACATGAAGCCGATTAGTCCAAAGGCTCCGTGTAGCGCTACGAATGGCCATAATCCTCCTAATTGACACCAACGGGTGAAGTCGCCTTGCGCTTCTGGCCCCCACAACAGCAATAGGGAGTGTCCCATGCTGTCTGCTGGTGTTGATACTGCTACTGTCAGGAAGTTGCAGCCTTCTAGGTATGATGATGCTAATCCGTGGGTGTACCACGAGGTGACGAAGGTTGTACCGGTTAGCCAACCGCCTAGTGCTAGGAAGGCGCAGGGGAATAATAATATTCCTGACCAACCTACGAATACGAAGCGATCGCGCTTTAACCAGTCGTCTAGTACGTCAAACCACCCTCTTCTACTGGGGGCCCGTCCTACTGCGATGGTCATCGGACTAAAATCCTCTTTTTACTAAAAATTTCAACGCTTTTGAGGAATAAACGTTTTTTTGACAGTCTCAGCTGCTTTCGGGCTACTGAGTTTCTGAGAGCTTGCCGCCTCAGTAAGTTGGCTTTTCTCAGGCTTATGCCATTACACGTACCATTGGCTAGTAACCTAGCTTGTGGTAACTTAATGATCCTTAACTTATCACATTAGTTCGGTTTTTTGCCCGAACTACGCAGGGAAATCCTGTATTGATCACAAACCTATTAAATAATATGAATATCAGAATTTTTACAATCTGACACAACTTTTCTCAGAAATCTCAAAATTTAGGGAGTGGGAAGAAGGCAGGGGAGCATACTTCGACTGCGCTCAGTAAGCAGGGGGGCAGGGATTAAGGGAGAATAGTTATTGATGATTGATTAGGCAAGAAATCACAGGCGAAGGTAGTTCTATGACGGCATCAACAACAATTAACAAAGGCGATTCACCAAATGGCGATCGCTCTTCTACGAGTGTTTTACATCAAAAAGTTCTTGGTTCTCGTCGGTTGAGTAACTACTGGTGGGCAACTGTCGTGACTTTAGGTGCCACAGGCTTTTTGTTGGCAGGCATATCTAGTTATTTAAAAATCAATTTACTATTAGTCACCGATCCTACTCAACTAGTGTTCGTACCCCAAGGGTTAGTAATGGGATTGTACGGCACTGCTGGTGTACTTTTAGCTCTTTATCTGTGGCTAATGATTTTATTGGATGTGGGTGGTGGCTACAACGATTTTAACCAAGAAACTGGTACCCTTAAAATCTTTCGGTGGGGATTTCCCGGCAAAAATCGGCGCATTGAAATTGATGCTCGCATCCGCGATGTGCAATCTGTACGGCTGGAAATTAAAGAGGGTTTAAATCCGCGGCGTGCAGTTTACCTACGCCTTAAAGGTCGACGAGATGTTCCTTTAACCAGAGTGGGACAACCACTATCTTTGACGGAAATAGAAACAAAAGGTGCAGAGTTAGCCCGCTTTTTGCAAGTACCTTTGGAAGGACTTTAATTGAAGTTAAAAGTAGAAAGGCAAAAGTTAAAAGAAAATAATTTTTTGCCCTTCGGGTGCGCCATTTGACGACAGTTGCCTCAAGTCGGGAGACCCGCCTAAAGCACTGTCTCCTTTATGCCGGGAAACCCGTCCACCGCAATGGCTTACTTTTTACTTTTACCTTTTAACTTTATTCACTTGAGAGGATAAGATACTCTGGTTGAGTCAGTACCTGAAAAATGCGGTTAAAAGTGACAAAATTTTTAGTTACGTTTTTGATGGTTGCGGCTTTAATGTTGGGAGGATGTTCCACACAGCAAGTTGGCTCTAACTCCTCTTCTCCAGCAACAACTTCTCCATCAAGTACTACAACAACTACTGAAGCAACGTCTGTATCTGAAACAACAAGTGAGAGTATCCCAGGAATGAACAATTTACCACGGCTCGAAGGTAAAGCTACTGTGGTGATGACGGTGAAAGGTTCACCAATCACTATCGAAGTAGATGGCACAAATGCACCCATTACAGCCGGTAACTTTGTCGATTTAGTCCAAAAAGGCGTGTACGATGGGTTGGCATTCCATCGAGTAGTGCGCGATCCGCAACCGTTTGTTGTTCAAGGTGGCGATCCCCAAGGGAAAGATCCAAAATTTCCAGCCAGTAGATTAGGCACAGGCGGTTATATTGATCCCAAAACTGGCACCGAACGCTATATACCTTTAGAAATCAAACCCAAAGGTGAAGCCAGCCCAATTTACAGTAAAACATTTGAAATGGCTAGGGTAACTACAACACCCGAATTAACCCATAAACAAGGCGCGATCGCAATGGCGCGATCGCAACAACCAGACTCAGCTTCTTCACAGTTTTATTTTGCATTAGCTGATTTGGGTTTTCTTGATGGTAACTACGCTGTATTTGGCTATGTCACCCAAGGTTTTGATGTAGTGAACAAAATTCAGCAGGGCGATCGCATTGATTCTGCTAAAGTCACTCAAGGCGCAGAAAATCTGAAAGTTCCTCAATAAATCAATGTTTAGATCCCCCCAACCCCCCTTAATAAGGGGGGCTAAGAGACTCTTTAAAGTCCCCCTTTTTAAGGGGGATTTAGGGGGATCAAGTTTATTTATTCCCTTTAAATGACTCAATCAGATTTCCAATTAAAGGAAACTGTTTGATTACTCTTACTGTTAAATCTACAAACCCTTTCTCAGAAAGGCGCTCGTCTTGTCGCAGTTGCAGAACGCCAATTAAGATAATAAATATAGCTGTACCAATAATACTTAAAGCTAAATAATGAAATGGTAGTAAACCACCTAAAGCTGCAATAAAGGTGAATACAACTACAAATACAAATAAATAAAACATTCCATTTCTAAAAGCCCAAGGTAGTGTAACTTGAGCTTCTTCTTTTTTTGGTTTCTCTGGCATAACTTGATCTGGTTTTTGGTTTATAGTAATATTTACGTTACTTCCTGGAAAGCTGAAAGAAGAATTAGAACTAGAATCTCTACCTTTGTGTTTTTCTAATTCTCTCCTATCCATCACGTCGTCAATTAAGCTCAAAACGTTGACTGTTTCATAAGGTGGTTTGTCACATTCAATCTGGTATTTCTGATTGACAAAACGCTGTCGCAGATTCTCAAATTTATAAAAGTGAGGTTCTTGATGATCTTTGCAGGTGACACAATTGCAGGGAATCAATTTATCGTACTTCAGCCGCTTATAGAGTTCATGAATTTCATCTAGTTTATCTGTAACTGTTCTCATCACATCTCTTTTATGTTTACCTGCGACTCGAATGTTAATTTCTCGCTTGTCGGAATATTCAATTACCTCTGCTTTGGTTTCGTCTTTGCTGAGAATAACACCGCTTTTCCAGACAATTTGTTGCTGATTTACCACATCAATTAAGTTGTGTATGGCAACAATAAACTGAGTGATGATACCTTTGGGCATGAAGTCGTAGTTGGCGTAGCGGAGGATAAGATTATTTGTTTCCTCCCATTTATATTGCGGTTGTTTTGCTGTTAACAGTTGTGGTGCGATGTAGGTTTGAGGATGTTGAGGAATTTCGTAACATAGCTTGAAATTGATCATCAATTGCAAGAGTTCATTTTGCTTTTGGTCATATTCTTGCTCCTGCCAAATTTTTCTTAAGTCTTCCCAGGTGAATTTGCCCAAGTTGTTAATTACCTGGGGATCGTCTAAAACTCTGTAAACTGCATCAGTACCCCACTTGGGTTTGAGGATCAGAGTCTTTTCTAATATGCGGTCATTTTGAAAGTGCAAGCAAACTCCTAAATCATGGAGATAACCACTTAACTGCAATTTATCTTCATGTCTGGTAAAACCATTGTGCTGGCAGATGTCGAGATATTCATCCAAGCTGATGTAATTGCGTGGATCACTTTCTAAAGCTTCTCTAACTTTCACCCAAGTTTGAGGTAGTGGTGTACCTAGATGAGATAGGGAACTAATATAAAACTTGATTTTTTGAATGACATTTTTTAAATATTGGTCGTTTTTAGCTAGGTTGGTTGCTAAAATTTCCTTGAGGTTATTAAATTGCCCTCGTAATTGTAGTTCATTAATCTCTCGTGATCTATCACCCTTCTCATTGTTGATAATTAGCACTGGGCTGCTATCACTGAGTAATTCCACCACATTTAGCCAGTAGTAAAAATCAGTGTCTTCTTTGCGATTGTCTGCTACTAAAACATAGAGAGAACGTTTAGTGAGAAAAAATTGGTGGGTGGTATGATAAATTTCTTGCCCGCCAAAATCCCAAATGTTGACTCGAAATTCTCGCCCGTTTTCCATTGGGAAATCCCACTGTATCACCTCAATTCCCTTAGTAGAGTCGTCTTTTTGAAGTTGATAATTTTGGTCTTTAATCTTATTGGCTAGTGTTGTCTTACCTGCGCCGCCTTCACCAACTATGAGTAACTTGGCTTCATACAGCTTATCTGTACCTTCCTCCAGTTGGCGGAAATAATCTCTAATCGCTTCAACACCTTTCGCAGCAATTTCTAGCGGTGGCGTTTCGATGGGGTTGCCTTTTAAATCCAGGGTGGTAAGTTGTGGCAAACGGATGATTTCTTCTGGCAGTGCGGTGATTTGGTTGTTGCTTAAATCCAGGGAGGTGAGTTTTTGTAGACGGGCGATCCCTTCTGGCAGTGTCTTGATTTGGTTGCTGCTTAAATTCAGGGAGGTAAGTTTTTGTAGACGGGCGATCCCTTCTGGCAGTGTCGTGATTTTGTTGCTGCTTAAATTCAGGAAGGTGAGTTGTTGCAGACGGGCTATCGCTTCTGGCAGTGTCGTGATTTTGTTGCTGTGTAAATACAGGGTGGTGAGTTGTTGCAGACGGGTGATCGCTTCTGGCAGTGTCTTGATTTGGTTGCTGCTTAAATTCAGGAAGGTGAGTTGTTGCAGACGGGTGATCGCTTCTGGCAGTGTCGTGATTTTGTTGCTGTGTAAATACAGGGTGGTGAGTTGTTGCAGACGGGTGATCGCTTCTGGCAGTGTCGTGATTTGATTGTTGCTTAAACCCAGGGTGGTGAGTTGTTGCAGACGGGTGATCGCTTCTGGCAGTGTCGTGATTTGGTTGCTGCTTAAATTCAGGAAGGTGAGTTGTTGCAGACGGGTGATCGCTTTTGGCAGTGTCGTGATTTTGTTGCCACTTAAATACAGGGTGGTGAGTTGTTGCAGACGGGCGATCGCTTCTGGCAGTGTCGTGATTCGGTTGAAGATTAAATTCAGGTTGGTGAGTTGTGGCAAAAGGGCGATTCCTTCTGGCAGTGTGGTGATTTGGTTGAAGCTTAAATTCAATACCTCCAACCATTTCAGTTCAAACACCTCAGCCGGAACCTCGGTTAATTTTTCCTTGTCATCAGTATGCCAATCATTGCTTAAATCTAATTCTTTAAGCCTGTTCTTTTTCACTTCGCAGATTTTTTTAAGAAAACGTTGAGGCGTTTCTGCCATACTGAGGTTCACCTATCAACAATAATTATGATTTTATGCCCCTGAATGGCTCGACAATCTCATAGCCATTCCCCATGCCATATCACACTACATGAGTATTAATAGATTCTACGTAATTGCTGATAAAGAATTTATCATTATAAATTTGCAAATCGCAGGTGAGTAGTTATGACTAGTAAATGAGTCTTGAATACTCGTGGACGAGTCTTTGATACTCGTGAATGAGTATATTTTGCTCATGAATGAGTCTTGAATACTCGCTGGCGAGTCTTTGATACTCGTGAACGAGTCTTGAATACTTGCTGGCGAGTCTTTGATACTTGTGAATGAGTATATTTTGCTCATTAATCAGTCTTTGATACTCACGGACAAGTCTTTGATATTCGTGAATGAGTATATTTTGCTCATTAATCAGTCTTTGATACTCACGGACGAGTCTTTGATATTTGCGAATGAGATATCAAACAATTTCACCGCGAATAAAATTCTCTTTTTGCTAATTTACGCGGTGTGCAACTTTATTTGAAACCTAACCCCCAACCCCTTCCCTACCAGGGAAGGGGAGTAATACTCAAAGCCTCTCTCCGCTGCGGGGAGCCAGTGCGTTGCAGGGGGAACTCCCGTTGTAGCAACTGGTGTGAGAGGTTTGGAGAGGGGTTTTGAGAATAAGTCGTCGCACATCGCGTTAATTTTATGATTGACACACTCGCCACGAAACTCAAACTTAGCGGTATGCGCGAGATAAATTAAACTGGTAACGAAACTCAAACTTAGTGCGATCGCTTTCCTACAACAGACATGATATAAATTTGGCATGATAGACCACGATCGCTTATTCAAAGAACTACTCACTACATTCTTCTGGGAATTTATCGAGTTATTTTTCCCAGAGATTACCGCTTATCTTGAACGGTATAGCATTTCTTTCATTGACAAAGAAATATTTACTGATGTTACTGCTGGCGAAAAATACGAAACTGACATAGTAGTAAAAGCAAAATTTAGAGGGCAAGAATCTTTTTTCTTAGTGCATCTAGAACATCAAGCTTATTATCAAGAAGCATTTGATTTACGGATGTATCGCTACTTTGCCAGATTATATGAAAAATACGCCTTGCCAGTTTATCCTATTGCTTTATTTTCTTACGAGCGCCCCAAAAAAGCCGAACAAGATTTTCATCAAGTAGCATTTCCCAATAAAGTTATCTTGCAATTCAACTATGATGTGATTCAGTTGAACCGTCTGAATTGGCGAGAATATCTGCAACAGCAAAATCCTGTCGCTAGTGCGCTCATGTCTAAGATGAATATAGCACCACAAGACCGACCCAGAGTAAAATCTGAGTGTCTGCGTCTGTTAGCTACATTGCAGTTAGATCCCGCGCGGATGCAGTTAATTTCTGGGTTTATTGACAGTTACCTACGCCTAAATGCCCAAGAAAAAGAAATATTCCAAGCGGAAATTGCCCAATTTGAACCAACTCAACAAGAGGTAGTTATGCAAATCGTCACCAGTTGGATGGAAGAAGGGATAGAACAAGGTTTACAACAAGGACTGCAACAAGGTTTGCAACAAGGAGAGTTGAAAGTCATTCAGCGTCTTTTAAAAAGGCGTATTGGTACAATTGCGCCTGAATTACAAGAGCAACTGCGGGGATTATCATTAACTCAATTAGAAGATTTAGCAGAAGCTTTGCTAGATTTCTCCTCGGAAGCTGATTTAGTGGCTTGGTTGCCACAACAGCAATAATATATGTATCTTACCGATCGCACTCCAGTCTAGAAATGTATTACTTCACACTTCAGAATTCAGACTGAACACTTTATACTTTCTGCGTCCCCGCTTCTAACTCACAAAATTGGTTAAGGTTGTTGTTACTGGTATTGGTTTAGTCTCCGTTTTAGGCGCAAATTTAGAAGATAGCTGGCAAAATTTAATTGCAGGGAAATCAGGAATTCAATTACAGCGACCATTTCTAGAATTTGAACCAGTCCCCATAGGCTTGATTGGTAAACAACCATCTGAGTTAAAAATGCTCACCCAACTGGTTGTTGCTTCTGCGTTAAAAGATGCTGGTTTGTCTCCCCCCTTAGCTGATTGTGTAGTCGTGATTGGATCAAGTCGCGGCTATCAAGGAGCTTGGGAATCGCTGGCTAGGCGAATGAATGGGAAAGATAGCAATTACGTATTAGAAGATTGGTTAGATACTTTACCCCATACAAATGCGATTGCAGCGGCTAGGCAAATTGGGGCAACGGGAATAGTTTCTGCACCGATGGCGGCTTGTGCTACGGGAATTTGGGCTATTGCTCAAGCAGCTTTTTTAATTCAAACTGGGCAATGTGAACGAGTAATTGCTGGGGCTGTGGAAGCACCAATCACACCTCTAACTATCTGCGGGTTTCAGCAGATGAATGCTTTAGCCAAGACTGGTGCTTATCCTTTTGATGTGCAGCGAGAAGGGTTAGTTTTGGGTGAAGGTGGTGCAGTTTTGGTTTTAGAGTCAGCAGAGTTAGCCAAGCAACGCCAAGCTAGAGTTTATGGAGAAATTTTGGGCTTTAGTTTTACCGCAGATGCTTATCATACTAACCAACCAGAACCAAACGGTAAAAGTGCGATCGCTGCTATTAAACAATGTCTAGAACGTAGCAATCTAACTCCAAAGGATATTGATTATATTCATGCTCACGGTACAGCTACAAAGTTAAATGACCAAATTGAAAGCAAAATTATACAACAGTTATTTCCCCAACAAGTAGCCATCAGTTCTACTAAAGGTGCTACAGGTCACACTCTAGGTGCTTCAGGAGCGTTAGGAATTGCTTTTTCTTTAAAAGCATTGCAGCAGCAAGTTTTACCTCCATGCGTTGGCTTGCAAACACCAGAGTTTGATTTAAATTTTGTGATGACTGCACAAAAAAAATTAATTCAAAATATCTTATGTTTTAGTTTTGGATTTGGTGGTCAAAATGCAGTAATAGCCTTGGGTAATTCATTTCATGGATAAGCTTGCTAATACAGATTGCTGCTTCACATGCTCAAACTTCCAAGTTGAAAAATCCTGTATTTCTAGTTGCCTACCTTTCAAATCAGCTAACATCAATTCATCTCGTTGATACCAAATCACAAATATTTTTTCCCTACCATCATAGAAAGTTCCAGGGTCTAATTGATAACCTTCTTTAACTAGTTTCAACTTTAATCCTAATAACTTGAGTAATTTAGCAAGTATTTTAATTGGTGAAGTTGTTTCTTCTTCCCTAACTAAGTCAATTCCTAAAACCCGTTTGATATGTTTACTGTGTTGATAAACAACATCTTGTAACCAGAGTAAATCAGCATCATTTTCTGTAAAATTTCGGGATGGGTCAAGAAACTCTAATATTCCTAGAGCTTTCATTGCTTCAACTTTGCAAGTATAAGTTTTGATATCTGGTAAAAAAACTTTCCCTTCACCCCACTGCAATTGCTGTTGCCATTCATGCTGATCTCTAACATGAAAATAATCACTTTCGTGTGTTAAATAATAGTGAATCAACAGTTGGGAATAATAGCCTTGATCATCTCGTATTTTTAGTAAAGGTGTAACCTCTACGCCGTATTTTTGTTTGAGGGTATATTTATGTATTTGATTACGCTCTAAATCTGTAAGAGAATTTTTAGATGTTAATTTTTGATATTCTACATAATCAATATCTTGCGTTTCTGCAATAACTTTAGCACTCACTAATTGATTTTTTTGTTTAATTTCCTGCATTTGGCGTTTAATATCTTTAGCTTTTTGACGCTTATCTGTCCAATCTCTTTGGACTTTCACAATTTCTAGGATTAGCCTTTTGCGTGTTGCTAAATCATTAGAGTCAGTTGCTAAAAATGCTAAACGTAAATCTCGAATAATATTATTGTGAACTGCATTACTCCGCAGCCAAATTTGATGTCCGTCAGTTGTTAATCCATCTTGCATAGATTGACGGTAAAGGCGAATAGAAGCATTGACTCTCGCAGATAATTTAGCCCAAGTACGTAGATGAATTGGGTCATATACTAAAGGTAAATCTACATCTATTTTATGTAGTGGGCTAAGTAACGCTAAATTTTCTTTTTGATTGGCTTGATACCAATCAGATAGCAAACGATAGTTTGTACTACCACTACCAATTAAACCGATGCCTCTTTTTGCACACCAAACAATTCGAGGTACATTATCTCTAACTCTAGCTAATGCTTGTCGTGCTTCTGAATCAGGAATTACGCCTTGAAAAATGCCATAAACTCTATCAAAATGTTGAACATCTATACTAATACCAGTTCCTAAACTGGGAGTGACAAAAATTGTGTCGTAATCTGCAATTTTTTGATTAATAGTACCGACAAATTCAACCGCAGGATGGTCAGGCGTGTTAGTAGTTCTACTACTAATGACTAAGCTTTTAGGAAATTGATAGCGTAATTTTTCTAAACGTTCTTTGAGATAATTTTCAATGGTTTCGCAGCTATATCTGCCAGACCGACTATCAGTCGTGACATAGCATTTACGTCCTGCAAGTAAATCTAATTCTAATTGATGAATTAAAGGAGTTGGATTAGGTGAATCATAAAAAGTTATATCCCAACCGCGTTCTGGTTGCCATTGATTTACAAGTATCCACGGCGTTATTTTGATTCCTGATAACCCTTGTAAATATTCTAATGATACATCTGATAAATCAGCATCTTGGGCAATTACTAAACCGCCAGTTTGCAAAACTGTGCTAATTAATTTCTGGAAATTTTTTAAAATCTTGACGCGTTTGTTTTTACAAGTATCACTATTTAATAAATGCCATAGTAATTGCTCTACTTCATCTAAGATAATAATGCCACCTTGCCAATTATCGGAGTTTATTTTCCAAATAGAGTCAATACATAAACCTAGTGATTCAGTAATTTGATTTTCAAAGTAAGAAAGCAAGTTATTAGTATTTAATCCCCATGGAATACCAACTTTGTCACATAAAAATTTTCCTAGTTGGATTCTATGGGTAATTAACAAAACAGGCTGATTTTTGATTTTGGCTTGTTTGACAATATTTTGTAAGGCTGTAGTTTTACCTGTACCTTTGGCTGATTTCACTCCTACTAATCCTGAGTTTGGAAAAGCTATCTCACCTAAGTAAGGACGATTAATAGTCAGTGCAGATGGAATAGTTAATTCTGTATGTGGCTTGGTGTGTGCTAGATAAATTTCTAAATCAACGCTTTGGCGATAAATTTTATCGAAGGTGTGACCATTTTTAGCAACGATTAATTCATCAACACCTTTTTCTGGCCCTGGTAGTTCTATAACTTTGACTAAACAATTTTTTTCTTGGAATAAGCAACCCAGTTGAGCGATCGCATTATTCACTGCTGCTATAGTCTTAGGTTGAGTTTCAAAATCAAAACATATATATATAGTGCGTTTTGCAGTCGCAAACAAACCTAAATCAGGAATTAGCTGACGACTGGTAACTTTGCCAAACCCATCTTTAACAACTCGATAACCGCTAGTAATTCCCGGAACTGCGATCGCCGCATACCCCTGCGATAACAGTGCAGCTGCCTTTTTTGCACCTTCGCAGATAATTACGGGGATGTTCTGTTCCGTCACCCATTGCCAAAAACAGACGGCTTCACCGTTAGCATCAACGCTGATGTTATCAGGTAAGTTGAGATTGTAACGCTGTGCAGTTTCTTGCCATATTTCCAGCGTCACCCGCAAACAAAATACCCTGGTGGGTGTGCTGGGAGGATGTTCATATTTAATTGGTTTACCATTATCCTTGATGCGGGGTTGATTTGGCTTAAAGCATCCCCATTCCATTGATTGCCAATTATTTAGCGGATCTATTCCCCCACACCACCAGCCGCCAGCGGTGATATGGCTGTAACGCTGCAACCAACCGCTTTTTACCATGCCTGTGTTGGTGCGTGGGAGTAGTTCGGAAATTAAAAGGTATTCGTAAGCGATCGCACCTTGGAGAGATTTAAAATTTAGTTGCGCTAGGTGTAAATCTATACTACTACCCTTGACTAATTCTTCAAGGTGTTTTGGTTCTAAATAGTGTAGATGCATGATGAGAAGCGCGAACAGAATGGGTTGGATTTAAACCTTATCATGCCTATCCTGATTTTTTTGATCAGCAACTACTATGTTTTTTTGACAATTTTTTATACCTCGTTGCTGGAAATACAACGGTGAATCAGTAGGTAAGCGATTTTAGCTTGCGGGATCGCTCAACTAATAAGCTTGTATTGTAATAATTAGTGAGAGTTAAATTTTATTTATCAGTATTCATTCGTAAATGGTTTGTAATATCTATCGTGCTTATCGTAAAATCCTTGCTATGTCAAGGTATAGAGAATAGCGTTAGCCTACCATCCAATATTGCTTGTTAGGAAAATGTAATAAAAATAACTGTAAATTGAGAGATATGTATAGGTTTCCAAAACTGACAGAATAGTTTTCCAGATTCCTTTAATACTTAGTAGTGATATCGAGCTTGGAGAAAATCAATCCGGTCATCACTTACTAGATAAACAATACGATGTTCTTGAGTAAGTCGTCGTGACCAGGCATCTGAATTTAAGTATTTTAATGGTTCAGGTTTACCAATTCCTGAAAAAGGATCTCGCATAATCGATTCAATCAAATCAAAAGCACGGAGCGCAGTTTTTCTGTTTGTTTCTATCCAATAAACAAGGTCTTCCCGAAATTCTGGATGGAACACAGCATCTCTGGCTTTATTTTCTTGAGGTTGGGTTTCATTGTTCTTCTTCGCCAATACCCAAATCCTGACGCAGTTCGTTAATACTTTGAGGTTTTAATATTCTTGCTTTTGCTCTTTCTAAAGCAGTGAATAGCCGTGCTGCATTTTTAGGTGAACGAAGTAGATAAGATGTTTCGAGTAAACTGTTAAGTTCATCGACAGCAATTAAAGCAACACCTTCACCTTCTTGGCGATTAATGATTACTACATCTCTATCTGCAACTACTTGATCGCAAAGTTCCGCTAGGTTATTACAAGCATCAGTTAAGTTTATCTGATTGGACATAGTGGAATATTTTCTAATGCTGTAGGCTTTTCAGTCCATGATAACAAGTATGCCCTATTCATTGACAGGTAACTGATAATGAACAAGACGATCGCACCTCATTTAACCAGCACTTATAAATTTCTTCAGTGTGCCTTTCCCCAAGGTATCAGCGATCGCCAATATTTAGCTTTACTAGTACAATCACCAAATTAGTAATTTAGGGTGAGCAAACCCACCCTAATCTTGACTACGCCCCTACAGCTTCTTTGGCGGCGTATAGTACCTCAGCATTGATATCTTTGAAACCGCGATCGCGCGCAAATTTCTCAGTATTTCGCTTCACTTTGCCGCGCACAAAACCAGGTATTTTATTTAATTCTGCTAGACCATCTTTTGTCCAACTCAAATCAGATTCGGCGGAAATACCTTTAGTAATGACTTCCTTAGTATCGTGTCCACCAAATATTTCTAATAAATGGTCTTCCATTCCTAAAGTGAAGGAATTGTAGATTAAATCGGTGATTTGATTTGTACCTTCGTAACCCAAGAATGGTTTGTACCCAATGGGGAAGTTCTGGACGTGAATAGGTGCAGCAATTACACCGCAAGGAATATCTAAGCGTTTCCCAACGTGGCGTTCCATTTGTGTACCGAAAATGGCTGAGGGTTCGACACGAGCGATCGCATCCCCAATTGCACCATGATCATCAGTAATCAAAACTTCATCGCAATATTCGCTGACTTGTTCGCGGAACCAGTCAGCATCATATTTGCAGTAAGTTCCTGCCCAAACTACATGAATTCCCATTTCCCGTGACAGAATTTTGGTGAGGGCGGCGGCGTGGGTGTTATCGCCAAATACTACAGCTTTTTTACCCGTCAAATTCTGACAGTCGATGGAACGAGAGAACCAAGCCGCTTGAGAAACATACAAGGTTTGCTCGTTGATATATTCTTCATAGTCAACATTTGCGCCTTGTTCGTTAATTACCTGCTGAATCTTGCGGATGCAGCGGGCAGTTTCTACCACACCCATCGGTGTAATATCTACGCAAGGTGTTCCGAATTCTGCTTGCAGGTAATTAGCCGTCATTAAACCAAGTTCCCGGTAAGGAACTAAGTTAAACCAAGCTTTGGGTAAATTCTTTAGTTCATGAACAGAAGCACCTTCGGGAATGACGGCGTTAACCTCAATTCCCAAATCACCCATGAGTTTTTTTAGTTCGGTGCAATCGTGGTTGTTATGGAAACCAAGAGTAGAAATACCGATGATGTTAACTGATGGCTTTTCGGTTTTGGTGGTAGGTAGTTCGCCTTTTTTGCGCGCTTTCTCGATATAGTATTGGACAATTTGATGGAGAGTGCGATCGGCTGCTTGCAGTTCGTTAGCGCGATAATGGTTGACATCTGCTAGGAGAACATCGCCTTTAGCCTCAATCCGGGCGCGTTCCACAAAGTTTTGCAAATCTTCTTGCAGAATGCTAGAGGTGCAGGTGGGAGTTAAGACGATCAAATCTGGGTGTTCTTCAGCATCTTTGCGGGTAATGTTATCAACCACCTTTTCTTGAGAACCACGCGCCAAAACGTGGCGATCAACAACACTGGTCGTCACAGGTGTAAAGTCTCGCTCCCGCGATAGCATGGAGCGCATCACGTTAAAATAATCATCTCCGAGTGGAGCGTGCATAATCGCATGAACGTTTTTAAACGAACTCGCGATTCGCAAAGTACCAATGTGGGCTGGGCCTGCGTACATCCAGTAAGCCAATTTCATCAGGCGTTCTCCCTTGTGCGGTGAATCAGAGGTGGACTATGATTGCGTAATTATTAGTCTTTGATTGTCCCAAAACTTGTAGCGTTGAATAAATAGGACTATTTACTAGTTCGTTAGTGTTGCGATCGCTGAAACCTTGTTGATGATGGGCATTCAGCTTTTAATTTAAACAACATAGGATATTGTTTAACGAAATAATTCTTAGTGTTGTGCAAATCTTGTTATCAACATAAAGAGTGTGTTTAACATTTATTCATGAATTTTGCAAAGTTATTCTTAATATTTCTATAAACATAGAGTAACCAGAAATCATTAGTGAATCACTAGATACCCGACTTTTTGAAGAAGTCGGGTATCTAATAGTTACTCAGACAAATTGATTACAGGATTACGGCTAAAGAAACCGCGTGGAACTAACTTAAACCCAACGCGATGAACAGGCATCACAGGCCAATCTTCAGGACGAGGGACGTGTGTCATTCCCATCGTGTACCAGACTACGATGTCTTCATTGGTTAAAGATTCGTCATCAGCAATATATTGTGGTAAACCCTGTTCTGGTTGACCTTGGTTAGGATAATTGCCACCAGCATAAAGTTCATTTGATTTATATTTTGTTGCCCAAAAGTGATGGGTAGCAAATTCGGCTCGTTTCCGAATTTCTGCACCTTCTGTGGGGAAAAATATTGTGTTTCCAGTTGGCATTAGCATATATGCAGTTCCCACACCAAGATTATTCTTTTTATCTGTGCTGCTAATCATCCATTCTCGGCTATGCTTTGTATCTAAATCGCGCACAGCAGCCTTTTCTTTTGTTAATGGTGTGTCTTCTACTGCGATCGCATTTCCTAGAGGATTTTTATCACTAATTGGCACAGAATTAACATTCATTTCCATGACAGAATTTGCCTGTCCGTCTACATCCATATCTAGGCGGTAATTAAAAAAGTGCTGATGATTTACGCCAAAAATATTTTTAGCTAGTAGCCGTCCATAAGAATTGTCTAAAGACTCTTTCTCTAAAGCTGTCCCTTGCGCTAGAACAATTCCAGATAATTCGTTTTGTACTTCTAAAGTGCCGTCTTGATGAAAAATCCAATTCAGGCTGTAATCGTAATTGTCAACTGTTGCAGTGATAGTGACAACTAATTCACGATTGCGCCGCACATCATTACGCTGAGTATCATATCCATAATGTTTCCAGAGAATGCCATTATCACGCTCATAAATCCCCACAACTCTTGGCATTGTCACTGGTTCGCCTTGTTCGTTGGCAAATATAGCATCTAGTAAAACTCCGTTGGTAGGAATATCTTTGCCTAATTCCAGTGCATTAGCTAAGACACCAAAGCTATATTCACCAACATCAAAAGCATTGCGGAACGACCAAGTAGGATCAGGATCACCATAAGGTACTACCATTTCTGATAAACTGCCACGATATAAAACTGGTCGAATCTTGTCTCCATCTTGGTAATTAACTAAATACAACACCAAACCATCTCTTGGGTGCATTAAATAGCGAAATTTCCAACCTTGCCAACTAATTTCATTGCCATTGATTTGAAAGGTTCTACCATAAGGCTGAAAAATTCTTAATGGTTTTGGTGGTGTTAGTAATTTACCCAAAGACTTCAGATCATAATTCCAGTTTTCTTTAGAGAAGGGTACGATTCCTCTGTCTATAAAACTAACAACTTTACCTGTATTTAAATTTACAGTTGCTAGTACACCTTCAATTGGACTACCGTAATAATTCCAGCGATCGCCTCGATAATAAGATAATCCACGCGCCAAGCGATCGCCTTTGATTTCTTCTTGTTTGCTTAAGATTCCAGGGGCCCAACAACTAACTTTGACATCATCAAAATCTTTAATTCCCCGTCTTTGCATGGCTTTTTGCCATCGCTCATCAGCTTTAACAATTTGAGATGTTAAAGCACATTCTGTATAACCTAAAGCAGGTTGAGCATTAGCTATTTCTTTCCAAGAACTGAGGGATTTCTTTTTTAAATCAACAATACCTTCGTAGGTTTTGTTTTGCAGGCGCTCATATACTACTACAAAAGCTTGGCGCTGAAATTCTTTATTTGGTGTAAAATTTAAAACTTCTTTTTTATCTGGTTCTTGTAAAGCAACAATAGAAAATACCGCTATATCGCTTAAAGTTTTTTGCTTTTTAATAACCTCCACAACTGTGGTAATTTCTGATTCTGTTAATGGGGTTAACGGATGGGAAATCTGCGATTGTTGAGCAGATAGTTTGCCAACAAAACCAAAAAATAGTGCCAGGCAGATAATTATAGTAATGGCTAACCAAGGAAACCGGAATCTTTTAAACATTTGTAATGAGCCAACCAAGAACTTATAATTATTTCATTCTCAATACGAATTAAAAAACCGATAAATTTATGGCGAGTAATATTATATTTTTCAAATTCAAGGCTAAATAGTCAGGAGATAGATTCCTAATTTCTTTGAAAAGTTGAAAATTTGCAAGTATATATGTGTAAAAAATTGATTAATTTATACATAGTTATATAAAAAACCAGGTTTGTTAAGAAAACCTGGTTTTTTAGTTTTTTATTAAGAAAAGCGCAGTTATTAATTAAGCAGAAACCAAGCGTCTTAGAGATTCTGCACGACGTTTTGCAGTGGAATTATTAGGAGCGAATTTAAGTGCTTCTTCGTAACTTTGTAGCGCCTGAGCATTTAATTTTTTTCGTTCATAGGCATGACCGATATTATTTAATGCCACCACATAATCTGGTTTATTTTTCAGCGCTTCTTTGTATTGACGAATTGCCAAATCATATTGTTCTTGAGCAAAGTAAGTATATCCTAGGCCATTGTAAATAGGAGCAATTGCTTCTTCGCCTTCTTCTTCAGCTGCTTTGAGAGCTTTTTGAAATAGGGCGATCGCCTGAGTGTACAATTTTTTCTCAGAATAAATACAGGCTAACTCGTAATATTCCTGAGTTATACCTTTTTCTTTCTCCAATTTTTTTCGCAGTTTTGCGAATGAGCCTTCTAATTTCCGAGTTTTGAGAATTTGGCGGAAAACACTCACAACCGCAAACGCCAAAATTGCTACTACAATCGAGAGGTAAACAACAGCTAGATTATTATCCATCGCCTGTCAAGACAAATATTAAAACTACTTTCTCTATCTATTATCAACCGTAGAGAAGTTAAAAATTAAAAGTTAAAAGGCAAAAGTACAATAACTCTTTTAAATTTTACCTTCTGCACTTTGCTTTCTTAAGGTAATCCCCAATATTGAGCGCGTTGCTTCAGCCAACCTTCGACTGTGTAACGAGCGATCGCTTCATTTACCTTACGTCGCAGTTCGTCGTATTGCAAGCCCTTGGGCATAACTACAGATAAGGGTTCTGTTGATAGCTTTGTGGGTAATAGCCGATATTGCGGATACTGTTGTATCCAACCGCTGAGGACACTCGCATCGGCTGCAAAGGCTGTGGCTGCGTTACTTTCTAGCTGCTCTCGTCCTTCCTGGTAAGAATTTACTCCTACTAACTCCGCATTGGGGACATAATAACGCACTTGAGCGATCGCATCAGAGTGATTGAGTACGGCTATTTTACGCTTGGCTAAATCCCGCAGTTCTTTGACGGTGTTATCTTTTGTAATTAAGTAAGTGCCATCCAAGTAATAAGGCACACTGAAACTTACTAACCGAGAGCGTGACTCTGTAGCTGTGACTCTGGCAATTGTTAAATCAACCTTCTGCTTTAATACTACAGATAAGCGATCGCGATTCGCTACAGGTTGCAATTTCACAGCCTCGGCTTTGCCTAGTAAATCTGTGGCTAAACGTTGCGCCAAATCAATTTCTAAACCTTGGATATTACCATTACCATCTCTAAATCCCAAGGGAGGCAGATTATCTTTAACAGCAATTGCAAAATAGCCCCGCCGCTGAATTTCTGGCATTTCTGCGGCAGATGCAGGTAATCCTGTGACTAAAAATAAACAGCAGAAAATCCCTAAAATGGCGGTGGATAATACCCGATATAACCGATTCAAGGATAAAGGATAAAGAATAAAGGATGAAAAACAGACTTGTTGCGTCACCAATTTTTTCAGCAACGAGCTAAGTTTTTGCCAACCCCTTGATTGATGCTTGGGGTAAGTTTCAGCCTTCATACTTCATACTTTATCCTTCAAAGGTTATTCATCCGTTACCACCTTTATTTTTTAGCTTGGCTTGCCAATTCAGCAACTTTGCTGAAGCTGGTAGGATCTAAGACTGCTAATTGTGCCAACATTTTACGGTTGAGTTGGATTTCGGCTTTTTTCAAGTTACCAATCAACTGGCTGTAGCTTAAACCATTTTGTCTAGCAGCAGCGTTAATCCGAGTGATCCACAGACGGCGAAAATCGCGTTTGCGTTTTTTGCGATCGCGGTAAGCACTGCGTAGCGCTTTCATTACTTGCTGATTAGCGGTTCTAAACAGCGTTGAGTGAGAACCACGAAAACCTTTAGCTAACTTGAGAATTTTATTGCGGCGTTTGCGAGCTACGTTACCGCGTTTTACCCGTGTCATGTTTTAATTCCTAAAAGATTTACATTACAAATAAGGCAGCATCAAGCGTACGTTTTCTTCGTCGCGCTCGTTGACAATTGCCATTTTGGAGAATTTACGCTTTTTGTTAGTGGTCTTGTGTTCTAACAAGTGATTTTTGAAAGCTTTGCGGCGGACGATTTTACCGCTACCAGTAGCGCGGAACCGTTTTGCTGCTGCTTTACGGGTTTTTAGTTTAGGCATTGGCTGGGTTTAAATTTGACGATTCGACACAATCCATCATTATATACTATTCAAATTGCTCAAATGCCAATATGGCAATCCTATTTGCATTGAAACAATCGAGATGCTCAGATCCCCGACCGTGCAAAGCAGTCGGAGATTTTGTTGTGATTAGTCGCCAGCTTCACCAATCTAGTACAACGCGGCGGAAATTAAAGATACCATTTCAAGTTAGTGAAAAGCTTGTAATATAAGCTTTTTGACTTTTGACTTTTGACTTTTGACTTCCGCGTAGCGGTATTAGCGTCCAATATCCGGGTCTAAAACAATCCGAGAAGCAGATTCATCAACGTGATAAGTCCAAGTCTGGCGACGCACTCGCACAATCACTTCCCAGCCTTCAATTGGGTTATATTCTTCTGTGCAGATTTCGCCAAAGTTGAAGACACAACGATTACTAAAGGTTTTGCGAGTACTTTCGCTAATTCTTAAATCATTCACATCTTCGCCAGAACGACGAGCCGCGTCTCGTAAAATTTTATCGGCGATCGCTCTTGGTAATTGTCCACTGTTTTCTGAACCTGAATCGCTAATTTGCGGATCTAACACAATCCGAGAAGCAGATTCATCAACATGATAAGTCCAAGTCTGACGACGCACTCGCACAATCACTTCCCAACCGCGAATGGGGTTATATTCCCTAGTACAAACTTCGCCAAAGTTAAACTCACAAGTATTACCAAAGGTTTTGCGAGTACTTTCGCTAATTCTTAAATCATTCACATCTTCCCCAGAACGACGAGCCGCATCTCGTAAAATTCTATCGGCGATCGCTCTTGGTAGTTGTCCACTGTTTTCTGAACCTGAATCGCTAATTTGTGGATCTAAAACGATTTGGGAACCAGATTCATTGCTGTGGTAAGTCCAAGACTGTCCCTCAACTCTGACTATTACTTCCCAACCTTGAATAGGATCATATTGTTGTGTACAAACTTCACCAAAATTAAATTCACAAGCATTACCAAAGGTTTTGCGGGTCGCTTGGGTAATTCTTAAATTACTGATGTTCTCTCCAGAACGACGGGAAGCATCTCGTAAAATATTGTTGGCGATCGCTCTGGGTAATTGATAACTGTTGTCTGAGCCTGAATCTGTAGTTTTGGGATCTAAAACAATCTGAGAACCTGATTCATCAACGTGGTAAGTAAAATACTGATTTTGAACTGTAACAATTACTTCCCAACCTTTGATGGGGTTATATTCTCTTGTACAAACTTCACCAAAATTAAAAATACAAGGATTAGCAAAAGTTTGAGAACGGACTTGAGTAATTCGCACTTGATTACTCGTTACTCTACCACGCCGAGCCGCATCATTAATTATGATGTTGGCAATTCTTCGCGGTAATCCATTAGAGCGATTACGAAAGTGATCAGGTAAGCGTTGCGAAAGTTGTATCGGTTCCCCACGCGGCGCAGCTTCAGCTGAATAATTACCGATAAATCCCTGTCCCAAAGATAGCAAGCTGGTTAAAGCTATGGTAAAAACAACACCTTTGGGAAAATTGCTGGTGCTGTTGATTATGGGAAATAACTTAATATTCGATTTCATCACGTTATACCTCAAAACATGAGAAAATCACTGCCTGATTGTTGCTAGACAGTTCTAGGAGGAGTGTTTTCTGAGTAAGTGGATTGACGGATGATAGTGGTTGATTGTTGCTGATATTTCTTGGTAATTTTCCAGCACTTAGTATTTACTCAGGTAAAGTTGTCATAATTTCATAGTTTTAATGTGAAATAACTCGTAATAATTCACAATTTAAAAGCAATTTAGGATAATGCTCATTATTTTTTGACTTGCTAACGTTGACGTTTTTTAATTGCTTCTATGGTTTGTTGATAAGCTGCTGCGTTTCCTTGTTCTTTATACAAATTAGCTGCCATTTCTAAATCAGTAATACCCCCTTGCTGTTCGCCTAAATCATAACGAGCCAGACCACGATTTTGATAGGCTTGGGCATAGTTGGAGTTGTTGATAATTGCTTGATTATAATCGGCGATCGCTCCTTCTAAGTCTCCCAGATTTTTGTAAACATTCGCTCGATTGTAGTAAGCATAGGCATAATTAGGCAGAAGCTTTAAGGCTTGATTATAATCAGCTAAGGCTCCTTGCAAATCATTGACATCATACTTAGCATTACCGCGATTATTGTAAGCATAGGCATAATTAGGATTAATTTTAATCGCTTGGGTATAGTCGGCGATCGCTCCTTTTTTATTACCTAAATCAAAGTAAACATTGCCTCGGTTATAGTAAGCTTCAGAATTATTAGTATCGCTTTTGATGGCTTGGCTATAATCTGTAAGTGCCTTTTGCTTTTCACCTAAATAATAAAAGGCATTACCTCTACCATTGTAAGCAGCAGAATAGTTAGGATTAAGTTTAATTGCTTGATTGTAATCAGCGATCGCTGCTGAGGAATCTTTCAAATCAGAGCGAGCATTGGCTCGGTTATAATAAGCTTCGGCGTTGTTGGGATTAGCTTTCAAGGCTAAGGTGTAATCAGCAGTTGCGCCTTGTTTATCGCCCAAATAATAACGAGCATTACCCCTACCGTTGTAAGCGGAGGAATGATTAGGGTTGATTTTAACAGCTTGGGAATAATCTGCGATCGCTCCTTGATAATCACCCAAATCATAGCGTATATTTCCCCGGTTATTGTAGGCAAAAACATAATTAGGGTTAATCTTAATCGCTTGATTATAATCAGTTATTGCCCCTTGCTTATCTCCTAAACTAGCGCGAGTATTTCCCCGATTGTAATAAGCTTCCGAATTACCAGGATCAGTTTTAATTGCTAAGTTATAATCAGCCAGCGCCCTCTGTTTATCGCCTAAAGCATAGTGGGAGTTACCGCGATTATTATAAGCAGAAGAATAATTAGGATTAAGTTTCAAGGCTTGGTTATAATCAGCCAACGCCCCTCTTTTATCATCAAAATCATAGAGAATATTGCCGCGATTATAATAGGCAAAGGCATATTCAGGATTAATTTTTAAGGCTTGGTTGTAATCTTTTAATGCGCCTTGTTTATCACCTAAATAATAACGCGCATTTCCCCTGTCATTGTAAGCATAAGAATACTTGGGATTGATGCGAATTGCCTGGTCGTAAGCTTCAATTGCCCCTTTGTAATCACCTTTTTTATACTTATCCCCACCTTGAATATAAAAGTCATCTGCCTTGGGTGTTGTGGGAGTAGGTTGACTGACAGCACCTACCTCACCTTTAGGTAAGGTGCGTAAAAAAGTATTGATGGGAATGCCTAAATTAAAACCAGTTTTAATAATTACATCGGGATTTTTATCAGAAATTTGGTAGTTCTCGGCGGTGTCACCTCTACCGTGAATACCTACTAATTCGCCTTTATCATTCAGTACTGGGCCGCCACTCATTCCGGGCAGAGTGTCGTTATTATAAACTAAAGCATAACCATCACGCAGGGCTTTAGAAGCATTGGCAGTGATTCGCCCTTCAATGAAATTGTAAATTGAGATAGAAATTGCCGCACTGGGTTGAGGGAACCCCGCAACATAAGATGTTGCACCTTCGCTGATATCATCGGAGTTGCCGATTTTGGCCACAGGATAAGTTTTATTACTGGTAAACTGCCCAATAGCTAAATCTATCCCCGATAGCTTTTTCACCGTGTTGTACTTTAACTCATAACGGCGATCGTCGGGAGTGACAACTGCATATTTATCTGGGTTTTCGATAACGTGTTTAGCTGTTAACACAGTGTAAGTCTCACCTTCGCGGCGAATAATTACCCCAGAACCAGAACCGTTTGGATTTTCAATCAACACCGTCATGGCTTTAGCAATTTTGCTGACTTCTGTTGAAGAAAGCGCAACAGCCATTTGTGGTTGCACAAAAGCAACTGAAACTCCAATCAGTGCTGGTGTTAATAAATAGTTAAATTTCATAAATTGTTTTGCTATGCTTGCTGTGAGCAATTACTTAAAAGTATATTGATAATTTTTTTATATCACCTAGATGAGACTGATCTGGGCAATTGTTGAATTCTTCTAATAGAGTTTAATCTTTGTTGATATAAGCGGCTGCTTAATTTTCATCCTGGTGAATGATATTGCTATTTTTAGCAGCAGGCAAGGCAATCTTAATCAAGGCTAAAACTTAGATGTAGCTGTAACGACATATCATAAGTAGTTATGGAGTTACGCTTGATTTCAATATAAGGTAGATTGGATATGTCTTATAAAGTCAGCATTGTGATTGAAAAAGATGAATATGGATATTATGCTTATTGTCCTGAACTTCCTGGTTGTCAATCTCAAGGTAATTCACTAGAAGAAGTACAAGAAAACATCAAAGAAGCAGTGGAACTATACATAGCAACATTGTCTAATGCAGAAAAACAAGCACTGCAAAACAAAGAAGTATTAACCATGACTTTGGAGGTTAAAGTTGCCTAAACAGCCTCGGCTTACTGCAACAGAAGCTGAAATACTTTTACTAGAAGCAGGCTTTGTTCAAATTAGAAGTAAAGGAAGTCATAGAATTTATTTTCGAGAAGAAGTAAGGGTTGTAATTCCCTTTCATGCAGGAAAAGTCCTGCACCCTAAGATAGTTAAACAAGTTCTACAAGCTATTGGTACTTCTGACGATGAAACTATTGAGAATGAAGATTAAATACCAAAAAAAATAATCTCACGCCTAAACACCAAAACACAAAAAAATACTTTGCGCCTTTGCGCCTTTGCGTGAGATTTAAAAATAACTCAGCAAAAAGCACTTACCGCAACCATCTAGCTGCATCTTTGGCATGGTAAGTTAAAATCAAGTCTGCACCAGCACGTTTAAAGCCAGTTAAAGTTTCCATAACTACACGCTCTTCGTCAATCCAGCCATTTAAAGCCGCAGCTTTAATCATGGAATATTCACCGGAAACGTTGTAAGCTGCCACAGGTAAGTTACTCGCTTCCTTCACCCGCCAGATAATATCCATGTAAGCCAAAGCAGGCTTAACCATGAGCATATCCGCACCTTCGGCAATATCTAATTCAATTTCTTTGATAGCTTCCCGACTATTGCCAGGATCCATTTGGTAAGTTCTTCTGTCACCAAATTGGGGTGTGGAGTCGGCTGCATCCCGGAAAGGCCCATAGTAAGCGGAAGCATACTTAGCAGCATACGACAAAATGGGGGTATCTTGAAATCCTGCTGCATCTAATCCCGCCCGAATTGCCTGGACAAAACCATCCATCATCCCGGAAGGGGCGATGATATCTGCACCAGCTTTGGCTTGAGAAACGGCGGTTTTCTTGAGTAATTCTAAGGTGGGGTCGTTGAGGACTCTGCCTGTTAAATCACCTACTTGTAAGTAACCACAGTGACCATGACTGGTGTATTCACACAAGCAAGTGTCAGCAATCACAATCAAGTCTGGGACTGCCGTTTTTACCGCAGTGGCAGCTTTTTGGACAATTCCGCAATCGTGCCAAGCACCAGTAGCATCAACATCTTTATCTTCGGGAATGCCAAATAAAATAATGGCGGGAATGCCTAAGTCATAAACTTCTTTGGCTTCTTCCACTATTTTGTCTACCGAGAGTTGATAAACTCCCGGCATGGATTTAACTTCCTTGGCTATGCCTTCGCCTGGGACAGCAAACAGTGGATAAATTAAATCGTTGGTGGTGAGGATGGTTTCACGTACCATCCGGCGCAGTTGGGGATGGCTACGCAAACGACGGGGACGTTGTATGGGAAACATAATTTTTTGTCAAGGAAACGATGTAATGGACACAAGTCAAAGCGGCACAAAAGTAGAGAAAAACTCTACTACTGTCAGACAAACTACAATACAGTGCTTAACTGTCCTTTGCCCTACTCTTGATGAAGCTGTGGGGCAATTTTGTATTCTACAACTAGGTTGGTACTTAACTAGCATTAAAACAAGGTATTAAAAATCGGGCTGGAAAAAGTACTAAGTTCTGAACGAAAAATAGATCATTTTTCATTCATTATGGTAGATGCAAAGAGTTATAAGACGCGGAAGATGAAGGGATAGCGAAAGGGTTGGTCTGGATTGGTAAGTACGCTGGCGATCGCCCAAATTGTTAATCCCCAATGCAGCAAATAGCCGATACCAATTAAGGGAAATAACAAACCTAAAGTTATCCAAATCAATGCTGTAATAATGATTCCATAAATCCAAACATTAAAGTGAAAATTAATGGATTCTTTGGCATTTTCTAGTACTACCGGATCATTAGCAATGAATAGCATAGCGATCGGTATGCCAACTGACACAAAAGTCGTACTGAAAAAAATCGCTCCATGACACAAGGCAGATAACAGCTTTCGCTTATCTGGGTCGTACATACTTCTCTCCTTTTAGAGGCTAGGGACTAACATTTGTTACTCAGTATTCTGCGAGAACTTGCGTGCGCGGGTTCCCCGCGTTGAGCAAAGTTCGGTGACTCAGCACTTATCACTATGTTGAACCTATCACGAGCCTCGTTGTTTTAAGATTAAAAGACTTACTAAAGTAGAGAAAAATTAAGTTAAGTAAAGTAACAAGGTAAGCTATACATTTAGGTCAATTATGTCAACTGAACTTCAGTCAGAACTTCACCAAGCAGTAGAACTGCGACGCAACTTTGCGATTATTTCTCACCCTGACGCGGGTAAAACAACACTCACAGAAAAACTCCTGCTGTACGGAGGTGCGATTCACGAAGCTGGTGCGGTAAAAGCGCGGCGGGCGCAGCGCAAGGCTACCTCAGACTGGATGGCGATGGAACAACAACGGGGAATTTCCATTACCTCAACCGTTTTACAGTTTGCATACCGTAACTGTCAGATTAATTTATTAGACACTCCCGGACACCAAGATTTTAGTGAAGATACTTACCGTACTCTCGCCGCAGCCGATAATGCGGTGATGTTAATTGATGCGGCTAAAGGTTTGGAACCCCAAACCCGGAAATTATTTGAAGTATGCAAATTGCGGGGTTTGCCAATTTTCACCTTTGTAAATAAACTCGACCGTCCGGGTAGAGAACCTTTAGAACTGTTAGATGAAATTGAACAGGAACTAGGGTTGCAGACTTACGCCGTGAATTGGCCGATTGGGATGGGCGATCGCTTTAAGGGTGTTTTTGATCGTCAACAACAACAAATTCACTTGTTTGAACGCAGCGCCCACGGTAGTAAAGAAGCTTTGGATACTGTTGTTGACTTGGGTGATGCCACAATTGAACAACTCCTAGAAGCAGACTTGTACTACCAACTCAAAAATGATCTGGAACTTTTAGAGGGAGTCGGCCCGGAACTAGATTTGGAATTAGTGCATCAAGGCAAAATGACTCCAGTGTTCTTTGGTAGCGCCATGACCAACTTTGGCGTAGAGTTATTCCTCAAGTCTTTCCTTGACTGTGCTTTAAAACCAGGTGTTCATAACAGTAGCGTTGGTGAAGTTCCCCCCACTTACCCGGAATTTTCCGGTTTTGTGTTCAAATTGCAAGCCAATATGGATCCAAAACACCGCGATCGCATTGCTTTTGTCCGGGTCTGCACTGGCAGATTTGAAAAAGATATGACAGTCAATCATGCCCGCACAGGCAAAGTTGTGCGTTTATCTCGTCCGCAAAAACTCTTTGCCCAAGAACGGGAATCGATTGACATAGCATATCCAGGTGATGTCATCGGCTTAAACAATCCTGGCGTTTTTGCGATCGGCGATACCATTTACACAGGGCAGAAGTTGGAATATGAGGGGATTCCGTATTTTTCACCAGAACTGTTTGCTACCCTGAGAAACCCCAACCCCTCAAAGTTTAAGCAATTTCAAAAAGGTATTTCGGAATTGCGCGAAGAAGGTGCTGTGCAGATTATGTACTCAACTGATGAAGCCAAACGCGACCCAATTTTGGCTGCGGTGGGTCAGTTGCAATTTGAAGTGGTGCAGTTTCGCCTACAAAATGAGTATGGTGTAGAAACAATTCTCGATTTATTACCCTACAGCGTCGCCCGTTGGGTAGAAGGTGGTTGGGAAGCTTTGAACAAGGTGGGACGTTTATTTAACACCACCACAGTCAAAGACAGTATGGATCGGCCAGTGCTGCTATTCCGTAATGAATGGAATTGCCATCAGTTACTAGAAGACCATCCAAATTTAAAATTAAGCGCGATCGCCCCGGTACTTTATGGTCAATCATCAGTGGAATCTTGAAGAAGCATCCAGAGTCTGGAATTCAGAATTCAGTACAAATCCTGAATTTTGACTCCTGACTCTTGAATTCTGACTCCTGAATTCTACTTATCGGGTATAGTTGATGTCCACGGCATCGCGGGGTCGCGTTGTTATATCACCGTGGATCAAAAGTCAAAAGCTAAAAGTGAAAAGTAAAAAGAAAATCTTATATCTAAAACGCGAGGCGCAGCAGTCTAGGTACTGGTGAGCAATTTTGTTCTTCTTTACTTTTGCCTTTTAAATTTTTACTTTTACCTTATTCTGTCAGTTAGCAGAGATTGGAGTGCCAGAATTTCTATGCCTTCATATTCTGAATCATCTTTGGAGGCTGGTTTAACTGCCCTCAAGCAGGGAGATTATCAAACAGCGATCGCTCAACTAGAGCCTGTTGCTAGTAGTAAAGGCAATAGCACTACTAGCTTACAAGCTCGTGTTGGGTTAGTTATGGCCTATGCCCGCACTGGCGAAGCCCGCAAGGCGATCGCCCTGTGCCAAACTCTTAGAGATAGCCAAAATCCCCAAGTCCAAGAGTGGGCAGAACGCGCTCTAACACATTTAACAAAACGTAAAAAAACAAAAAAAGTATCTCCACAAACATCAAAAGAAACGACAAATTCTGGTAACTCATCGACTGTGGTATCAGGACGCATACAACAGTCTGTGCTGGAAAAACAGGCACAGCCAAGTCATTATCAAAATACTTTCATAGAAACGCCAGTAGCATCACAAAATCGGTTTACAGAGTCAGATGGATATACACCGACTCAACGGCTAAATATTTACTGGCGACAAGCAAAACGCGCCAAGGTATGGCAACCTCTACGTAAACCGAAATTACTGCCTTTGCGGTTACAGGCACTCTTCACCATCGTTGCTTTGTTTTGGGTGATGGAGTTTCTCTTGAAGGTAGTAATGGTATCGGTGAATGTAATTTTAGACAAGTTACCGTATTTGGCACCATTGCCGTTTTTCTACCGCGACCCCAAGCTGGTGGTAATTGGTATTTTGGTGAGTGCGATCGCCCTCTCCCCTTGGCTCTTAGATTGGTTACTAACTCGGTTTTGTAGTCAGCAACCCCTATCAAAAGATATCTTGCACAGCCGCAGCAGAGAAACAGCCAGAGTCCTCCAGCGCTACTGTCAGCAAAAACGCTGGCAATTACCCCACCTGCGAATTTTACCCATCAATACACCTATAGCTTTAACCTACGGCAATTTACCCCGGAATGCGCGGATTGTCGTCAGTCAAGGGCTATTAAATCAATTGGCAGATGATGAAATTGCCACTATCTATGCTACCCAGTTGGGACATATTGCCCACGGTGATTATTTAGTCATGTCCTTGGTATTGCTGCTGACTTTGCCGATTTATCGTTTATATCAGCAAATTTCTCAGTGGGGAAACAATATCTCGCCTGGTTTTGGGCAGTGGCCGTTTAATATATTCTCTAGTCTGATTTATGGAATTTGGTGTTTATTTACGGGGACAGCTTTATGGTTATCGCGCTCACGACATTATTATAGCGATCGCCTAGCTGCCGAAATTACTGGTAATCCTAACGCTTTAATTCGGGCTTTCTTGAAAATTGCGATCGGCATTGCCCATGATATTCAACAAGTACAACACACCAATTGTCAGCTAGAAAGTCTAAATCTCCTCATGCCGATCAGCTACCAACAAAGTCTATCTTTGGGTAGTATTGCTGGTCATATTGCCTTTGAATCAGCCTTGATGTGGGATCATATCAATCCCTATCGTCACTGGATGGCAATTAATAATAGCCATCCGTTAATGGGTCAGCGTATTCAATGGCTGTGTCAAATAGCTCGTCACTGGCACATAGAAACTGAACTCCATCTGGCCAACGAACAGTTTATTAAAACTACACGTCAATCCTTCTTGCTGCAAATCGCGCCTTTTTTAGGTATTCCCATAGGTTTTGGATTTGCCGGGTTAATTTGGTTGAGTTGGCAAACTGCTTTCAGCCTCAAATTTTTGAACTTGAAATGGATTTATGAAGATTGGAATTTTGTCAGTGGTTGCCTACTGATTGGTTTTAGCATTGGTTTAGTAATTCGCATGAATGCTTTTTTTCCAAATCTCAAAACTGCTAATTACCAAGCTAATGAAAGTTTACCTAACCTGTTAGCTAATCCATCTGCCATCCCTATAGATAGTACTAGTGTCTGTTTGGTCGGCCAATTGTTAGGTCGCCCTGGCACAGCAAACTCTTTGGCACAAGATTTTATCTTACAGTCCAGCAATGGTTTGGTGAAATTACACCACGTTCCTTGGTTATGCTTGGGGCAGAAAGTCCATCTTCCAGATTTGATCGGACGGCAAGTTACTGTCATCGGCTGGTTCCGTCGTGGTGCAACGCCTTGGATAGATATCCAGTCTGTACAAACTCAAACAGGCACCACCCTTTATAGTCCTCACCCCATTTGGTCTACCATGTTGGCCATAGCCGCACAGGCTTGGGGTGCGTACATTTTTCTTCTAGGTTAGTTAATGGTCAATGGTTGATGAGTTAAAAAGCCAGAAGAAAATTGTTGACTATGGACTCTGTACTATGTTGCAACATTTCTTTACAAGTGTTACATTTATTAACAATATTCTGAGCAACCAGCATAAATTAAGCATCCTAGCTTAGTAACTGCTTACGCCAATCCATCTTTTTATCCTCCCAACACAGCAGCTAGACCAGCCATTGGCTGGTTTTTGTTTCAAATATCCGTTCTTGAGAAAAAAATGTATTTTATGTTACTATTGATTCACCATATAATCGGAAATGTGTGTTCTGAACTAGCTACGTAGAAGATACCGTGATAATGTAGGGAATGGTGTTGAATTCTGCGGGCAAGGACATCAAAAAAATGTTTACTGTGGCAGACAGTAGGCTAATAAATTTACAAATTTTAGAATTAAGGTGGTATTAACTGAGCGTTGTATGCGCTTTTGTAATATACAAGCTTTATCCAAACGAAAAACTGTATTGTATAAGTTGACAGTTTGGAGTCAAAAAAATTGGTTGATGGCAAATTTAATCAAAAGCATCTATTTAAAAGCCAAAACCAAGTGATTGTTCTCTTGCCTTGCTACGTTCATTAAACTCTGGAGGTATAGTCATGTCCGTTCGCCTATATATAGGCAATTTGCCAAAAGAAGAAATAGATCGTCAAGACCTGCAAGCAGTTTTTGCGGCAGAAGGCGATGCTGTTACCACAAAACTAATTAAAGACCGGAAAACTGGTAAATGTCGTGGTTTTGGGTTCTTAACCGTCAACAATGACGAACAAGCTGATCAAATTATTGAAAAATATAATGGTCAGATGTTCAAAGATACCCCAATTAAGCTAGAAAAAGCATTGCCCCGCACCAAGGGTGATGAAGGCGAAGAGCAAGCGCCTAAAGCGGCTGCACATAGCAATCCTACTCCTAGCAGCAATAAAGAAAGCAATCGTCGGGACAAAGGCTCTAAGAAGTCTAAACGCAGCAGTGGTGGGCGCGAAAGTAGCACATCAACTGACTCAGATGCAATTCGTCCAGATCCCCGTTGGGCATCGGAACTAGAAAAGCTCAAGCAGATGTTAGCAGCACAAACCACCAATTAAGACTAGCAAGGAGAAATTAAAAATTAAAAATCAACTTTATGGTTTTTAATTTTTAATTGTCCATGAGTCTTGCTCGACTAAATCAAAGATTACTGGCAGCTATGATTGACAAAGTGTAAACCCATAGCGGTGAGTTAATATGTTGGGCGGTTTTCCCGATTTGTAGAGGCGCTTTGGTGCAGCTTCTCAAAGAGTAGCAACTGCTGTGATTAAGGTAGTTGACTAAAAAACAAGTTATATAGTGGCATTTTTGTATATTTTAAGCACATAAGGGCAGAATTATACAGATATGTCAAACTATGACAACAATTGCATATTTTACCGCCAGATGCGATCGCCTTGGTTCAACTTAACTAAGTGTGTCTAGATCTTCCAGAGTTCCGAACGCCAGCGTGAGGAACATTTATATTCTTAAACTAGTATAGGCGTAGCGATACCACGTCTTTACTAGTTTTGTTTATAGAAAATAATCTGATCAACAAAAGTTAAAACAGTGTTGCGTATACATTGTGAAGTGAGATAAATACTTGTAAAAATTACTATGGAAATATTACTGAACTGCTAAAGCAGTTGATATAGAGGCAGGAAAGGTTTCTGCCTTTTTACTATATAAGCAAGTAATCACTTTAACTACAAAAGATCAAGGATGTAGAGCTATATAGCTTGATAGTCAGCTAGGATCAATTTAAGAATTTTTGGCTACAAGCTCCAGACTAATGACTTTATCCAATGAATTGTGGGTAGCTAATCAAGATTTAGGGCAAGCTTGTCTAGAGCATCCTTTTGTGCAAGGTATCGCTGATGGTAGTCTTGAACCAACCAAATTTGCTTACTATGTAGGACAAGATGCTTTCTTTTTAGAAGCTTTCGCCCGTGCTTATAGCATCGCCGCAGCTAAAGCACCAGATTGGAAAGGATTTACCATATTTCACAACTTAGTTAGTGGAGTTTTAGCGGAGTTACAACTACATCAAGGTTATGCAGCCAAGTGGGGAGTTGATTTGCGCTCAGTAGAACCAGGCGCAGCTACCCGGCGTTATACAGATTTTTTGTTAGCCACAGCTTGGAGTAGCGATGTTGGGATAACTGCGGCGGCGATGTCACCCTGTATGCGGCTGTATGCCTTTTTAGGAGAACGGTTAGCTTGTAATGGGATTCCTCATCATCACTATGCAGATTGGATTATCACCTACAGTGGTACAGATTTTCAACCACTCACACAACAATTAGAAACTTTGGTGGATAACTACGCTACTAATAGCGCTTTAGTTCATTCAACTTACCGTTACGCTATGGTTTGCGAACAGGAATTTTTTCAAGCTGCGTGGATAATGTAGCAAGTTTATTATTCTTCACTTCCACTAATAAAGTAATTATGAAAGCAGAAGCAGAAAGCGATCGCAGGCTAACTTGTGAAGTAGAAACTACCCTGAAGGTAATTGGCGGACGCTGGAAAGTTTTAATTATTAGGGAATTAATCACTGGTGTAAAACGCTTTGGTGAATTGCAACGAGCCTTACCAGGAATTACCCAAAAGATGTTAACTCAGCAACTGAGAGAAATGGAAGAAGATGGGATAGTACATCGACAAGTTTATGCTCAAATACCTCCCAAGGTAGAATATTCTCTCACGCTATTAGGAGAAAGTCTGAAACCTATTCTCTATGCGATGCACGACTGGGCTGTTGAGCATTTATCTAATATCAACAACCAAAATAAGCTGTAAAATATATTATTTAATTATTTTGTAAATATTCAATTGCTGCTGCTAATTTTGAGGGGTAGCCTTCAGCAAAACTTTCAAACCATAATCCTTCTGGTGACAGAGGATCTAATTTTTTCAACCATTCTTTTGCTTTTTTTTGCAAAACTTCTAATTGTTGAGCTTTGATTTTTTCTTGTTGAATGCGTTCTTGTTCGCGTTCTTGTTGTCTTTGCAACTCCTCAATGGCGGCTTGTTCTTCAACATCAGCTTTTACTTCCGCCAAAATGTTATCGATGATAGATTGTGATTTAGATGGTGTTGAAATGAATGGTGAGATTAAATCTGGTTTAGATTGTTGTGGTGTAGGTGCGGGTTTTGCTGGATCATATTCCGCTTTGATTTGAGCTAAAAGTTTATCAATAGAGTCCATTTTTGTTCGTTGATTGTGATAGCGATCGCTCTAATGAATAATTAACCGCAGATGCACGCGGATCAAATCGAGAAACTATGAGAATAACATTGTTGGGTTTTTAAACTAATCGTTAATGGCGTTGAGCAAAACTTCTGACAAACTTAAATCTTCCATATCTTCCATTGTAATGGTGTCGCAGATATCGAATTTTGCTCCAGCGCTTTGCAATTCATCATCTAATACTTTGAGAAACCGAGTAGCTTGTTGATCTGAACCGACTTGAATAAAGGAAATTGCTAGTTCTTCATCTTTGTCCATCCGCCGAGAAGCTTCAATAATTACGCGCATAACTGCTTTGCGGTCATCTGGTTCACCATCAGTTACTACTAAAATTGTTTCTCCGTTTGGCTTTGTTTGACCAGAAGACTTACGTTGAAAATAATCATCCGTAGCGTGTTTTAAGACTGCGGCTAAGTCTGTAGTTCCTGATGGATCATTTTCTTGGAAAATTTGGGTAACTTTACTAGTAGTGACATTTTCATAGCGCTTAAATCTTCCCGAAAATACATAAACAGTAATCCCATCGGGATCAAACTGTTCACACTTACTAGCTAAAGCTAAAGTAGATTCTTGGGCTGTAACCCAGCGGCTTCTACCGCCTTTTTGGTCTGGGGTTGCCATGCTGCCACTTTTATCAATAATTAAAGTATAATCTCGGTTGTCAAGCATAATAAATTTCTCCAATTAGTTATTGGTTATTTGTTAATAAACTCTATTGATTAACTATTGACCATTGACTATTGACTTTGGACTATTGACTGATCAATCTGTAATTGCATTCATCAATACATCTGCAAGACTCATATCTTCTAAATCTTCTAAAGTGATGGTATCGCAGATATCAAATTTAGCGCCGACACCTTGTAATTGATCATCTAAAGCTTTGAGAAACTTAGTTGCTTGAGCATCTGAGCCTACTTGAATGATAGATATTCCTAATTCTTCATCTCGCTCCATTTGACGAGTTGCTTGGATAATTACTTCAAATACTGCTTTGCGATCATCAGGTTCACCATCGGTAATAACTAATATAGTTTCACCATTGGCTTTGGTTTTACCTGCGGCTTTACGTTGAAAATAATTATTAGTTGCATCCTGGAGGACACCAGCTAAGTTGGTGGTACCTGCGGGGTCATTTTCGAGGAAAATCTGGGCTACTTTAGCTGAGGTTACATCATCATAACGTTTGAATTTGCCAGAAAATACATAAACTGTAATGCCATCTGGGTCAAATTGTTCACATTTTCGGGCTAAAGCGAGAGTAGATTCTTGAGCTATCTCCCATCTACTTCTACCACCTACCTGGTCAGGTGTAGACATACTACCGCTTTTGTCCAGGATTAATGTATAGTCGCGATCGCTCATCATAATTTTCCTCTAAATTTCTACCCTGTGCTAAATCTAGTCTAATGACGAAAAAGCACAAATACCAATGCTTTTAGATATAAGTCAAACTACGTAACATAAGTTTTAGATATTCTCGGCATTGAGTGAATGTTTAATAGACTCAATGCCTGTCTAATCTAGCGAATTTCTGCTAAATCAAGCCACTCATCATAAGATGAATCATATCCCTGGTAATGCACAAAGTATTGCTGACCACGAATTTCCTCAATTGTGGCACTATACCATTCTTCGTTTTCTTCATCCCAGCATTTTACTTTTTGACCAACTGCAAATCCATTATCATCCGATGATTCTAGGGCGCGAATCCGAATCGCATCTTCACCAACCCACTCATCAGAAGATGAACCATAGCCAACATAATTAATAAAGAATTGGTCATCTTTAATTTTCTGAATTGTGGCTTTGTACCATTCTTCGTCTTCTTCGTCCCAAACTTCTACTGTGCTATTCACGTCATACTGAGTAGGAGTATCTGACTTAGACTTGGTTGCAGATGCAGTATCTTGTTTTTGTGGCTGTTTGGCTTCTTCGGCAATTTCTGCTTTGACTAAAGTATGAGCTTGTAAAATTATGCTGCGGGCAACAGTTTGAATGCCAGTATGCTCAAAATAATTTGTAGTTTGATCTAAGAATGCGGCGACAAAATCTAAATTATCGTCAGCAATCTGCACAAAACTACTTAAACCATTAGCAATAGACTGTGGCGTGATACCTGTCTTGGCGACTAGGTTATTCATCCAACCTTGGACAGAGTTAAAAGCTTGGGAAAGAAAACCAACTTTATCCGCAGGGCTATTACCAGGTAAAGAACTATTGACAGCTTGGAATACAGGATTTTGGGCGATCGCATCATTAGCAGTAGCACCGCCAATAATTTCCTGAATTTTAATCAGGAAGTCGGGGCCTAAAGGTAAAATGCCATCTATACAAACCAACGCAGCCATCCGCATCAGGGAAGCGTTTTGATAGTTATTCGCTAAGATATTGGCGAATTCTTGGGGGTTCGGTTGGGGAATTCCGTTGATTTTGCAGAAGGCGATGATTTCGATAGCAATTTTGAGAATTAAATCAATTGTTTGAGTGACATCGGCTTTGGGCGTAATATTACCTAAAAAAGAGAGAAAACTAATTTTTTCGCTCACTTTGTTAGCTAAAGCCGCAGTTCCCATTGCTGCATCGGCTTTGTCGATGATTTGATAAAGTTTGATGGCTGCTTGATAGCCGTGTTGTGGATCTACATATATACTATCGGCGCGATCGCGGATTCTTTTAATTACGTTAGCATCCGTTTCGCCAGTAATCGCGCGGATTGTATTATCAAAACCTACCAAATTATCCCACTGCCCTGGTGCGACATAATCAAGGGCTTTGAGAACTTTGACAGTAATATTATCGCTGGGTAACTCGTCAACCAACTGAACAATGCTTTTATCCATAAGTAAGTCCTTGTATTGTGAAACAAAACCTTAATTGCTAGAGTTCCCTAACTAGGCATAAAAGTAACTTTGTTTCCCCAGACAAACTCTCGATATCTCTGAATACCTCTTGATTTCAGACATCTAAAAAGCACTGTAAAATATTGGCATTAGTCCCCAAGCCTACAAGCGACATTTTAACCATTATGGTTCTAGCCGCACCTCAGCGCCAAACCCCTGTCGTCACTTGGGAAAAACTCCCAGATGATTTTATTCTGCCCGACGATCCAGTGGAAAACATTCAACAGCCGTTTTTAGCAGCAGCTTTAACAGAAGCTTTGCATACAGCTAATCGTATTCAACCTCAGATGCTAGTTGCATCTAATTTTGGGATCGTCGCCAATATCAATCAAAAAACAGTGGTTAAAGCACCTGATTGGTTATACGTACCAAGCGTTTCACCAGTAGGTACAGGTGTAATTCGGCGTAGCTATACACCCAATATAGAAGGTGAAAACATCGCTGTGGTGATGGAGTTTCTTTCCGACACCGACAACGGAGAATATTCAATTCGTCCCACATTTCCCTATGGAAAACTCTACTTTTACGAACAAATCTTGCAAGTTCCCGTCTATGCAATTTTCAATCCTTACGAAGTGAGTTTAGAAGTCCTGCGTCTGGAAAATGGACGATATGTTTTACAACAACCGACAGAATCAGGACAATTTTGGATTCCTGAAATGGAATTATTTTTAGGAATTTGGCGAGGTACTCGCTTAGGAATGAATATTTATTGGTTGCGGTGGTGGGATGAAGCCGGTAATTTGTTGCTGTGGAGTTCCGAACAAACTGAACAAGAACGCCAACGGGCGGAACAAGAACGTCAACGTGCGGATGATGCGATCGCTCAATTAGAAATTGAACGTCAGCGTCAAGCAGTATTATTAGCAAAGTTGCGAGAATTGGGCATAGATCCAGAGTGAAACAATTTTGGCTGAATGCTTTTCCACAAAAAAACTCCCTCAGATTGACTGAGAGAGGGTTGAGAAGGAGTATTGAGTGATGAGATATCTATGCAGGGTGAGTTATAGGTTGACCTTGCAACAGTTGAATAATTGCTGCTTTTTCTAAAATCCCCACCAGAACGCCATTGTCTCGAATTACAGCTAAAGCTGAGAGTTTTTGTTGTTCCAGTAGCTGGATGACTTCTAAGAGGGGTTGATCGGATTTGACTGTGTTGGATGCAGCAACTGGGCGCATGATTTCTTGAACTTGAGTTTCTGTCCACTGTGCGGTGGGAATAGTTCGTAGGTCATCTAAAGTCACTGCGCCGACTAATTGTCCTGCATCATCTGTGACTAAGAAGCGTCGCCAGTCTTGTTTGTGCAGAATCTGTTCATCAGCAAATTCTCTTAAGCTGAGGTTTGCAGAGATGATGGGGCTATTGTTTGTTACGACATCTGCGGCGGTTAAGCCATCAAGTTTTTCTTGGACTCTAGCAAATTGGGCAGAATTACCAGCATTTTGCAGTAAGAAGAAACCGATTAACAAGTTCCAAACATTAGCCAAGCTACCAAAGAATACTAGAGGAATTATCCCAGAAGCGATCGCCACCCAACCAAAAACCTGTCCAACTCGGCTGGCAAAACTCACCCCTTTATAAGGATTACCTGTAATTTTCCAAACAAGTGCTTTGAGGATATTACCGCCATCTAAAGGCAAGCCAGGAATCAAGTTAAACAGTGCTAAAGCTAAGTTAACAGAAGCTAAAACACCAAGAATTGCCGCCAGTGGCCCCGATACCGCAGTTGTTACACCCAATATCGTCACGATTCCACATAATAGTAAGCTGACTAACGGCCCGGCGATCGCAATCCAAAAAGCTCCGGCGGGAGTATTCGATTCTTTTTCGAGATTTGCCAAACCACCAAAGATAAACAATGTAATCGATTTAACATCAATTCCTTGGCGCAAAGCAACAAAACTATGTCCTAATTCGTGGGCGACGACAGAACCAAACAATAACAGCGCTGTCATCAATCCTAGTAGCAAAGCTAACCCCCCAGACAATTGAGGAAATTGGGCTGAAAGTCCACTACTATAGCTCCAGGTTACTAAGCCAAGAACCAAAAACCAGGACGGATGGATGTAAAACGGAATCCCGAAGAGATTACCAACGCGAATTGTGCCATTCATGTCGTTCACCTTTGAAATCTGGCGAGAGATTTATTTTCACCCCTCGATGTCTTTAGTGTAACGAAACGTAACAAATATTAAAATCAACTAAGAGTTGTGCTTACCGTCCTTTAAGGTGTGGTTTACCACTTTTAGATTTTGGATTAAAAATTTAGAATTGCTGAATCAATCTCTCAAACTCTTACTATTTGCGCCTTTCCGTGAGATATAGGTACTACTTTCACAATCTTCTCCACCGCATCCACCATTACCCGCGACAGTCCAAACATCTCAATTACTGCTGCATTAGTTGTCAAGTGCGTACTAACATTTGCTACTTGATATTGACTTTCTTCTGTAGCCAAAGTTGCGGGCAAAATTAACTGATCTCCCAAATGCTCATCTACAGGCGCACCAGTTTGGTGAAAATTCAGCAGTTGTTCGCAAGCGATTTCTGCAACTTTTTCTGATGACATCCGCCACCGCCCAAACCCACCAAATCCCGTCAAACTCTTCTCATATTCAGCCGTGAGAAAAATCCCGGCTCCCGGTGCAACACCTTTTTCGCGTAAAGCTTGTACAGAAACCTTTAATCCTGCTGCACCTAATATTTTCTCTGCCCGGTTAGCCATACGTTGAGGAATATGAGCAGGCAATTGTGTCACCACTGCCAGTCCCCGGACTTGGCGTAAATTGCCGCGCTCTAATAAATGTATGCTACTGAGTTGTGTCCCACCACTCACCAGCAATTCTACCTCTCCGCCACCTTGGGGATACCACCCCCACGCACCTAATTTCACAGATGCTTTAATTCCCATACTCTTGAGCATCGGTAGATATACCTGCTCAATATATGTCATCGTTGGGCTAAAGATGACATGAGTTCCACCGCGCAAAGTTACCTGAGAATCACCTTTGGCTAAGGCTAAAGGTAAAAGAATTGTTTGTAAAACCAAAGTAATTGCCCCAGCGGAACCACTTTCTAGCACTTCACTGACATCAAAAGTATAGCTTCCTGCCTGCACTGGGCTACTAGGAATAAATTCCAGCATCATCGAACCTAAAGCATCGCCCTGTATTTGCGCCTGACAAATCTTTGCCGCCGCCCGAACTGCTGTGAGGTGTTGTGGCGCTAGTCCTGGCTTTTTGCGTCCGGCGCGAATATTGGCAATGCGAACTGGTTCACCTGTGATAGCAGCTAAACTTAAGCAAGTACGGAGAACTTGTCCGCCTCCCTCCCCGTAGGAACCGTCAATGTCAATCATGAGCAGTGTTTAGATGATGGATGTTGGGTTATGCCCAAGTTTTGACAATTAAAGCATAGATGAACAGAAATAAACACAGGTAAATTCTGTGTGTTTATGTGGTGTCTGCACGGACTAAGCTAATGATTATCCTCTGTTTTATGAATTTTCTCACAGAGTTTAGGGTTGAGATTTACTTGAGGCGATCGCAAATTCAATCAGTGCGTTGGTAAATTTGCAAACACCTGTGCCACTAAATCTTTTGTCTTATTCTCTAGATGCTGCCAATCTACTTCACCTAACTCATCAATTAAATTAGTATCAATATCAGCAATATCATTCTCCGGGCTGTAATTTGCAAAACACACTTGATAACACAGTTCCCACAAATCAATGCTGATTTTCTGCTCTTGACGTTGCAATTGCAAATGATATCCTGGATGGGGCATTGGCAACCGAGACAGGGTATCACGGATTTCGTCTGCTGCTTCTGGTGTGGCACTTTCCATCTCTTCCAACAGTCTTGTTACCAAGGCTTTAATTTCGTCGGTGGTGCTAGGCGGCCAAATCAGTACATCGTGGTAGGTTCCCTGCCAAGCAGATGCGTCGAGTTGCTTACGAATGTTATCCACAACTCTAATGAACGCTGGTTGCATGAGAAGTTCTGCCTGTTGCCATGCAATTGGATTGGTTATTTTAGGTGGCATCGGTCGTCAACAGCGATATAAAAAGAAAAGTTAATAAACAGGGTTTATAAAAAAGCTACGTATTTATTTCAAATCTTTTCTCAAGATAGCGGATTTCAAGTAAAAAAATTTGGAGATATTTATTACCAGCTGGAAAATTAGGTAATAACTCTGGGGAGGGAATATGATCGGTAAGCTACTAGATAATCGTTACCAAGTAATTCAAGTGCTGGCTAAGGGAGGCTTTGGTCAAACCTATATTGCCCAAGATACAAGAAGGCCAGGAAACCCCATCTGCGTTGTCAAGCACCTCAAGCCTACCAGTTCTGACCCCAGAATTTTTGAAACTGCCAAACGCTTGTTCCAAAACGAAGCTGACACCTTGGAACGCTTGGGATATCATGACCAAATTCCTCGGTTGCTGGCTTATTTTGACGAAAATCAAGAATTCTTTTTAGTCCAAGAATACATCGAAGGACATCCCTTAACTAATGAACTAATTTCTGGTCAACGCTGGAGTGAAGGCCAAGTTCTGCAAATGTTGCAGGAAGTATTAGGGATTTTAGAGTTTGTCCACCAGCAAGGTGTAATTCACCGCGATATTAAACCAGATAATATTATTCGGCGCTCATCGGACAATAAATTAGTTTTAGTAGATTTTGGGGCGGTCAAACAGTTAAGTTCTTCAATGGTGACGGTTGGCGGACAACCGACGGCGACAGTGGCTATTGGAACTCCTGGCTATATGCCAACGGAACAAGGACAAGGTAAACCCCGGCCCAATAGTGATATTTATTCTTTAGGTATTATTGCTATTCAAGCATTGACTGGTGTATCGGCTTCAGAATTACAAGAAGACCCTGATACTGGGGAAATTCGCTGGCAACATTTAGCCCCTGTTAGCTATCGGTTAACATCTGTGTTAACGAAGATGGTGCATTATCATTTTAAAGACCGTTACCAAACAGCCACAGAAGCACTGCAAGCTTGTTTGAATGTGATGAGTCCAGTTTTAACGCCAGCGGCACCACCGGAACCAGCGATAAATTATGGTTATTCTACAGCTAAACCTGCTGCGTCTTTTCAGCCAACTCTGGCGGTTGCGCCAGCAAACCCTGGTACTACCAAACCCACCCGCAGAACTTCTAGCAAATCTGATCCTCTACCGTTGTTAATTGGTGTACTTTTGGCTGGTAGTGCGGCGGCTTTGGTGGCAAATTTATACCCAAATGTGAGAAATTTTGCCGCTAATTTTACAGGTCAAAACGCCACCGCTGGAAATAAATGCTTGGCGATGGTGACGGGTAATTCTAATATTCGTTCTGAACCTAGTTCGATTAATTCTGATAATGTTCTCAAAACCATTGGTGAGGACACACAATTTGAGGTGACAGGACTGCGGACAAAGCGCAATTGGATACAAGTTAGACTAAATTCTGGGCGCTTGGCTTGGGCCTATGCAGATGTGATCTCCAATAATGATGAATGGATTGGTTGTCTGCGAGATAAAGGTATTGCTATTAAGACGGTTGATGATGGTACTGTGATTGCAGCTAGACCGCTTCCCAAACCAAAACCGAGTAAGGCGACGACTCCGCCAGCAGAGGTCTCAAATTCCGATTCTGGAAAATCAGAACCAGCGAAACCCAATGAGAACAGCGACAAGGTTGTCGAACAAGCTAGGAAGAAGTATGAGTCAGGAGATTTAGTAGGTGCGATCGCATTATTACGGTCTATTCCTGCTAATGCTTCTGCTGGTATTCAAGAAACAGGTAAGATCATCAACCAATGGCAGCAAGATTGGACTAAGGCTGATGCACTGTTTAACGACATCAACAAAGCGATGGATGATGGTAATTGGGATAAGGTTTTAGATTACAAAAATCATCCCGAAAAGTTACCCGATACTCAATACTGGCGCAATAAAATCGAGCCTTTATTTAAACAAGCGGCTGATAATATCGGTAAACAAGCTTTTCCCCCTGTAGATCAGCAAAGTCATCAAAAAACTCCCAAAACTGAAAAACCAGCACCTACAGCCAGTCCTCATAGTGAGAGTGGTTTATGATTTAAATTTTGTCAGATGCTTATGAAGTTTAATGATTAGCAAAACAACTAAATAGGGGCGAACCGATTTTTGCCCCTACTATAACTATTACTAATCTTCTTCTGCGCCTATGTCTTCTTCGCTATCTAAAGTTTCAGGCGATCGCGCATCCTGGAGTTTATTCAACAGCGATAATACTTTATTTCCTCGTTCTATAGAACGGTCTTCGATAAAAATTACCTCTGGTGTCCGACGCAGCCGTACCCTAGCACCAAGTTCACTACGCACAAAACCCGTAGCCGACTTTAAGCCTGCCATTGTTTCTGCCTTAGCTTCTTCTGTACCATAAATACTGACGTAGATTTTGGCGTGCTGCAAATCGCCAGAAACGTCTACATCCGTGACACTAACCATACCTGAACCCACACGGTCATCTTTAATTCCGTTGAGTAACATTTGGCTAACTTCCCGTTTAATTAATTCAGCAACACGGGAAACGCGGCGATTTGTAGCCATAAAATCTTTGCCTCCGCACAGAGGTTATAAAACATCAATAATCAAAAATCTGGGAAGGACTATACCAAAACTAGCAACGCTAAAAGCAACAGCCCCAAGCTTTCCCAGACTAAATTGCACTCAAGCCCAGCATAGCGCGTAAGGTGAGAGTCACGAAAGCCAGACCGCCCAGTAATAAGCCGACAACGGCAAATAAGGTGACTGGGCGTTTGAGGAAGGGCATTAATGGCTCAAATGTGTTCACCAAAAGCCCGACGAGGATAGTAATTAAGTAGCGGGGGTAGCGAAAAACGTTATCCCAAAATCCGTCAAACATGGAAATCTAAACTGCCTTGTTATGAAATGACGATTGTTTTGATATGCTTTATCTACCCAATTGTAATCTATGCAGATGAAAATTACTCACCTAATATAGAATATGCGTCGGTAGTTATATCCTGTTATATTTATTAGCTTAATTTTAGTGAACTTGTCTGTAAATGGTTATTCAAATGCTTCCTGAAACTTGCCCACGTCCATTTTTAAAATGGGCAGGTGGTAAAAGTAGGTTAATTCAACAATATCTTCCTTATTTTCCTAAGTTTTATCAGACTTACTACGAACCCTTTTTAGGTGGTGGTGCGGTTTTTTTTCATTTGCAACCAACAACGGCAGTTTTAACAGATATTAATGCCGAACTAATTACTACCTATCGCTGTGTCAGAGATAAAGTTGAAAGTTTAATTAGTTTACTGCAAGAGCATAAATCTAAACATAATCGAGATTATTATTATAGTGTGCGTTCTCATCCAGGCATAAATGATTTAGAGAAAGCGGCGCGGTTAATTTATTTAAATAAAACCTGTTATAACGGTTTATATCGTGTTAATTCGCAAGGTAAATTTAACGTTCCTTTAGGTAGTTATAAAAACCCGAATATTTGTCCGGCAGATTTACTCAGAATTGCATCTAAAGCCCTTTCATCTTGTGAAATAAAGCAAGCAGACTTTATGAATGTGGTGAATTATGCTAAGAGTAGTGATGATTTTGTTTTTTGTGATCCACCTTATCATCCTATCAGCAATACTAGTTATTTTACAGGTTATAATGGCAATTCTTTTAGTGAACAAGACCAAACACGTTTGCGAGATGTGTGTGCAGAGTTAGCAAATCGTGGTGTCAAAGTTATGGTCTGTAATTCTGATTGTGAATTTATTAGACAAATATATCAGGAAATAAACTTTAATATTTATACGATCGCTGCCTCACGGTCAATTAATTCTAATACTAAAAAGCGTGGTATAATTAGCGAATTATTAATTACTTCATATTAAAAACTTTTATTAGCCCAGGCAATAAATCTATCTAAACTGTAAACTCCGAGTAAGTTATGGTTTAGTTTGACTTGTTGCCTGAGCCATTGAATTGCTCCTTCTCGCATACCTTCACCACCAATCACTACAATTGCCGGCGCTGGATAATATTCCTGAATATTCATACTCAAATAAGGAAATTTTTCATCTACAGAACCGCCACTTTCTTGCCATTTACATTCAATAATTAATCCTGTGGGAATGCTCGGTAAGCCAACAACATAAAAATCAACTTTCAACAAAGTATTATAGATTCCTGCACCAATATAAACTTGTTTAGCATAGCGTTTTGGTAATAAATGAGCAGTTAAAAGATATTCTTTAGTGACGTGATTGCCAACTTGAAAATAACCATGTCCAGTTAATATTGCTTCTACATTACTTTCTAGAATCTTCCCTGCTTGATTTGCCCGTTTGCCTTGAGTCATAGTCATTCTCAAGCCCTCCGCCACACTTACCATCTATTCTAGAATTTCATGGAAGCAGAGATATATAGACAGTTACTTAATATGAATTTTCAAAGTGGAAAAAAGTGGGATATTTTTGGTACTTATGTACTAAAAAAGAGTGGAAAATAGTTGAGTTCAGACTAATTAACCGCTGATGAATTTAGGTGAATAAAACTCCGCGTTACTTTGCGCTGACCGCAGCGATACTCTGCGGAAAAACTCAACCAGTTTGTACTTCGCTGTGACCATTGCGGATTCCCCAAGCAATCTCTAGTAGATGAGTCCAGCGTTTTTGCAATTGTTTGGGAGTACATTTTAAGGCTTTAGCGATCGCTTGATCACTATGTCTTGCTGCTTTTAATTGCAAAATTTGCTGCTGTTGGGGAGAAAGTACTTGAATAAAAGTTTCCCACTGTTGAGAAGACAAACCTAATTTTTGTTCTAAACCAGCACCTAACCATTGATGAACTAATTGCCATTGGTGCTGCTTGGAGAACTTTTCTACATGATATTTAAAGCGTTGTTGCAAATAATCGCGCTGGCGGCTAGTTAAACCGAGAATTTGGTCAATTTCTGGTGCAGATAAGTCTTGCAGCTTCAAGCTGAGGTAGTCAACACAGTCAGATTGACCTTGAGATTCTAGATATTTGACTAATTCAGCAATTACGCGATCGCGTTCTGATTCTTCTGATAAATCAACATGACCTTGAGCAATCATTTTAGAACGGATTTGTTGCACTGCGGGATTGCGTTGGTAAGATTCTCCATCTTCACCTTTCGCCGACTCTACAGCCATTTCAATATCAACAGCCGTTTCTTGAGGCTGACGACGTGCAAAACCTTGAGCGCGTAAAATGACTAATTGTTGATTATTTCCACCGGGTAAATTAATGCGGCGCTTGGCATACTGCTCTGTAAATGCCATATATTCAGCTAATTGTAGCTGAGTACGGGGTTGGTAATCTTCAGCTAATTCATTTTCCCGCCGGAAAGCTTTAATCGCCTCAATATAAAAAGCTTGGAGAAAATCTTCAATCAAATTGTAACGAGCGTCAAATCCATATTCTGCCCCAGATGGCGTAACATGGCGATAAACCATCGCCCCTAAACTACTGTGTAACTCTACCCGTCCCCGCCGAGAACCAAGTTGGTAGTAGTGCAGACACTTGTGCAAACGATGTTTTGCTAAAGTTAGCTGCCAAGATTGGATTTGTCCAGATGTTTGGATGCGAGAACTTTTATCACAAATCCGTCTAACTTCTTTGGCTATGCGTTGCGCTACAGCTTGTACACATCCAGAACTGGCTTTGACCTGCGCCTGTATTTCCTGACACAGCAGTGGCATTAAAGTATCTGTAGCTGGTGATTCTTCAATAGCAACATTGCTAACAAAAAAATTGGGTGTGGAGGTTGGTAGATTTACAAGGTTAGCTTTCATGAATTTTCCTAGGGTAGGGTATCGCACCGTAACTACAACGCAAAGATAGCATCTGAAAACGTTCTTGTCTGGAAAATTATTAAGTATTGATCCATACAAGATTCATCGCCAGCACTGCTTATGTATATGACTGTAGGAAATTTAAAAAAGTTACAGTGAAAGTAATGTGTCGCTTTTTTCATCCGTAACCAAATTGTCGGCGATATACAGATATTAATCACACACACAATTGGTTCAAATCCTTGCTATATATACTTTTACTCCTATCCTGACTACCCAATCCCTGCCATGATTCAGTATGACAATCCCCAAACTGGAGCATTTTGAATACTCGTTTCCGAAACAGAAGTTTCAGCTTGTGAAGTACGCTGTTTAAACCCATGCGGCGACTGCTTCCCAACCTAACCCCCGTCTCGTAATTACTGCTTCGTCTCCTGTTAAGTCCAAAATTGTCGATACCTGATATGTTGGCTCTTCACCCGTGTCTACAATCACATCTACTAAGTTATCTAGATAATCAAATAGCTCTACCCGCGATAGCTGAGGTTTAAGATCTGAGCTAAATTTCCCATCATCGGCCTCATTGCTTGGTAAATGTGCCGAAGTAGAAATAATCGGGGTTTCTAAAGCTTCGAGCAAGGCTAGGCATACAGTGTGATTCGGTACACGAATACCTGTAGTTTTCCGCTTGGGATTTTGCACCAGCCGCGGTACTAACTTAGTTGCAGGTAGCAAAAATGTGTAAGGGCCAGGAATTAGCCGCTTCATTAATCGATACGCTGTATCGCTGACAAACGCATAAGTCGATACATTTGACAATGAAGGACACAAAAATGTTAATGGTTTATCATTCGCTAACTGCTTGATTTTCCTCACTCGTTCCACCGCCGACTTGGCATTTAAATCACAACCGATCGCATAGACCGTATCAGTTGGGTAAAGCATGACCGCGCCTTGAGAGAGCGCCGACTTTATTTCTTCTATTCGGCGGCTTTGGGGATTATCCGGATGCACTGTGAGAATTTTTGCCATAGAACACGGTATTTTGGGAAATGGAGCAGGGGAGCCAGTGCGTTGCGGAGGTTCCCTCCGTTGTAGCAACTGGCGTGAGCAGGGAGCTAGGGAGACAATAACTAAGAACAAATGACCATTGATTAACCTATATGAGTAAAATAGCTTATCTTCAATGCCCGACGGGAATTTCTGGTGATATGTGCCTGGGAGCCTTAGTCAGTTTGGGTGTGCCTGTGGAGTATTTAAGTACAAAATTAAATGACTTAGGAATTTCCCAGGAGTACCATTTACGGGCAGAATTTGTCCAGAAAAATGGTCAACAGGCAACTAAGGTATATGTGGATTTACTAGAGAAGCATCACCATAACCATGACCACGAACATAATCACCATCATGGTCGCCATCTGCCAGAAATCGAGCAAATGATTCTTCAGGCAAAGTTGCCACCACGAGCCGAAGCTTGGAGTTTAGCAGTATTCCAACAATTAGCAGTAGCCGAAGGTGCAGTGCATGGGATTGCACCGGAAAAAGTACATTTCCATGAAGTGGGTGCCGTGGATGCGATTGTGGATATTGTCGGCACTTGTTTGGGTTTAGATTGGTTGGGGATTGAGAGCGATCGCACAGGATTCCCCTTAGTTTACTGCTCGGCATTGCCCACAGGGGGCGGTACGGTGCGGGCTGCACACGGTCAAATGGCGGTACCAGTGCCAGCAGTGTTGAAATTATGGGAAATGAGGGGTTGTCCGGTTTATAGTAACGGCATTGAAAAGGAACTGGTAACACCAACGGGAGGTGCGATCGCCACTACATTAGTCAGAGAATTTGGGAATCCGCCATCAATGACGATTAAACAAGTGGGATTGGGTGCGGGAACGATTAATCTTCCTATTCCCAATATACTACGCCTGTGGCTGGGTGAAAGCACCAGCCTACAGGCAGATGTCGCCCATTCACAACAAATCAGCCCGATTTTAGAAACCATCTCCGTACTCGAAACTCAAATTGATGACTTAAATCCTCAAGCGGTTGGCTATGTATTTGCAGCGCTATTTGCCGCTGGTGCAGTGGATGTCTTCACCCAACCCATAGGTATGAAAAAGTCCCGTCCAGGTATCTTATTAACAGTTATCTGTCATCCTGATAATTTACTGAAGTGTGAAGCAATTTTATTCCGTGAAACTAGCACTTTGGGTATTCGTCGCACTACCCAACAACGCGCCATCCTGCAACGAGAAATTCAACAAGTAGAAACAAAATATGGCAATGTACGTATCAAAGTTGCATGGCAAGGAGAATTACAAGATAAATTTATTACTAATGTGCAGCCAGAATATGAAGATTGTGCCAAATTAGCTCGACAACACAATCTGCCTTGGCGGGAAATTCATCGGCTTGCTCTTCAGAGTTGGTATTCATCAAAGAATTAATAAGAAAAGAGTCAGAATAATTTTAAATTCTGACTCCTACATTTTGTGTTCCCTACTTTGAATTGACTAAACTTTAGTCAATATTTCTTAATGACCGGTTTACAGCGTCGCCTGCATCTTCACCGGCGCGGCGGGCATTTTTACCCAAGTCTTGAGCCGCATTACTGGTATTGTCTTTGAGGTTTTCAACACCACGTTTTGCTCCCTTGGCAACACCTTCCGCTGTTTCTTGAGCAGAGCTACCAATGTCTTCACCTAAGTTTTTCACTCTTTCAGGAAAAGGTGTACCTTGGCGATAATTCCGAGCATAATCCTGTGGATTTTCAATGCCTTTTTGATCAATGTTTCTTTCGGCATTTTTGCTCAAATCTTCGGCTCTGTTTTTAGCAGATTTTTCAAAATTTTTCGCTCTAGGATCTACATCACTGAAGTTATTCATCCCACCTTCAGGAGTATTAAGGTTGTACTGTTTAGTGGGGTCTTGACGTTTAGTATAAGCTGATTCTGCACCGGGCTGGGCATAACCTGATTCAGCACCAGGTTGTGGTGGTTGACCAGCAATAGTTGGTCTGTTACAAGCTTGTGTCAGGATGAGAAACATACCTGCCAAGAAAACGCTTAAAACTTTCAAAGGGCGAATATTTTTTACCCAATCAATAACTTTTTTCATGCTTTAGCTCCTTGAATTTATGTAAGTAAGTTCCAAATTGATGGAGATGAAATTTAGCTTCAAATTGTCGTCTCTAATGTGAGAACAAATCAAAAGTTCTATCTACCTACTGCCGGATTTTTTTGTAACTCTGGTCTAGCACTTGCTTCTGCTGCTTTATCTTTGACAAAGCTGGTAGCATCTTCAAATTGTTCTTTGACAGTTTCGAGGCGGTCTTGAACCCTATTTCCTAAATCTGATTCATTTTGAATTAAACTTCCGGGTTCAGAGGATGTTTTAAAATTTTCCTTTGTAATGATTGGTAATTCTTTTTCTTTTTCTACTCTGCCTTGGGGTGTTTCTGCACCAGGGTAGAGTATTTCTGATTCTTGATTTGTAGCAATTAATAAGCCAGAAGGTAGGTTAGCTTGATTGCCTATCTTTTGAGAATTGCTGGAAGGGTTTCTAGTATATTTATCTCCACCATTTTTATAAGGATTGTTTGCACCACCAGCTTGTACAGCAGGATTTTGAGGATTGGCACCTGTAACATCGCCACTTGAACAAGCAGTGCTAACTATCAACAATAAACCTACAAAAAATACAGTTACAATTTGCTGCAATCGTAGTTTTTTCAATAAAGCTGTGATTTTTTTCATTGAGACCTCCTTTCAACCATAAACAAGTTTTTTTGCTTATAATTAATTAAATTAAGTAAGCTCATTTCCTTGTTATAGTTGATTATTATTGAACCAACAGTCTCTAATGTAATTCAAAAAAAAATAGCTTTACATCTGGCTTAAGCTACATTGTTTTTACTGAAAATATGCTATTTTTATCTCTCTCAAGTTAGACAATATTAATATTTCAGCTTTTTAATCATGGAAATAACTGTAAAAACTGCATCAAAATTAAAAATTACTAAAACTTATTTTATTTCATACTTAAGATGGATTTGAAAGTATGCAAATTAATATAAAAATACCACTTTAAATTAATATTAATAAAGTTGAAATTAAATAAATTCTTCCAAATAATTTGTTTATCTAAGTGAAATTACAAATAATTTGTCACAAGAATTACTTATGTTTTAAGCAGAACTGAAGCGTGAGTTTGTAAATTTTTTGGGATGTTGCTGATGTACCATAAGATTTAAGATATTCAAGGCTTGGTGCTGAAGCTATTAAATGACCAAAGTGATGAAGCAATTTTTACGCTGGATAATTTTGGGGGGAACGCTATTTTTTGTCGCCAAAGCCCTCAAGGATAATTGGGTTGGGGTGACAACTCTCAAAATTGATGCAGCCGGATGGGCAATTTTGGCGATCGCCACAGGTGTAACTTTATTAGCGCATACGTGGGCTGGATGGATATGGACTTGGGTTTTGCGCGATTTAAATCAATCCATACCATCTGTTCAATTCATTCAAGTGTACTTAAAAACTAACATCGCCAAGTATTTACCGGGTAATATTTGGCATTATTATGGGCGAATTGTCGCAGCTAAAAATGCCAATATCTCTGCTGGTGCAGCTACATTAAGTGTGTTATTAGAACCGCTACTCATGGCCGCAGCCGCTTTAATAATTGTTGTTTTATTAGGTAATCAATTTGCGGCAACTCAGACTAATTTAGCAGTACTAATATGCCAATTTTTAGCCTTAATTTTTATACTTTGTGGCGTACATCCTTGGTTTTTAAACCCGGTAATTCGTTTTTTACACAGGTTGAAAAACAAAAAATCGGCTAATGAGACTCAGCCACAAGCCGCTATCAATCTCGAACGCTATCCCATCCGTCCCTTATTAGGCGAATTCGGATTTTTAGGATTGCGGAGTTTAGGATTTATCTTAACTATATATGCCATTTACCCTGTGAATCTCAGCCAAATGCCTTTGTTAGTTGGGGCTTTTAGTTTTGCTTGGCTGTTAGGGCTGGTAGTTCCAGGTGCGCCTGGAGGATTAGGTGTATTTGAAGCCACGGCGATCGCACTTTTACAGCACCGCTTTCCTTCGGCTGTAGTGATTAGTGCGATCGCACTATATCGTCTAATTAGTATTTTGGCTGAAACCTCTGGTGCCGCTTTAGCTTGGCTAGATGAACGTCTGGTTAATATTAATAGATAAAATCGTGTAGCTGCTTACCTATAAAATTCAATAACTGATTTTCTATAAAAATAATATTACTACTAAATATCCGTGCTAATTTCAATTAATTTCTGTCGAGAAGATAAACCCGATTTAATAGTGACATAAGACTTAGGCACATCAAATTTCTCGGCTAAGAGTTTAATTAACTCTTCATTCGCTTTACCATCAACTGGAGGCGATTTCAAATGGACAGTTAAACTCCCATCTGCTTGTTCTTCGATTTTTTGTTGTTTTGAATTAGGTTTGACTTTCACTCTTTTTTGCATTGCCTATTTCCTTTAACTTTCGTCGCCACAACCAACCAAAAATACACCCCAACATATAATGCACGAAATCCTGTCCAAAAAAAAGTAATACCAAGCAACAATCTATTTATCAATGTAGCTTGCATAGTCTTTAATATTGCCACATACTAAAGCCGGAGAAATTTTAGTATACAACTGACGATAAAAAGCCCATCGCCATAAACGATGAGCAAAGAGAGATGATGAAGATTTTTGAGTGACAGCTATGGCAGATTTTCTAAAAGCTAGAGACTAAAAAAGATTCTAGCTTTCAAATCTCAAATAAAGTTATGGGTACCTTTTACTACCAGCCCCCACTACACCTATTTTGTGGCGATAAGAAAGTTCTGCACCAAACCATCCAGACACGCTAGTTAGTGTCCCAACTACCAAGGATATTAATAATCCCCAAGGTAAGATGCGTGCTTCTGCATCGCCCCAACGCAAAATAAAGTTCAACAGTGTTAAAACTAGGATAGAAACATTGAGAATCATGTGCGCCCAGCCAGCCTTGCGCTTACGGACTCGCTCAATTTTCAAAAAATCACTCATCCCGATCGCAGCTGCAATTAAACCGCCAACCAACCCAAGGCCAATTAACCATAAAGAAGCCCGCGCCCAGAAGAAATCACGAGTTAACCAATAGCCAAAGTCGCTTCCTAATGCTGCGGCTAAAAAAGCTATGGGGAAAATGACGCTTAAAGGGTGTAAGGGATGTCCGGCGATCGCTACTGTACTAGGTACGCCAGTATCACGATATTCTCTATCATCACTTTCAATAATCGGTGGGATATTGGGAAAAGGAGTAGAAGCCGATGTTGTTTCTGAAGTATCCATAGTTTCCATAAATTTAGTATCCTTTGTTTAAGCGGAGGGAATTTGCTCTACATAAGCTTCTGCTTGAAGCGTTAATTTACCTGCTTGTACTTGTAGTTGCTTAACTTGCAGGCTCATACCTTCTAAATCGAAGTTACTTAAATTCAGAATATTGCTGGTTTGGTCAATTAAAGCCTTTGTCAATTCTGGTGAGATTTCTTCACCTTCGCCATACTCGACATTCTCTAAAGAGACAGTTTGTCCATTAGCACTGACTCTAGGTATTGCAGAGAAAGCAACTTTTTGAGTTTCGCTTGTTTCTTTTAATTGAATAGTTGCATTGAGCCATATTTTTTGATTATCAAGTAAGCGAAAGTCTACTTGTTGAGGCTCTATATTCATTAATTGCCCATTGATATCTATTTTTTGGCTTTGAAGTTGCGATCGCACATATTCTGAATTAAAAGCGCGGTTGATATCATTTTCTGTTAATACAACTCTCGCACTAGCTTGTGTCGGTTTAGTTAATTCAATTTTGCCAAAAGCCACACTCAAAGGATTGATGGCAACATTACCCATTTGCATTTTTAATTCCTCCATTCGGAGGTCTTTTTGCATCACCAAACCTTCGCCTGAGATTTCCACTGCATCTACCTGTCCCTGAACCATTTTCAGCGGATCAGTTTTGATGTTGACATCTAGATTTTCTACTTCATCTAACTGGCTAGATAATCCTATTTCTGCGGCTTTATTTAGTGCTTGCTCTCCTATTCCAGGGCTTTCTGACATTACATTCTCATCTCGTGTTTGACTCTCTTTGGACAATTTAGAAAAATAATGTCAAAAAATTATCTACCTAACGATGGAGTCAAAATTTTATCTGTATATATCCAAAAGTATAATCAGCTTTTCTTATGTTTAAGAAAATTTGCTTTCTATCTAGAGTGAAGCAATTAATCGCTCAAAAGAAAGAGGAAAGATGATTAAGTCTTATGACAAGCTGTGATTAGTAATAATCCGATTAATTTTTGAGGAGAACTAGATAATGGTATCTACTTTAGATGATACAAAACGCAATGCTATTGCCACTAAATTGGCTAGTATTAAATTAGTTCAACAGTTGCTGATTGAGAATGAAGAACTATTTTTAAGAGAATCTACAGATAGTGAAATCTCAGATCGGATTCGAGACTTCCTCGAAGATGATCGGAAAAACCTGGGCATCATCGAAACAGTCATTGTGCAGTATGGTATTCAGCAAGAACCGAAAAAAACTGTGCAAGAAATGGTCAACAAAGTTCGCCAATTGATGCAAGGTTCAGAACTGAGTTTCTACGAAAAAGTATCTCAGCATGAGTTGTTGAAGCATCAACAAGTTATGAGTGGTTTGTTGGTACACAAAGCAGCCCAAAAAGTTGGTGCTGATGTGATGGCTGCGATTGGGCCTATCAATCCTGTTAACTTTGAAAACCGCGCCCATCAAGAACAACTCAAAGGTATTTTAGAAATTCTCGGTGTGCGTGAGCTAACTGGACAAGATGCAGACCAAGGAATCTGGGCGAGAGTCCAAGATGCGATCGCAGCTTTTAGCGGTGCTGTAGGTAGTGCAGTTACCCAAAGTACTGACAAACAAGATATGAACATCCAAGACGTTATTCGCTTGGATCACAACAAGGTAAATATTTTATTTACTGAACTGCTACAAAGCAAAGATCCTCAAAAAATTCAAGAATACTTTGGTCAAATTTACAAAGACTTAACAGCACATGCTGAAGCTGAAGAAGAAGTAGTTTATCCCAGAGTTCGTTCTTTCTATGGCGAAGGCGATACTCAAGAACTTTATGATGAACAAGCCGAAATGAAGCGGCTTTTAGACCAAATTAAGGCTATCAGTCCTTCTGCTCCTGAATTTAAAGATAGAATCAAAAATCTGATGGATATCGTTAGCGACCATGTTCGTCAAGAAGAAAGCACAATGTTTGCTGCAATCCGTAATAACTTGAACACTCAACAAACTGAGCAACTAGCTACAGAATTTAAAGCAGCTAAAGCCAAAATTCAACAAAAATTGGGCGGAACTGCAACTGGTGCAAATGTCTAGTGATTGATGCTGCTAACAATAAGTAGTTAAACATAATTGCTGACACAAAGTCATTGCGAATGCAGCAAAGCTAAATGAAGCAATCCCAACCCCTGGGATTGCTTCGCGTTTCTGCGAGACCTAACGCGTTAAGCGAAGCTATGCTATTGGCTTTACGCTCGCAATGACATACAAAAAAGTAAGATGCTCTCATTAGCTTGTTTTTGAAGAGGAGCGATCGCAATGACTATCAGTCAACCAGATTATGATAGTAATTACATCTTTGCATTGATCTACAATCCCAAATGAATGCGATCGTCTCACCCTTAGCCCTAATCAAGTCATGTCAGTCGCCCAAGAATTAGAACCAGCAGCAGATATAATATTTCCACCAGGAGATATTGAAAGTCACGAACCACCTTTGGAAAGCGATTTACATCTACGTCAAATTATTCTGTTATTACAATGTTTAGAATTGTGGTGGCAAAACCGCAATGACTTTTATGCTGCTGGGAACCTGACAATTTACTACAGCCAACGTCAACTCAAGTCAGAAGAATTTCGTGGACCTGATTTTTTTGTGGTGCGAGGATGCGAAAGAAAACCCCGCAAAAGTTGGGTGATTTGGCAAGAAGACGGTAAATATCCTAATATCATTGTTGAGTTACTGTCATCTTCTACAAAAGCCACAGACAAAGGCTTAAAAAAGCAAATATACCAAGATATATTTCGCACACCAGAATATTTTTGGTTTGACCCAAATAATTTAGAATTTGTTGGGTTTCATTTAGTCGATGGAAATTACCAACCCATAGAACCAAATCCCCAAGGTTGGTTATGGAGTCAGCAGCTAGATTTATATTTGGGTGTGCAGAACAATCAATTACGCTATTTTACGGCACAAGGGGAATTAGTGCCGACACCGGAAGAATTAGCAGCACAAGAAAAACAGCGTGCAGACGAAGAAAAGCAACGTGCGGAACGCCTAGCTGCCAAGTTGCGCGAATTAAATATTGACCCCGATTTTCTCTAAAATGATTATATTAAGCGATCGCTCCCCAGTGATATCAAGTCTGACTAAACACTTGTCATTACGAGCGTTAGCGTCTCGCAGAAAAGCGAAGTAATCGCAAAGTCTAGGCGATTGCGTCGTTCCACTTCGTTGCACTCGCAATGACATATTATAAGTAATTTGCCGGACATGATCTGAGAGGTAAAAATTTAGTGGTTGACCATATCTGCAATAATATTAAATAATTCAGATATAATAATGAGTTTGTCTATTGCACTCATTTTTTAGTATATGTCCAATACTTACACCGTAGAACTCCATCACCAAGGTAAAATTCTTACTCTGCAAGTTCCTGAAGATGAAACTATTTTATCCGTAGCTGAAACTACTGGTTTCGAGTTGCCTGCTTCTTGTCATGCAGGGGTTTGTACAACTTGCGCCGCCCAAATCATCGAAGGAACTGTAGACCAAACCGAGGGTATGGGTGTTAGTCCAGAATTGCAAAAACAAGGTTACGCATTACTTTGCGTCTCCTATCCCCGTTCTGACTTGAAAATTGAAACTGAAAAAGAAGACGTTGTTTATCAGTTGCAATTCGGTAAAGAGTAATAAAGTATAAAGTTTGAAGTATGAAGTCTAAAAGATAAGATTTCATACTTTAGACTTCATAACTTATAGTTCATTCGGCTATTGTAGAACAAATTAATTAACAGGAGAAACGGCAATGACTACTCATTTTATTACTGCGGAAATTGATATTCAAGAAACTCCTACCCAATTGCAACAAGTAATTGAAGCTGAGTTAAAAAAACAAGGTGAACCATTACGTTGGGCGATTACATCTGTAGATGAAGAACAGCAAAAAGTTGCTGTGGAAGCAGTTGTTACTACAGGAAGTATTGAGTCTTAAGTGTATGACGGTGCTAGATTTTTCTAGCACTCAGCACGCTGCTCAACTCCCGCTACCGCTAACAGCACTTAGCAACGCCACTTGCTTCAAGTCGGCAGAGCCGCCCAACGCAGTGGCTCCTCAGCACTCAGCACTTAAAATGCGTCCTTACACAGCTATTCTAATTGTACCTACTGGCGTTGGGGCAGCGATTGGGGGGTATGCTGGCGATGCTATACCTGTTGCTCGAACATTAGCACAGGTTTGCGATCGCCTAATCACTCACCCCAATGTCCTCAATGGCGCAAATTTATATTGGAACATCCCCAATGCTTTCTATGTGGAAGGTTTTGGGCTTGACAAGTTTGCCTCTGGATGCTGGGGATTACGACCAGTCCGCAATAATAAAATAGGTTTGCTTTTAGACCAAGGCATTGAACCAGAGTTACAGCTACGACACTTACAAGCTGCTGATGCAGCGAGGGCAACTCTCGGATTAACTATCACAGATTATGTAGTTACTGATGCCCCATTGAATGTAGAACTACGCACTTCCACATCAGGGGCAAGTTGGGGAACCATCGGCAACCCCGATAGTTTACTCAGGGCAGCAGAGATATTAATCAATAAAATAGGGGCAGAAGCGATCGCAGTTGTCGCCCGTTTCCCTGATGATATGGATGAAGATGCTGTGCAGAACTATCGCCAAGGTAAAGGCGTAGACCCGTTAGCAGGTGCAGAAGCAGTAATTAGCCATTTACTAGTGAGAAACTTGCAAATTCCTTGCGCCCATTCACCAGCCCTCGCCAGCGCCCCGCCTTACCCTGATTTATCTCCGCGTTCCGCCGCCGAAGAATTAGGCTATACTTTTTTACCAAGCGTACTTGTAGGCTTAAGTCGCGCCCCCCAATTTATCGTCGAGAAACAATTATTTACATCTCATCCAGCAGATATTTGGGCTGATCAAATAGATGTTGCGATCGTACCTGCAAACGCTTGTGGTAGCAGCGCTCTACTAAGTTTAAGTCAAAGCCGATGCCTAATAATTACCGTCAAAGATAATCACACTCAAATACAAGTTCCGGCCCAACCGTTGGGAATCAAATCCATACAGGTAAACTCGTATTTAGAAGCAGTAGGTGTATTGGTAGCCCTCAAAGCAGGCATCAATCCAGATACTTTGATTCTTGGTCAATAGTCAATGGTCAAAAGGCAGACGGATAAAGGATAAAATTTCCTACTATCCTGCGGTATGCCCTGACACTCCTTCGTCGCTAATAGCAGTTGCTTCTCCTAATCGGAGACGCTACGCGTAGCTTGCTTCCCCATAGGGTTACAAGTCGCGGAACCCGCCTAACGCACTGCTTCACCGTTGCGCGTCTACATACTTCATACTTCATACTTCATAACTTTCCTGTGGTAGAACAACAAAAACAAGATCCAGAAATTCCTTACCTGACACGTATCCAGGTTTTAGTAGCAATGGCGGTAACTGCCATCCTGCTGTGGACAGTTGCTAAAGTTTGGCTGCGCTTTGGTAATGTTTTCCTATTTAAGTGGGAATGGCACGAAATAGATTTTCTTTGGGGGCTGGGTGTAGGACTGATAATCACCAGCTTGAGTGGTTTAGCTTATCGGTTGTGGCCAGCCTATCGTCAAAGTGCAGACTATTACCTAGAACTAGTATTAAGACCTTTAGCCTGGCCGGATTTAATTTGGCTGGGTTTACTACCAGGATTAAGCGAAGAATTATTATTTCGAGGTGTAATGCTGCCAGCTTTAGGCTTAGACCATGTAGCAGTGATTGTATCTAGCCTGTGCTTTGGAGTTTTACACCTCAGTGGTTCCCAACAATGGCCTTACGTAATGTGGGCAACAGTGATTGGGTTGATTTTGGGATATAGCGCCCTGTTAAGTGGAAATTTGTTAGTGCCGATTGTTGCCCATATTATGACAAATTGGGTTTCCAGCTATTTTTGGAAAATCCAGCAACATTAGATTTTGTAGGGTAGGCAAGATGCCCGCCCAATTAATGCAATTGAAATGTCAATTTAGTTATCGGCTAAATCAATCCAAATACTACCTTCTTCCACCCGCACAGGAAAAACGGGCAGTGTTTTTTCTTGCGAAATTAATGACAATACTTTACCTACTCCGGGTGGCCAAGGACACCAATTATTAACTTGCCCGTTACTGAGATTAAAGGCACTGCGGTGAACAGGACAAACAATTGCCCCATCTTCAATTTTGCCATTCTTTAAAGGTAATTTTAAGTGAGGACAGGCATTATCTACCGCATATAGTTGATTTTCGTGATTTAACACGAGAATTTTCCGCTTGCCAACATTCACAACTTGTCTAGCACCAGGGGCTAATGCATCAGCCGCCAGAACTTTAGTCCAGCCCATTGCGTTCTCCTTCGTTAATGGATCTGTTTTCAGTTTCTCGCATTTGTTACCCCAATGCGTATTGTTGCAATTATGATTGTCAATATAGTGCGCTTGCCTAAGTTCAACCCTTATTATCTAACCATCGATATAACATAGAGTAGGCAATGTCTTAACTTTAAATTACTTTACAAAGGTGCTAAAAAATGGGTCGCCTAAATCCCTACACCCTACAAATGCAAATTACTCGGATGTTTGACCAAGGACAATCATTTTTCGCCACAACTAAAGTCCAGGAATGGTTAAAAGAACGTAATCAAAACCCATTAGACTACGATATTGTTTTCCACCAAAAACCTGCGCCTCCTGGTTCTAAAGAGGTCATTTCTATTGAAATTGAATTGCGGCGTAAAGATGGACAACCTGTAGATTCTTGGTTACAAGAACAAGTTAATCTTCATGCTTGATTGACTGAAATGATCAGCATTATCTTTAGGGTGGGCAAAACTTTACCCACCTTATTATTTAATCAGAACTGACACACGGGTAAGCAACCATCGAACCATCAAGAACACGGAGAAATAAGAGTTTCAGAGTGTTTTTGTGTCAGTCCTATTAATGATGATGGTGGTGGTGATGATGTTCACTTGATTGATGATTAACTGCCAAAGCTTGTTCTGACAACAATTCTGCAATATGAGGGTTCGCCCATTCTGCCGCCATTGCCAAGAAGTCTGCATTGTCGTTAACACAAGCCATCTGCACATAATCCACACCAGAATATTGCTTTTCTAAAGCATGAATAATGTGGTGGACATCTAACAACGTTTCATGGTTTTCTGTAGCGAAACCAATGGGCATAAATATGATGATTTTCGCACCTAATTGAATCAGGTTTTTGGCAGCTTGTTCGGCGTTAGGCTGCGTCCATTCAATTAGAGGTGTATCATGATTCAACCAACCGACGGATATTAAAGGATAGCGGTTAATCAGTTTATCTCTAACTAAATCGTATAGTGCTTGACTTTCAACAATCCCAGATGTAAAGCCTTTAGCTTTATGCGGACAACCGTGATTCATTAACACGATCCCAATTTGGGAAGGTAAGTAAGTTGCAGCGAAATCAGCATTGATTTTCTCTTCAACTAGATGCGCCATCAAATCAATGTAGGCTGGTTCGTTGTAAAAAGAAGGAATATAACGCTGTCCTTTTACCCAATGTTCTTCACCATCAGCTATTTCAGCTAAAGCATTATTCACTTGCTCGATCGCAATCCCACTGGTAAAAATTGAATCAACAACCAACAGTGGGTAGATTAATAGCTTATCAAATCCTTGGTGCTGGATTTCGTCTAAAACTTGCTTGGGCAGAAACGGCGCACAGAAGTTAAATGCTTTGAATACTTTAACGCGATCGCCCCACTTCGCCTGTAAATTTTGCTCAATTCCGGCTCGTTGCTGTTCAAATATGGCGTTGTGTGGCGAGATGAAATCATGGTGTGTATGACCCCATTCGTGGCGGTCAAATAACGCCAACAACTTTGCTAAAGGTGGATAAATCCAGGTTGGCACAGGTGCGAATTTTGCTGTTAGTAAATTTAAAGCCTGTTCGTTATAGTTGGCGAAATCTTCGTAGCTTTCAACTTCACCATAACCCATGAGCAATACAGCTACACGGTCTTGACCAGGTAGATGCTCGTGGGTGTGTTGCAATTTTTCTGGTGTAGCAACCACAGTAAATTCCTCAATATAAACCAGAGTAAAGCATCAGAGCTAGATAATAGCTCTATGTATTTTTCTGGATCATAAATCATTATCCCTTCCGGGGGGATAGGATAACCATAAAATTAACAACAATACTTCAAAAGACATACTTAGAGTTAATCCTAGATACTGAGTATGACAAAATAATTACTTATTATCCTAGAGGAAAATCTGTGGAACCAAGATTTCACTAATTTTCCTTACATAGTGCGATAAAATTTTGAAGTAACTTTTATAGCATTGTAGATAAATAGAAATACTTAAATTAAAGATTTAGATTAATGACAAAAAACCCCATCTTCCGCAAGAGAAACTTGTGAGCATAAAAGATAAATGATGATCATCATTTGCCCTGGCATCCATGAACCAGAAATAACTGATAGCTTTATTTCAAAATGCTTAAGCCAAACTACAGTCAAGACAATGGTTTTTCCAGGACAAGGTGCTTTAGCGTTATCAGCGCCTCACATTTTGCAATTTTTGGGCGATCGCCTAAAAAATCAACTAAACTCCCCTGTTGTATTTATTAGCTTCAGTGCAGGAGTAGTAGGTGCGATTGTCGCCGCTTGGAACTGGCAAATCTTGGGAGGACAAGTCAAAGCCTTTATTGCTATAGATGGATGGGGTGTGCCTTTATGGGCTAATTTTCCCATTCATCGCCTGAGCCACGATTATTTTACACATTGGAGTTCCTTGTTACTGGGTAGTGGGCATAATAATTTTTACGCAGAACCAGCCGTTGACCATCTATCCCTGTGGCGATCGCCCCAAACTGTTCAAGGTTGGTGGGTAGACTCTGATTGTCAGGGTTCTCCCCAACAAATGCGCTTGACTGCTACCGAGTTTTTGCATGTGTTGGTCAAACGCTATGAATCAAAATAGTCCGGAAAACAGCGTAGGGCAACAGGAGTGAGAAATATGAAGAGGCAAGGGAGTAGGGGTGTAGGGAGCAAGGGGGAAATTTATCCCCTCCGATCCCTGCACCCATCCCCTCCACTCCCTCATTCCTACCTGCCCCATCTACCCTAGTCGTTATCACTAAGTACCCGATGTTTCCTACTGAACCTGCTGCTGTAAATAATGGGTTTAGCGCACTGCTAAAAAACCGTGGTTTCATGCTCCTGTGGATTGGGCAACTCATTTCCCAGTTGGCAGATAAAGTCTTTTTCGTGTTAATGATTGCCTTGCTGGAATTTTATCCAGCCCCATCAGGATTAGCAGAAAACTCGATGTACTCAACCTTGATGGTGGCATTTACTATCCCCGCAATTTTATTTGGTTCTGCGGGTGGTGTATTTGTTGATCGGTTGCCCAAAAAGCTAATTATGGTAGGCTCCGATATTGTGCGTGGGCTATTAACATTGTGTCTGCCCTTTTTGCCAAGAGAGTTTTTCATTTTATTACTTCTCACATTTGCCATCTCCACAGTTACTCAGTTTTTTGCCCCCGCAGAACAAGCCGCAATCCCTCTATTAGTGCGCCGAGAAAATTTACTAGCAGCCAACGCCCTGTTTAGCAGCACAATGATGGGAGCGTTAATTGTCGGTTTTGCCATCGGAGAGCCAATATTAAGCTGGGCGAAAAGCTTAATGGGAGAAGAATACGGTCAAGAGATTATCGTTGGCGGACTATATATTTTATCGGGGGCAATTATGCAGCCGATAAAATTTAAAGAACATAAACCGCATCAAGAACATCTATCTTCTGTCAACCCTTGGGCTGAATTCACCGAAAGTGTGCGCTACCTCAAGAAAAACCGCTTGGTTTTAAATGCCATGCTGCAACTCACCACTTTATATTGTGTGTTTGCCGCTTTAACAGTGCTAACAATTCGATTAGCAGAAGACTTTGGTTTAAAAGAAAAGCAGTTTGGCTTTTTCTTAGCAGCCGCTGGGGTAGGTATGGTGATGGGTGCTGGGATTTTAGGCCACTGGGGTGATAAATTGCACCATAAACCCCTACCTTTAATTGGGTTTTTGGCAATGGCACTGGTTTTAGGAGTATTCACATTTACCCATAACTTAATGCTGGCACTGGGACTGTGTGCATTTTTAGGTATAGGTGCTGCTTTTATTGGCGTACCGATGCAAACTTTAATTCAGCAGCAAACACCACCAACCATGCACGGTAAGGTATTTGGTTTTCAAAACCATGCCGTCAATATTGCTTTATCAGTACCTTTAGCAATTACTGGCCCCTTAACAGATGTGCTGGGCTTGCGTGTTGTTCTCGTCACAATGAGTGTTGTTGTGGCGGCCGTTGGTGTTTGGGCATGGCAAAATACACGCCGAGTTTTGCAGGATGTAATTTAATCAGTTTTCTCACATCATTCATTGTCTATGATTAAAGATAGTCAGCGTCAGATTTGCTAGTTCCTAATTTTGAGAATGGCGATCGCCAACAGATTTATTTGTTTCTCACCTCCATCGTCTGATTGATATTTAAAAATTGATAAACATTAAATCTAACTTTTCAATTAAAATGAAATCTTAAATACAGAATAGAAGCGTCAACTTAGCTATTATCTGAGGTTCGACCGTGACCTTGAGCTTGCCTTCCCCGATTAGTCCCGCAAAAACCGAGAATCAAAACCAGTCTGCGGCTCAATCGTCAGTTGTGACCCCCAAACGGGCAACTGGTGGTTTCGCATTACTAGACAGCCTCCTCCGCCACGGAGTTGAATATATTTTTGGTTATCCCGGTGGAGCAATCCTACCGATTTATGATGATTTATACAAAGTGGAATCCACTGGTGCGCTGAAGCACATACTGGTGCGGCACGAACAAGGCGCAGCCCACGCCGCAGATGGCTATGCTCGTGCCACAGGGAAGGTAGGAGTTTGTTTTGGTACTTCTGGCCCTGGAGCAACAAACTTGGTGACAGGCATCGCTACAGCCTACATGGACTCGATTCCAATGGTTGTGGTAACAGGACAAGTCCCCCGCAAAATGATCGGTACAGATGCGTTTCAAGAAACCGATATTTACGGCATTACTTTACCAATAGTCAAGCACTCTTATGTAGTGCGCGATCCCAAAGACATGGCGCGAATTGTGGCTGAAGCGTTCCACATCGCCAGTACGGGAAGGCCAGGGCCAGTTTTAATTGATGTCCCCAAAGATGTGGCCTTTGAAGAATTTGATTATGTGCCAATAGAACCAGGTACAGTTAAATTACCAGGATATCGCCCTACAGTTAAGGGAAATCCCCGCCAAATCAACGCGGCAATTAAGTTAATTAAAGAAAGTCGCCGCCCATTGCTGTATGTTGGTGGTGGTGCGATCGCCGCTAATGCCCATGAAGAAGTTCTGCAATTAGCTGAACTATTTAATATTCCTGTCACCACTACATTGATGGGGATTGGGGCATTTGATGAACATCATCCGCTATCTTTAGGGATGTTGGGAATGCACGGTACAGCCTACGCTAACTTTGCTGTGAGTGATTGTGATTTGCTCATTTGTGTAGGCGCAAGATTTGACGATCGCGTCACTGGTAAATTAGATGAGTTTGCTTCCCGTGCCAAAGTTATCCACATTGATATTGACCCAGCGGAAGTAGGTAAAAACCGCATTCCCGAAGTCCCCATTGTTGGCGATGTCCGCAATGTCTTAGTTGACTTGTTGCGCCGCTGTAAGCAATCAGGTGCCAAACCTACACCTAACCAAAACCAAGAATGGTTAAGTTTAATTAATCGTTGGCGGGAAGAGTATCCGTTAGTAGTACCACAGCACCCCGACAGCATCTCACCCCAAGAAGCAATTGTTGAAGTTAGTCGCCAAGCACCCCACGCCTTCTACACCACAGATGTGGGTCAACATCAAATGTGGGCGGCGCAATTCCTCAAAAATGGCCCACGCCGCTGGATTTCCAGTGCTGGCTTAGGCACAATGGGTTTTGGCTTACCTGCGGCTATTGGTGCAAAAGTAGCCTTCCCCAATGATGAAGTAATCTGTATTAGCGGTGATGCCAGTTTCCAAATGTGTTTACAAGAATTGGGAACCGCTGCACAATATGGGATTAATGTCAAGACTGTAATTGTCAACAACGGCTGGCAGGGAATGGTACGCCAGTGGCAACAAGCTTTCCACGGCGAGCGTTATTCCTGCTCAAATATGGAAGTCGGGATGCCAGATATTGAATTGTTGGCGAAAGCTTATGGTATCAAAGGCATTGTCGTGAAAGAACGGGAGCAATTAAAAGATGCGATCGCCGAAATGTTAGCACATAACGGCCCCGTAATCTTGAATGTCCATGTTACTAGAGACGAAAACTGTTATCCAATGGTAGCCCCTGGTAAGAGCAATGCTCAAATGGTCGGCTTACCCAAGCAGCCACTAAAAAGTTCTATAGAACCAGTTTGTTGTAGTCACTGCGGTAGCATGAATGCGCCTAACCATAACTTCTGTGCTGAGTGTGGGACGAAGTTGTAAACCAGGGCGTGTACGTGTGGAGAAAGTTTTGCATCAGGGCTTTCTTTCTCCACTGCGTAGTCTTTGAGGTTTTTAACGCAAAGGGGCGCTGAGATAAATGCGGAGGTAGGCGGAGTTTAATTCAATAGGGATCTGAATTAAATCTGCCTCGTTTGACGCTTCTAAAGTAATAACCTCGATTTGGTGGGTTTCTCAGGTCGAATGTTTCGCCGCTGGGAACTCGCCAAATCTTATAGTCATGGTAAGTTAGGGGCGTTCGGGGTTTACATACCTCTGGAGGGTGGTCTCCTAAGACAAAATAGGCGGCATTTCTTCCCATCACTTTTATGAGACCATACTTATCTACGACAACTGAGGTTTCCTCACTAATAGCTATCCCTAAAACACGTTTGGCTTTGCCATCCTGAATTTGTCGTGCAATAAAAGCCATAATTCTACCCATCCGTTTGCGGCTATCAAAATGGGTATCGATAATGGTTCCGCGCAAATGACCCCATTGAAAAAAATCATAACTAAAGGTGATATTTTGATAAGGGTCTTCAAGGATTTCTCTAGTTTCGATGCTGTCTTCACAGGCGCAAGAATCGTAAATATACTCACTGTGAATCATGGCACCTGCGCTAGTTCCACCAATGGCACCACCTCTAGTGTAGACTTCTCTGACGGCATTTTCTAGTTTGGTGTTTTTCCAACTGCGGATGTATTGGCATTGGTCGCCACCAGCAAAGAAAACTACGCCAGCTTTTCGGACTTTTTCGACAATATCATCTCGGTTAGCCTCTTGGCGGTTACTAATGATGAGAGTTCTGACAGAATTCACACCTCTCATACCATAGATCAGGTGATTATAATCATCACTGCCATAAGTACGGAGAACTACCACATCAACTTTCGTAGCGTTGCTAGTCCCTCCCCTAACTTGGTCAATCATCCATTGAATGGCCTTCTCGACATCAGGGCCACCGCCGCCTAAGTTCAGTACTGGGCCAGCTAGTCGGGGAAGGTGGGAAACGGGCGAAACAACGTCTACAGTGTTGTCAATGAAGTGGCGTTTCAGGTATGCTGTAAGACGGGTTATTAAACTGGCACCCATCCTTAACAACACAGTTCCCAAATTTTTCCAGAATTTTGCTATATCTGGGAATGCCTTCGTCATACTAACTTTTTAGAGCAAACTGCATTTATTGTTTACTCTCGCATCAGAAGGCTTGATATTCCCAGCGTACAGGGTTTGTAATGTTTTTTAACGCAAAATTATCTAGAGTAATCATTTATTCTCTGCGTTTCTGGTAAGTATCCTCAGTTTTACTTGGTGTTGGATTACCAGATAACTTGCGATCGCTCCTGCATAACTCGCTGATAAACTGATTCTGTTTGCTGGGCTAAATTTGGCCAGCTAAAGCGACGTTCTAAATCTTCATAAGCGTTATCTACCAGCCATTGCCGATATCCAGGGTTTTTCAAAACCTCTAAAATTCCCCACGCTAATGAATCAGGATCATTTACCCAGGTAACAATACCAGTTTTGGTATGCTGCACAACTTCAGGGAAACCCCCGGTATCTGAAACTACCACAGGAACGCGAGACGCAAAACTTTCTAAAGCCACAATCCCAAAGGGTTCATAAAAACTGGGGAATACAGCACAGTCGGCAATTGTTTGGAATTTATCTAAGTATTCATCAGATAAGAAACCCGTAAAATAGCATTTATCCCAAATACCTAAATCTGCGGCTTGCTGTTTAAGATGATCAGTATTACCGCCACCAATAATCACAAATTTAACGTAACCACCCATTTGGGCTAGGACTTTAGGTGCAGCATTTAATAATACTGGTACACCCTTTTCGTAAGTCATCCGGCCGACATAGTAAACAATTTTTTCACCATCTTCGGCAAATTGACGGCGAAAATCTTGGGCATGAAAATCTTGATGATGCTGTTTTTTTTCGGGACGAATACCGTTATATATGACATCTACTTTATTCCAAGGGCTGTGGAGAGCGCGTTCTACTTCTCGGCGCATATAGTCGGTACAAACGATAATTCGCCAAGCATCGAAAGCAAGTAAGGTTTCTTTACCGTGAATGTAATTTTGGATATCGTTATGAATACCGTTATAGCGTCCGTATTCTGTAGCGTGGATTGTTGCTATTAAGGGAATTTTAAAAGTATGCTTGAGAGCGATCGCTGCATCTCCAACTAACCAATCATGGGCATGGATTAAATCAAATGTCCCTTCTTCTAAAATGAGCTTACCACCGTGATGTCCCATGCTTTGGTTAAGATTGACAACCCAGTGAAAAAAGTCGTTACTATGTCCTACAGGGACTCGATGTACATTTATCCCTTCAACCATCTCATACATCGGCGCTTGACCGAACTCTACTGTAATCAAATGGATTTCATGTCCTAACTTGACTAGTTCCGGGTACAACTCAGATACGTGTCTAGCAATACCTCCGACTATCCTTGGGGGAAATTCCCAACTTAATACAAGTATTTTCATATACTCAAGTCTCCAATTTTTTATAAATTTCTCAACAACTAGATTTATCTAAAAATACAAGGGGACGAAATCAATTGAGTAAGTATGTTTACTAAAGTTTTCTAATTTTTTAATAATTTTAAGGATAGATCACAGGGTAGCAAGGTTGGTTGAATTCGCAAATACCTTATGAAACTTTCTAGAGTAATTGATAAATGTCCCTAGGGGATGGAGTATCTAACCCCTCTTTCGAGTTTTAGTACACCACCATTCTTTGCTTGTTTTCATGCTGGAGTAAAAACCATCAGGACATAAATAAAGGAATGTAAAGAGAATCTTCCCTTAGACATTCCTTGTAATTTTCTTGCAGTATAAAGTTAATAACAGCTGCTATTTAATTTTGATCTAAACGCAACACAGCCATAAAAGCTTCTTGCGGTACATCAACTGTACCTACAGCCTTCATTCGCTTTTTACCTTTGGCTTGCTTTTGCAAAAGTTTCTTCTTCCGGCTGATGTCACCGCCATAACACTTGGCGAGTACATCTTTGCGTAAAGCGGGGATATGTTCACTGGCGATAACTTTGCTACCAATTGATGCTTGAATTGGTACTTTAAATTGATGGCGGGGAATCAATTCTTTGAGTTTCTCAGCCATTGATCGCCCGACGTTATAAGCTTTATCGCGGTGGACAATCATCGCTAAGGAATCAACTGGGTCGCCGTTGATCATGATATCCAGCTTCACCAGTGGATTTTCGCGGTAGCCGATGAGATGATATTCCATACTGGCATAACCGCGCGATCGCGATTTCATTTGGTCAAAAAAGTCGGTGACAACTTCTGCTAAGGGTAACTCATAGGTTAGGGTTGTCCGCCCTTGGGTAAGATATTTCATATCCTTGAAGATACCCCGCCGATTTTGTGACAACTCCATCAAAGTCCCCACGTATGTTTCCGGCGTAATCATCTCTACCTTGACATAAGGTTCTTCGATTTTTTCGCGAGCGTTTGGTTCAGGCAAATGGCTAGGGTTATCAATATATAACTCTTCACCCTTGAGCGTAGTTACACGGTAAACCACAGATGGGGCAGTAATAATTAGATCCAAGTCATATTCGCGTTCTAACCGTTCTTGGACAATTTCCATGTGTAGCAAACCCAAGAACCCACACCGAAAGCCAAAACCCATCGCGCTGGAAGTTTCTGGTTCGTAGTGCAGCGCTGCATCATTCAGCCTGAGTTTTTCTAAAGCTTCTCGCAAGTCTTCAAATTGGTCAGCATCAATGGGGAACATCCCGCAAAAGACCATTGGGTTAGCTTCGGTGTAACCAGGTAAAGGTTCTTCCGCTTTGGCATTAGATAAAGTAATCGTATCCCCTACCCGCGCATCAGCTACCGCTTTAATAGCTGCGGCGAAATATCCTACTTCGCCAGCGTGAAGTTCATCAACTTGCTTCTGAGTGGGAGACAGGACACCCAACTCGTCGATTTCGTATTCTTTGCCAGATGCCATTAAATAGACGCGATCGCCTTTTTTTACCCGACCATCCATCACCCGGAAGTAGACAATTACACCCCGATAAGAATCATAATAGCTATCAAAAATTAACGCTCGTAAGCGCTGATCTACGGTATTGGGTGCTGGTGGAACGCGTTCAACAATTGTCTCTAAAATTTCGTTAATTCCTATGCCCTCTTTGGCTGAGGCTAAAATTGCCCCGCTGCAATCGAGACCGATAATTTCTTCAATTTCACCAATCACCCGGTCTGGTTCTGCACCAGGAAGGTCAATTTTATTCAAAACTGGAATAATTTCCAGGTTATGTTCTAACGCCAAATAGACATTTGCCAAAGTTTGCGCTTCCACACCTTGAGATGCGTCTACAACCAACAATGCCCCTTCACAAGCAGCTAAACTGCGAGACACTTCATAAGAAAAGTCTACGTGTCCGGGAGTATCAATTAAATTTAATACATACTGCTGACCATCTTTAGCAGTGTAATTCATTCGGGCAGCTTGCAGCTTAATTGTAATGCCGCGCTCCCGTTCTAAATCCATATTGTCGAGAAACTGCTCCTTCATCTGCCGCACGTCAACAGTGCCAGTAGCTTGCAGTAAGCGATCGGCGAGGGTTGATTTCCCGTGATCAATGTGAGCAATAATACAGAAATTGCGAATGCGAACTGCGGGAACGTCAGTCATATACTATCTTTGCTGAAGCAGCAACCAAGGTTATAAAGAGCGATTTACTTCATGTATTTTAATGCTTTCTTAGCCAAGACGCTGCTATGAAGTATGAAGTAAAGGTAGAGGGTAGGGACAATAACAAATGACCAATGACTATTGACTAATAATTAAGTCTATTTTTCCTTGCAGGTATTGATCTATCAGCAGCGTACAATAAATATATATAAGTACATAGTGTAGAAAGCGTGGGCAGTTACACCTCGTAAATGCTCGGAGCTACTGATTTACTGACAAAACTTCTAGAGCCTTGAAAGAGTGAGTTCTATGAAAATTGCCACTTAAAAATCTCAAGCTGTTACTTTTGGTAAGAGTTCGGGGAACTATGTAACTATACCTTGAAGATTTGTCAGTAAACTAACCCGAAACTTGAGTAGAACTACTTTACAAAGCTTTAGACAAAACACATTCAGAGTATATAAACCGATGAATATGAAAGAGAGAGCTACCGAAGGGGAGCAAAAACAAGGCGATAAGGTAGAAATTGCTGTCCGCCTAGATTCTGAATTACTAGAGCAAATTCAGCATCTCACCAACGACCCTAGCAAAGTCATTGAAGTAGCAATTCGCCAATGGTTACGGGGTGAGATTCCTAGAGATGATGAACTAACCCGCACTCCTTACCGTACCCCTGTGCCGCCTAGAGGTGAATGGAATGATTGACAGCCACAAAAAAGCTTTTTATAGACAAGAACACAACTATCAAATTTGTCAATCATCGTGTTCATCACAGCCAAAACACCCAATGTAAGTATGTAAAAGCTTTTAGTAGCTTGAGCAAAACTGTATTGAGTTGCCACTTGTCTACCCAACTCGATTAAATGACTATTACTGCCAACTCCCAATTGCCAAACTTATTTTCTCAAAATCTGGAAGACATAGCTCATCAAACGGATGGCTCGTTACCAACTCTCGGTGCTGAGTTGGTCTATATGCAAGATGGGTCAGGCCGCTACCTGTCATTTTATTGGCAGCACAGCGAAGTTCTGGGATTAAACCCTGAGCAAATAGTGAATGGTAGCCATGATGAGGAAATTTTTACTCCTGTGGATAAGGTAGCTTATCTAGAACGATTGCACCGAATTTTAGAAAGTTTGGTGCCAGAAAAGTTGCAATGTTGGTTTCGCTACCACCAAGAGTTGTGCGAGTTGGAATTAGTAATTTGTCCGATCATGCCGCCACTAGGAACTGCCGCCACTACAGTTGTAGTGATGGGACGGTTATTACAGGCAACAGTTAATCAAAAAGAACTCAGTAAAACACCAAAAGCGCCTACACCAATCGAGTTGGCTTTACGTTCGCAGCAACATCAAAAACTAGTAAATAAAATTACTAGAAATATTCGCCGAACTTTGGATTTAGACATTATATGGCAGCAAACAGTAGACAATTTGGGTAAAGCCCTAAAGCTAGAACGTTGCATTATCTGTCCCTATCAGCCCTCTAGCTCAAAAGTGCGAGTTATAGCAGAGTATCATCAGCCAGAACGGAGTTCGATGCTTGGCTTAGAAATAGATGTAGCTTCTGAGCCAGCATTTGCTCAAGCGTTAGCCACTTTAGAACCAGTGGTGATGGAGATAGCGAAATATGCACTGTGTCCAGAGCAGAAAGTTTTAGTAGTAGCAACATGTTATCAAGACCAAGCAAATGGCTTGATTGCCTTAAATGTACGGGATGAATGCTATCCGCTGACAACTGCCGAACTTGAACTAGCCAAAGAAGTAGCCGATCAATTAGGAACTGCGATCGCTCATGCTACTTTATATAAAGAATTAGAAGCCGCCCGCCAAAAAGCTGAAGAAGCCTCACGCCTCAAAAGTGAATTTTTAGCCAACGTCTCCCATGAAATTCGCACTCCCCTCAACGGGATGATTGGCTTTTTGAAGTTAATCCTAGAGGGTATGGCAGATGACCCAGAAGAACAACATCAGTTTCTCTTAGAAGCACATCAATCATCAATCCACCTGCTCAACATCATCAACGATATTTTGGACATTGCCAAAATCGAAGCAGGCAAAATGGAATTAGATTGCGCTCCCGTCCAGTTAGATGAGCTATTTTGTGGTGTAGAAAGTTTCATGCGTCCCCAAGCAGAGATGAAAAACCTCAGTTTTCGGATGCAAATTCCCACCACCTGCGATGAAATCGTTGTCCAAGGCAATTATCAACGGCTGCTCCAAGTGATGCTGAACTTGGTAAATAATGCAATTAAATTTACCCATGAAGGCGGTATTACCATCACCGCCGATATAGTACAGAAAAAGGTGAAATTTCAAGAACAGCAATTTCCTGGTCTAGTGAGAGTGAGGGTAGCCGATACCGGAATTGGTGTTTCATTAGACAAACAAGATAAATTATTTCAATTATTTTCTCAAGTAGATGGTTCCCGCACTCGTCAGTATGGCGGTACAGGATTGGGACTGGCAATCTCCCAAAAGCTGATTGAAGCAATGGGTGGTGAAGTGCATTTCTACAGTCTGGGTGAAGGACTTGGCTCAACCGTTACCTTTACAGTGCCTTTGTATCAACGACCAGTAATTGTTTCATCAACAGACAATAATTTAGATTGCGCTTGTTAATTAGGCATGAAGCAGAAAGCTGGGATGTTGAGATTGGATGTTAGGGTATAAAACCAACGCAATCACCATCCTTTATTCCACCCCTACGCCCTTTTTTGATGACTGTATATGAAAACACTATATCTATGGGTGGGGAGTAAGGTAAAGTTATGATGGATTTCATCTCTGTTCATGAGTAAGTTCACGAATCCTATCAGACGGCTTGATGCTAACTTTTGTTGAGTCGTTAGTTGTTGTTTTGTCTAAAATCAGAAAGGTAAAAGCACGACAGGCAATCTAGCGACAATTAGATCTAGGATTGATTAACAAAGCTAAAAAACAAAGTTATGGGTGTTGAGTCGGTAGTAGTGCCAAAAATCTACGCAAAACTCATACCTATAACCATCACTAAATTCACAGGTCTAAAACAATGGAACTGACACTTGACAACGTAGAAACCGTTTTAGATGAGATGCGCCCTTATTTGATATCTGATGGCGGTAATGTAGAAGTTGTGGAACTTGATGGCCCTGTAGTCAGATTACGGCTACAAGGTGCTTGTGGTTCTTGTCCTAGCTCCACAATGACCCTCAGAATGGGTATTGAACGCCGCCTGCGAGAAATGATTCCTGAAATCGCGGAAGTTGAACAAGTCATCTAGGGACTAATAAAAAAAGGCTGAAGTATGAAGTCTCAAGTATGAAATTTCATACTTCATGCTGCATGTTTCATACTTCATACTTTCTTTTTCCCTAATCACTACCTAATATATGCCTCATCCACTTTATGTTGCCTTTATTTGGCATCAACATCAGCCGCTGTACAAATCCCCTGACAGCGGCGTTTCACTTTCATCTACTCAGCAGTACAAGCTACCTTGGGTACGCTTGCATGGCACCAAAGATTATTTAGATTTAATATTAATTCTCGAACAGTATCCCCAGTTACACCAAACGGTGAATCTGGTACCTTCTCTGATATTGCAATTAGAAGATTACATTGCTGGTACAGCTTTTGACCCTTATTTAACAGCCAGTTTAACTCCTGCGGAACAACTCACCCAGTATCAGCAAGAATTTATTGTCCAACATTTTTTTGATGCCAATCACCACACGCTGATTGATCCGCATCCGCGCTATGCCGAATTGTATCAACAAAGACAAGAAAAAGGGCCAGCTTGGTGTTTGGCAAATTGGGGACTGGCAGATTACGGTGATTTGCTGGCTTGGCACAACTTAGCTTGGATAGATCCGCTATTTTGGGATGATCCAGAAATTGCTGGATGGTTAAAACAGGGGCGGAACTTTAGTTTAAGCGATCGCCAGCAAATTTATGCCAAACAACGCCAAATCTTAAGCCGCATTATTCCTCAACACCGGAAAATGCAACAAACGGGGCAATTAGAGGTAACTACCACGCCCTACACTCACCCCATTATGCCCTTGCTGGCTGATACTAATGCTGGTCGGGTGGCAGTGCCAAATATGACTTTGCCAGAGCATCGTTTTCAATGGGCAGAAGATATTCCCCGCCACTTACGCAAAGCTTGGGATTTATATACAGACCGTTTTGGTCAAGAACCACGAGGTTTATGGCCTTCAGAACAATCCGTTAGTCCAGAAGTTTTACCGTATATTATTAAGCAAGGGTTTAAGTGGATTTGCTCGGATGAGGCCGTTTTAGGATGGACACTCAAACACTTCTTCCATCGGGATGGCGCAGGTAACGTCCAGCAACCAGAAATACTGTATAGACCTTATCGGTTAAAAACCCCAGCAGGTGATTTGGCCATTGTCTTCCGTGACCATAGATTGTCAGATTTAATTGGCTTTACTTATGGGTCAATGCAGCCAAAACAAGCCGCCGCTAACTTAGTGGGACATTTGCAAGCGATCGCCAAAAAGCAACGCGAAAACCCCAGCGAACAACCTTGGTTAGTTACCATTGCCTTGGATGGCGAGAATTGTTGGGAATTTTATCCCCAAGACGGCAAACTCTTCCTCGAAGCTTTATATCAAAACCTCAGCAACGACCCACAGTTGCAACTTGTGACAGTCTCTGAATTTATCGAACAATTTCCGCCCACAGCTACTATCCCCCAAGAACAATTACACAGCGGTTCTTGGGTAGATGGTAGCTTCACCACCTGGATTGGCGACCCGGCGAAAAACAAAGCTTGGGACTACTTGACCCATGCCAGAGCTGTGCTGGCCAGCCATCCAGAAGCCACAGAAGAAAGCAACCCAGCCGCCTGGGAGGCTTTATATGCTGCCGAGGGTTCAGATTGGTTTTGGTGGTTTGGTGAAGGACATTCTTCCAATCAAGATGCCATCTTTGATCAATTATTTCGGGAACATTTATGTGGCATTTACAAAGCCTTAAATGAACCAATACCAGCCTATCTTTCACAGCCTGTAGAGGTGCATGAAGTTAAAGCCAACCATATTCCCGAAAGCTTCATTCACCCCGTAATTGATGGCAGAGGTGATGAACAAGATTGGGACAAAGCTGGACGAATAGAAATTGGTGGTGCTAGAGGTACAATGCACAACAGCAGCATTGTCCAACGACTTTGGTATGGGGTAGATCACCTGAATTTTTATTTAAGGTTGGACTTCAAAAGTGGCGTGGCACCAGGAAATGAGTTACCACCAGAGCTAAATCTGCTGTGGTTCTATCCTGAGAAAACAATGCACAATAGCCCAATTCCCTTAGCAGATTTGCCACAGCAAGCACCAGTGAATTATTTGTATCATCACCATCTAGAAATTAACTTGCTGACACAATCGGTGCAGTTCCGAGAAGCCGCAGAGAATCATCAATGGCAACCCCGCTGTAGTCGCGCCCAAGTAGCTTTAGATACCTGTTTAGAGTTATCAGTGCCTTGGGCAGATTTGCAAGTGCCACCAGATTATCCCTTGCGCTTGATTTTAGTGCAGTCTGATAATGGGCGTTTCTGCGATTATTTGCCAGAAAATGCGTTGATTCCGATTGAAGTTCCATAATCAACTATGACTAATTAGGCTGAAGTGTGAAACGAATTGCTTCAGCCTTTATCTGCTTATATTCGTGGTTGGCTAATTACAATAGAAAGATTGAAGCCTCTTAACATATAGCTTTGTAACGCGATGTGCGACTTATTTTTGAAACCCCACTTCCATTGCTCTTGCCGCAACGGAGAGAAACTTTGATGATTACTCCCCTTCCCTTGTAGGTAAGGGGTTGGAGGTTAGGTTTGACATAAAGTTGTACACGGCGTTTTGTACTGAAAATTTGTACCTCATTCATCTGCAATCTGCTGTAATATTGCAGTCATCTCAGTAATCCGGATAAATTTGTATAAAAATTATAAAATTTTAATTTTGAATTACGGTTGAATTTTACAATAGAGCAAAAATTTGCAAATAAGCAGTAATGATACTGGCAAAAAAATATTTTTATAGTTAAATTGAAGACAACACAGAGTAGCTGTTTTTGAACCATGAATCGCTTTTCTGGAAATATGACCAATTTTCAAAACGAGTACAGTTCACAAAAGAATCAACTGGCTCAATTGTGTGGTTCCACGCAGCTATTTCGCGATCGCTACATCATCCTGCGAATTTTAGGTAGAGGTGGTTTTGGCATTACTTTTTTAGCTAGAAATGCCCAATTACCAGGCAACCCTCTGTGTGTGATTAAACAACTTTGCCCGAAGACAACTAGTACTAAAAGTTGGCAAAAAGCCTGTCAGCGCTTTGAGCAAGAAGCCAAAACTTTAGCGCAACTTGGTAGCCATTCGCAAATTCCCATGCTTTTAGACTACTTTGAAACAAATGGCGAGTTTTATTTAGTGCAAGAATATGTGCGCGGCTACACTTTAGCACGGGAAGTTAAGCGGAACGGCACTCAAACTGAAACAGAAGTAAAACAGTTTTTACGAGAAATTTTGCCAATATTACAATACATACATCAAAATCGCGTTATTCATCGAGATATTAAACCGCAAAACTTGTTGCGCTGTGAAGATGATCAGCGGTTAGTAATGATAGATTTCGGTGCAGTTAAAGAAAAGTTAGTTGATATTGCGGAAGACTCTGGTTATAAAACTGCAAGTACTAATTTTGTTGGCACAATGGGGTTTGCACCTCCAGAACAGTTTGCACTGCGGCCAGTTTACGCTAGTGATATCTATGCAGTGGGAGTCACTTGTCTTTATTTGTTAACTGGTAAAGGGCCTTTAGATTTTGAACAGGATATCTCCACAGGTGAGATATCATGGCACAAAGAAGTGAATATTAGCGATCGCTTTGCCAAAATTTTAGGCAAGATGGTAAAATTTTCTTTAGATGATCGCTTCAAAACAGTTGATGAGGTAATTAAAGCTTTAAATATAGAGAATAATTTACCCAATTTAAGCAATTGTTTAACAACTCAGCCTCTGCGAGAATTCCCGTCTCAACCACAACAAACACCTCCACAAGCATATATATCACCGACTAACAGAACGGCGATCGCAATTCGAGAATGGAAAGCTAAACTCAACCACAAACAGTTGCATCGTCAGTTAAATTCTTACTTAACTTCGGTTTAAAAAGCCATTTTTATCAACATTTCAGTAAATAGCTTAAAGTTAATGAGCCATAAAAGATTGACTCAACCAATATCCAATTGTCCCAAATATAATTATGATTAATACAGGAACAAACCATATTTCTAAATGGGGGTTTTCTGTAGTTGCTAGATGGAAGATTTGCCATTCAATATAAGCAAATATCCAAACCATTTCACTTTTTAACCAATTCAGCATTGAGCAAGCAATTTGATACTGGCGCAAAGCATTTAATTCAGTAATGATCACTGCATAATTAAATGTATGAGGATAACGACTGATAAATGTTAAAAATCCATAAATTGCTAAAGCTATAATTGGTAACAGCGAGAGAATTTTTTTACTTCCCCAACCATTGACTTTGCCATCAATCTCAAAATGGATGGGTATAGTCTCTGGTAATGTCAACCAAGCGTAGATAGCAATACTAAATAATCCCACTAGTCCTGCTAGTGCAATCCAATTTAGTATTTGTGCTGAAGATGATTGAGGAATTACTAGAACAGGTCTATAACGACTCATATTAGTAACTTTTTTAGAGTAATTCGTTTCTAATCTATTTTGACAAAAAAGTAAATGTCTTGAGAGGACGTAGAAGATATGTTGGGATTGAAGAAGAATTCAGGAGTCATACCGTTTCACTTTAAGTTTGATACAAATAGACCGCAGGGGACAGGGGGAAAGAATGAAAAACCCATAAATTTGTATCATTTTTTTCGTGAAATGGTATCAGAATCAATTAGCCGGGGATTCAGACGCTCTCTACGGGATGCTATCCGCCACTCGCAGAGAATTTCCAAGCTGAATTCTGCACCCTAAAATCTTAGTTCCCATCTCTGCAAAGTAAGAGTCAAGAGTTAAGCTAGATTAAGTTTAGTTAAATTTGAGTCATGTCTGACTTCAAAGAAAATATCGCCACGTTCGCCAGACAGTTTGTTCCCTCTTATCGATTCATTCGCACCCATGAATCAACCCTTGATAACAGTCATAAACTGCAAACAGAACTAAATCATCACTCAATTAAAGTTTTAAATTGGAATATAGCTAAAAATAACTTTGAGAAAACTTGGTTTAAAGACTTTTACCGAATTTTAAGACAGTACCAGCCAGATTTAATCTTTTTCCAAGAAGTGCGGATGGGTGTAGGTGTAGAACAAATTATTGGTTTAACAAATTTTAGTTGGGCTTACGCGCCTAATTTTATTGATGCTCATCATCAAACTTATTCTGGTATTTTAACAGCAGCTAATGTGAGTCCTGTTAGCAAAAAAGCTATAGTAACTAAACATTATGAGCCTTTAGTCAATACGCCCAAGGTTTCATTAATTACGGAATATTCTTTATCTAATCACCGAAAAACACTTTTAACTATTAATAGCCATCTAATTAATTTTGTAGATATTAACAAATTTAAAACTCAATTACAAGAAATAGAATTAGCATTATCTACACATCACGGGGCGATTATCTTTGCTGGGGACTTTAATACTTGGAATCGCCAAAGAGCAATACTTTTAGATAAAGCTATCACTAAGTTAGGCTTAAAATCAGTAGAATTTGCCACCCAGGAAAGCAAAAAGATTAAAAGGTTCCTTTTGTCACCCCCCTTAGATTATATTTTTTACCGAGGCTTAACTGAAAAACCAGCTAGTGCTAAAGTTTTAGACGAAATTAATTCATCCGATCACAAGCCATTGCTGGCAGAATTTAGTTATGTCGATATGTGAAAAATAACGATGCTTGTAGATATTAGCATCCTCACTTTTTTTAGTGCAGCTACCGTTGTAGTTCATACCTTGGGAATTGCCCATGCAGCCCATGCAGTTATGACAGTGCGTTCTTCCCGTGGGGCGATCGCTTGGAGTATTTCTTTGATCACCTTTCCCTGGCTGGCTCTCCCCTTATACTGGATTTTAGGCAGAACTAAATTTCATGGATACGCCGAAGCCTTGCGCTCAGTCTTTGCTCAACACCAGAAATTAGTTCATCAAGCTTATAGTGAAATAACTAAATTTCAGGTTGCAGTCCCAGAGAAATTAAAATCACTAGAACCATTAGCAGAAACATTTACAGGCATTTGCTTTACATCAGGTAATGCTGCGGAATTACTCATTGATGGACAGCAAACATATCAAGCAATGTTGAGTGCTATCGCCTCTGCAAAAAGTTATATCTTGTTGCAATCTTACATCGTTGATGATGACGCAGCAGGTAATGAATTTCAAGCAGCTTTAATTACTAAAGCCAAACAAGGTATACGCATCTATTTTCTTTATGACGAAATTGGTTCTAACAAATTACCTCACACTTATCTCAACTCTCTGCGCCAAAATTTAATTCAAGTGAGCGCATTTCACACTACTAAAGGTAGAGGTAATCGTTTTCAACTTAATTTCCGCAACCATCGCAAAATTTTAGTTGTGGATGGTGAAATTGCATTTACTGGTGGTTTAAATATTGGTAATGACTATTTGGGTAAAAATCGCCGTCTGAGTCCTTGGCGCGACACTCATATCAAACTGCAAGGGCCGACTGTTCAAAGTCTGCAAAGTTCTTTTTTGCAAGATTGGTATTGGGCAAATCGCCAAGTTATCGATGTTAACTGGCAAGTGCAACCCAACAGGGAAGCTAACCAAACAGCACTTATCTTACCCACTGGCCCCGCTGATAAACACAAAGCTTGTCAACTTTTTTTCGTTAATGCGATTAATCAAGCGCAAACTCGTCTTTGGATTGCTACTCCCTATTTTGTCCCAGATGATTCGACTTTGACAGCCTTAAAACTAGCAGCAATGCGCGGTGTTGATGTGCGAATTATCTTACCAAACCGACCTGATCACTTATTTGTTTATCTGTGTTCTTTCTCCTACTACAACGAAATGAAAGCTCTAGATATCAAATTTTATCGCTACAAACATGGATTTATGCACCAAAAAATTATCCTCATCGATAATGATTTAGCAGGAGTAGGCACAGTCAACCTCGATAATCGCTCATTTTTTCTCAACTTTGAAGTCATGGCATTTATGATCAATGCTCAATTTGCTCATAGCGTTGATAAAATGCTCAAAACCGATTTAGCTGCCTCAATTACAGTAAATTTCTCTGAATATGATAAAAAACCTCTGTGGTTCAAGTTAGCTGTGAGAATATCTCGATTACTTACACCTTTGTTGTAACAATACACCGATGCTAGTTAAGAGAATTCCGAGGATATTTTATTTATGGGGCAAATTTATATAGAGTATTTGCCAAGGCAAATCATTTAACGAGAAAATAATATGGTATCAACTGTTAACTGCTAACTGTATTAGTGAAGTCCAGTATGACACCAATTGCATTTCACGTGGAAGGAAAAAAACCTATAAAGTCCGAAGATTATAAAACTTCGGAGGAACTAGAGTCCGAGTATCCAGGATTAAAAATATGCCCTATTTGCGATGGTGTTCTACACTTTGTTCCACAATTTTTCAAAAAGGTGAACAACAGGATAATCACTGTCGCCTCCTTCTTTAGACATGATAGCGAAGAAGCTAATAACCTTTGTCCTACTCGTAATATGGGTGAATCTATTGAGCATTTATGGATAAAAGTCGAAACTCAGCGCAGATATAAAGAAGCGGCAAGCTATGCAGGATTTAAAAATTTGAGTATCGACATTGAGAAGAATATTAATAAACCTAATGGTTATAATCGTCCTGACATTCTGATAAAAAATAACGACAAACCTATATTTGCTGTTGAAGTTCAAACCTCTGGTATTTCAGAACTTAACCAAGCTAATAGAGCATTTGGACATCAACTAGCAGGTATTGATTTAACGGACTGGCGATGTACTGATAATAGCCGTATGGCTGTAGAACGAGCAATCTGGCGCTATGGTTTTGCACATACAACGGATATTTACAGAGCTACTCATGAAGAGTTATACGATAACGGATATTTTATCCAAAAAATTTTTAAGGAAACAATTAGAAATATTGAATTTACCCTTCACCACCCTAACCAGAATGGTATTAGAGCAACGATAGACAGCGATGCCAAACTATTAGAAAAAGCTTTACAAGATTCTACTTCATCAAATATTCCGAAACTTTCAGATAACAATACAGAATCAAAAAGATACAACTTACTCCGTCCTCAAGAATACAATGAATTATGTAAATCCTTAACTCCGATTGTAGATATTCTGAAATCAGGTATTCATCACGATGACCTTATTGGTTGGTACGTCAAAATCAAAGGACAAACCATTACAGAAGGTATGATCAAGGCAATTGAACCTATATGTAAGAAAATAGTTTCAATTCAAATGTTTTATACTAATAACAACGAAATTGTACCTATTGAATCAGTTAGTATTGTTAACTGGAATGAAACTATCTGTGGCTCAACTATAAAAGAAACACCGAAAGTAAACTCAGAGCTAGATCGACTCGAACCCCAAAAACGATTAATCTGGAAAGTAGGTGATCGCGCTTCGTGGAAAAATGCTCCATCCTGGTGGAATCCTTATGGCGAAGAAATTATCAGCATTGAAGATAACAAATGTATGATTAACTATTGGGGAAGTCCAATCGATTTGACTCAATTATTTCCTCCGAATATTTAGACCAAACTCTTGCACACTTCTTTGCGGCTTTGCGTCTTTGCGCGAAATAATTTAAGTCAAAATTCTCAGATTACCAGTCAATAAGGTTCCAGAATTTGCTAAACTCCAACTTCGGAGATCACAAATAGACTTAAATATTGGGAATTCGGAGGGGTTTCAGGGTGGCTCACGATGAACGTGCAGTAACAAAACAAATTCATCCAAAAGATATTTCCTGGCCATTTTGGCCGATTGTGCCACTCTACCCGTATAGCAGGCGGCGGACAATTCGTAAAGAAGTCATCAAAAACACTATCTGGACTTTTGACCAATTACAAGGCATCTTTTATGTTGTTGTGCCGATTCGGATGACTGTTGTCAAGCTAGATGCAGGTGGTTTACTGGTATATGCGCCTGTTGCACCAACAAAAGAATGTCTTCAACTTGTTCAGGAGTTGGTAGCAGAACATGGCGATATCAAATATATTATCTTGCCAACTATCTCTGGTATCGAACACAAAGTTTTTGTCGGCCCTTTTGCAAGATGCTTTCCTAACGCACAGGTGTTTGTTGCGCCGAATCAATGGAGTTTCCCGTTGAATTTACCATTAAGTTGGTTGGGTTTACCTGCAAAACGCACTCAAGTTTTGCCAGAAGATAGCAGTCAAGCGCCTTTTGCTGATGAGTTGGACTATGCAATCTTAAAGACAATTGATTTAGGCCCTGGTAAGTTTACAGAAGTGGCATTTTTTCATAAGCGATCGCACACTTTATTAGTCACAGATGCGGTGGTATCTGTACCAGAAGAACCACCAGCGATCGTCCAACTCGACCCCTATCCTTTACTATTCCACGCTAAAGAAAAAGGTTCGGATGTTGTGGCTGATAATCAAATAAATCGCCGCAAAGGATGGGAACGCATCACACTGTTTGCTTTATACTTTCAACCCAGTGCTTTAGAAGTACCTACATGGGGCGATGTGTTCCGCGATGCTTTGAAAGCACCAGAACGCTCTAGGAAGGCTTATTTTGGCTTATTTCCTTTTAAATGGCAAGAGAATTGGCAGAGGTCATTTCACGCTTTACGCGGAGATGGGCGTTTGTTTGTCGCACCAGTTTTACAAACTCTCATTCTTAACCGCGCACCCAAAGAAACACTTGATTGGGCTGATAAAGTCGCAAGTTGGAATTTTCAGTGGGTGATTCCTTGTCATTTTGACGCACCAATTAAAGCTCAACCGCAGCAATTTCGCCAAGCATTTTCTTTTTTAGAAAAACAACCAACGGTCAGTACAGGTTTGTTTAATAGTAGTAGTTATCCCTTACCAGAGGACGATTTTAAAATTCTTCGAGAAATTGATGCAGGTTTAAATAAAACTGGAATTGTCCCGCCTGCGAAGGAGAAAATCTAAAAGGTATTAGGGATTTAGAAGCAAATTTGATTACGTCCGTTTTTCTTGGCTGCTCTGACTTTATCGCTGGCTCGCTGCAAAAAAGACACAAGGTTATTTTCTGCCATTAGTTCGACAACACCAATACTGGTGGTGAGGTGAAACTGCTGGCCATTGTAGGCTGTGATGATTTCTTCACTCAAAGCTAGGCGAATTCGTTCAGCTATTTGACATCCGGTATTGAGATCAGTGTTGGACATGACAATACAAAATTCTTCGCCACCGTAGCGTGTAACCCAATCTCCTGCTCGGATATGAGTTGTAAATATTTTTGCAGCAGTTTTTAAAGCTTGATCACCAGTAGGAAAACCGTAGGTACGATTCACCTCACCGAAATTATCTAAATCAAGGAGCAAGATTGTTAGCCGTTGCTGATATTTATGATATTTTTCGATCTCACGGGCTAGTAATCTATCGAGATAGCGGCGATTAAACACCTCAGTTAAGCCATCGTGTTCTGCTTCTATGCGGTATTTATTGGCTAAACGACTAGCTTTCAGCACCATTTCACTAATCATTCGTTCCGCAGTGACACGAATGCGATGCTCAAAATCAGTTATGAGTTTATCTTGACCGGAAGCGTCTGCGATCGCCTCAAATTCTTCTGAGGTGACAACGCGGTTACGTCCCTTTTGCTTGGCCGCATAGATACATTGATTGATTTCTTGCCATAATTGCTCAACGGAAGAATGTCCTGACATCGTAACTACTCCTAATGAAGCTGTTAGATGCACAGAAGACATGTCATTCAGCTTGAATTCATGAGTTTCGATCTGCGTTCTGAGAAATTCGGCAAAAGCTTTTCCCTGCACCATACAACCATCCATACAAATAGCAAATTTATCGCCGCCTGTCCGAGCGACGATACTTGCTCCTAGTGAGTACTTTTGGAGAATTTGTCCAATCTCTTGTAGTATCTGATCTCCGACATTATGACCATAGCGATCGTTAATAAATTTAAACCGATCAATATCTAAGTAAATTAAAGATACAGGTTCTACCTCTTCGTTGGATGTTAAAAGCTTGATGGCATAATCATTAAATTTGCGAAAATTAGCAATTCCTGTTAACTTATCCAGACTAAATAAATGCTTTTGTTGGTTATGCCAAATACTGCGCTGTAAACGTAAACCTATTTGCTGATCAATAGCATCAAGTTTACAGGTTTCATCTCCTGCTTCTAACCAGCAAAGAACAGCAGCTTCTTGCTCAATTGTCTCTACTAAGACTACTATTGGCAAACCAACAGTAGTATACATATATTTGGCTTGCTCCAAATTTTCAAAAGTTTTGATATCGAGTACAATCACGTCAAAATCTTGCTCAAATAAAGTTGAAATATCAACTTGCATCCACTCAAAATCGAGGGGAATATTTATTGGTTGAGGCAAATCTAGTGAACTACACCACGCAACTCGAATTGCATTCACCTGTTTATTCATTAATTTCCAACTTTAGTAACCGACAAAAGTGTATGGGTAACTTAAAGTTTAACAAGTGAATTCAGTAGTCTGTGAGCAACATTCTTTAACTAAGAAATTAAGTTATTCTAGGTGAAGTTACTAACATGGAAATTGCTGAGTATGATGAAATTACTAAAAATTGTGTTTCCATTCCAGCCATTAATATGAATTTGACGAGATTTTAAGCCAGTTATAGCAATCTTAAATGAGTCATGAAAAATATAGATAAGGAAACGAACTAAAACTATTTTGGATTATGGAAGGCTTTATTGATCATCTGTTCAGAACTCAATTTCTCACAATCATTTTTCAAATGGATATAACCTAATACTCTTGCGTTGTTAACGGATTAAAATCCTTCTAAATTCATTTATGCCAAAGACAAAAAATTTTCTCTAAAATGTTCAAGTCATAACATTGCTGTAGTACATCCTATGAGACTGACATTGTTGAATAAATCGCTGGGGAATTTCTATACTAGCGCCCCAATGTAAATGTATATATGAAGCATGAAGATTAATAGGTAAATTCCAGCCTTCAAAGCCCATATTTTCATCACAATCGTAGCGGTAAGTTTCAAATAATGGCTGATGAGAATTAGCTCTTAAACTTGAGCGATGAAATTCATGTCCGTAAATATTTGTCCCAGCATTTACTAACAAACTATCTTGTAAAGCTACCGCCCGACGATAACCCAAAGTTAAACGTCCACCCATACAAGCAGATGTGGGGATTATTCCTACCATTGGGTAAGTTTTACCCTCAAAATCAATGACTTCTCGACACAAATACATCAATCCGCCACACTCGGCAATTGTGGGCATTCCTTGAAGAATAGCTGTTTTGACGGCTTGCAAAACATTTGTATTTTTAGTTAATTGTTCAGCAAATACTTCTGGAAAACCACCACCAAAATACATTCCTTGAATATTTGGCGGTAATTCTGCATCTGCTAAAGGACTCCAAAAGGCTAACTCTGCGCCTAATTGTTGGAGTAAATCAAGGTTATCTTGATAATAAAAATTAAAAGCGCGATCGCGTGCAACGGCAATCCTTACTTGAGTGAGTGCTGTTAGCGGTAGCAGGAGTTGAGCAGCGTGCTGAGTTACCGAACTTTGCTCAACGCGGGGAACCCGCGCACGCAAGTTCTCGCTGAGTTTTGAGTTTTGAGTGTCTAACAACGGTAATAAACTTTGCCAATCGAAGCAAGTATCACCTAAATCAGCTAGACGTTCTACTACAGCATCCAGTTCACTAATTTCGCCTGTGGGGACTAAGCCGAGATGGCGGTCAGGAATTGTAATGTTATCTTGACGACGCAATACACCAAGAATCGGTAATTGTAGAGATTGTAGAGCATCTTTGAGTAAAGAGAGATGGCGATCGCTCCCCACGCGATTTAGGACTAATCCAGCTATTTTAATTTTAGGGTCAAAGGAACAATAACCATGCGCGATCGCCGCCACAGAACCCGATAACCGACTGCAATCAATTACCAACACTACAGGTAAATCTAGTAACCGTGCAATATGCGCCGTACTAGCAAAAGTGAATGGGTGTTGACTATCGTCTGTTCCACTCCCCATCACCCCATCAAACAACCCCATCACCCCTTCCACCAAAGCATATTCACTTGCTTGGCGATGTTTAGCAAAACATTGCTGAACGTAGGCTTCACTAGTCAGCACTGGGTCTAAGTTGCGACAAGCAAGACCAGTCACATACTGATGAAACATTGGGTCAATATAGTCCGGGCCGACCTTGAAAGATTGCACCTGACCACCACGACGACATAAAGATGCTAACAGGGCGAGTGTGACTGTTGTCTTACCCACCCCGCTACGTTCGCCAGCAATTACTAAAGCCATAAGAAGGTTAAGAGGTTGTGACTAGCTTAAATCTTAAAAGATTACGAACTATCTTAATAAAACCTCCGCGCAACTTTGCGCCAACCTCCATGTACCTTTGCGTTAAAAAAAGCCCCCCATTGTGAAAATTGGGAGACTTTTTGGAAAAATTAGCTGAGTCAATCTAACCCTTCACTGAAGGTTTCACAGTTTGGGCAATAACTCCCAAGCTGTCTTCAAACAGAGTTTCACGTCCCCAGCGTTGTACTTGCTGACTCAGCAGTGCTTCCGCCTTTTGTTCTGACAGTGAACTCACTTGTTGGAATAAACCAGCAGATTGAGCGCCACCGTGGGTTTCCATCCGCATACAACCGCCAGTCTCCGAGCAGATGACTGTGCTACAGTCGGCTTTGGTATTAGTTGAACTCAGACGTAAAGCAATCAAGTCACCGGAGATATCGCCTGCATCAGCAACCGGAACTCCGGCTAACTCGGCTTCTATTTGTTTTTGGTCTTGAGTCACAAAGCGAATCCGAATGATATCGTAATCATTGCTTTCCTTTTGATAGGAAATCGGCATCCATTCTAGGCGACTAGCCAACCAACCTAAAAATAGTAGTGCTTGGGCGGGGTTGCCTTTTTCATAGTCAATTGTTACCCGGTCAATTTCCTTTAACGCAGCACGACGAGTGGGGGGGTCGTAAGCTTCCGCAGTCAATTCTTGCCATGCTGATATACGCCGCCAATTCAAATCAGCCAAGGGGACATTAGTTTCTACTAACTCTTGTAGGCTGAGTAAATCACTTTCTGGCTCGGTAAAGTTGCAAGAATCAACGATGACGTTATTGCAAACTGCGGCTAGTCGCTTAAATAAGGCGTTGTTGGGGTCGGGAGTAGCTTTCCACCACAGGAACTTCGGCAGACCACCAATTAATAATGCGGGAATCATCCCCCCAATTCTTTCTAAAGCCGAGGCTGTACCAGAAAGGGTGATGTATTCGCAACAAACAAGGGTGCTAGAAGATTGCTTTTGAATGGGGCAGTAAGCAGAAACTTGGGCTTTTACACCTTCATCTTCACCGGCAATTGGACATAGGGCAATGATGCGGCAGGGGTTACGTAAAGCTATTTCATCAGCAATTCTGGGGCTGGTAACACTGAAGTTATAGGAACCATTGCCATTTTCTGCAACGGCTCCATTACCTTGGCGTTTGGTGTATTCTTCCCGCAATTTTACCAAAGTTTCTGGTGTAGCCGTGCCAGTTTCTAGCAGTTCATATTTTTGTTGCGCTTGTCGCAGTGCGATGTCTGTCTGTGGCCCTAAAATCCCATCGATGGGGCCGTTATAAAATCCCAGAGATGCTAATAGATATTGGGTTTCTTCAGGTTCGTAAACCACTAAGGTAAAAGTTGTGGCACGAGTAGCAGCAGGTAAGCCGCCATCTTCACCAGTGATGCCGTAACTTTGCCAAATTTGATTCAATTCCGCTTCGATTTCATTCAGCGAAATGTCCTTGGGGGCTTGGAGTGAAAAAATGGTAGGAGCTTGGGTCATAGCTTTTGAAGTAGGAAGTATGAAGTATGAAGTAGGAAGTATGAAGTATGAAGGCTGAGATTTTTTCAGACTTTAGCCTTCAGACTTCATACTTTTACAGTCTGCGCCAGCGACGGCCGTCTTGGTTTATCAACAATTCGGCTTCTGCGGGTTCCCAAGTACCGGCTTCGTACTGAGGAATAATGGTTGGGTCTGTGGGTGCATCCCAAACGGAAAGCGCGGGGGTGACTATTTGCCAAGCTGCTTCCACTTCGTCAGCCCGTGTGAACAATGTTTGGTCGCCCATCATACAATCTAAGAAGAGGCGATCGTAGGCATCAGAAGTACCGGAAATCCCGAAGGAACCGTAGCTAAAGTCCATATCTACGGAACGGGTGCGGAATTCTGCCCCTGGCATTTTCACATCAAAGCGCAAAGAAATTCCTTCGTTGGGTTGAATCCGCATTGCCAGTACGTTGGCATTTCTTTGTTGGGCGGCGGACTGGAACATCCGTGAAGGAACATCGCGGAAATGAATCGAAATTTCGCTGACTTTTTTCGGCATCCGTTTGCCAGTCCGCAAATAGAAAGGTACACCTTGCCAACGCCAGTTATCCACCATGAATTTCATGGCTACATAAGTGGGTGTACCAGACTTGGGATCAACACCTGGTTCTTCGTGATATCCTGGCACTGGTTGTCCTTTCATCCAACCAGCACTGTATTGACCGCGAATGGCAGAACGGGACAAATTGTGGATATCTGCTAGGCGGGTAGCTTGAAGTACTTTAACTTTTTCTGTGCGAATACTGTTAGCATCCATTGAGTTGGGTGCTTCCATTGCCGTCAAGCAGTAAAGTTGCATTAAGTGGTTTTGCAACATATCTCGGAGTGCGCCGGCTTTTTCATAGTAACCAGCCCGGTCTTCTACCCCTACGGTTTCAGCAACGGTAATTTGTACGTGGTCAACAAACTGACGGTTCCACAATGGTTCAAAAATTGCATTGGCAAAGCGGAACACGAGCAAGTTTTGAACGGTTTCTTTACCTAGGTAGTGGTCAATGCGATAGACTTGATTTTCTTTACAATACTTCTGCACAATCACGTTGAGGCTTTGAGCAGAAGCCAAGTCTCGACCAAAGGGTTTTTCAATTACTAGGCGGTGCTTTTCTGGATTGTCTAGCATTCCGCCTTCTCCTAGCTGCCTGATGGCTTCGGGGAAGAAGTTGGGAGCGACGGAAAGGTAGAACATACGGTTGCCGCGTGTTCCCCGTTTTTCGTCTAATTCACTGAGTAAGTTTTTCAGTTTTTGATAACTTTCAGGATTGTCTATGTCACCAGGACAGTAAAACAAACCTTGAGAGAAGTCTTGCCATAGTTCTTCGAGTTCGACACCACCGTGGGCTTCTTCCATGCCTTTACGCATTTGTTCACGGAAGTATTCATGAGTCCATTCCCGACGTGCCACACCAACAATCGTGATTTCTGGTGGAACCCGCCGTTCTCGCCGTAGTTTGTATAATGCTGGAACTAGTTTGCGCCAGGTAAGATCACCAGAAGCGCCAAAGATAACTATAATTTGGGGTTCGGGCATCCCTTGCTGTTGCAGACCAACGCGCAAGGGATTTTCTAGCAGACTGACCATAACAATTTTTGGATCTTGGAGTTGAGATTTGGATGGGTAGAAATTAAGAGTAAAAAGGTAAAAGACTATATTTCTTTTTACTTTTGCCTTTTTACTTTTTACTTCTTAGACCCTACACAGGTGACAATAACTTGACTTTGTTTTCTAAAGAGTTCATCAAGGACTTGAAAGGTTGGACAAATTTATCAATACCTTCCACTAACAGTTCATCCATTACGGTATTGATATCAATGTTTATGTCTGGATCTTTCAAACTTTCGATGAGTTGATAAGCTTCATGAACTTTGGTTTCCACGCGATCGCCTACATCGCAGTGGTCGGCACAAGCTGCTATTGTCGAGGGTGGTAAGGTGTTAACGGTATCGTGGCCAATTAACTCATCAACATACATCACGTCGCTGTAGTTCGGGTCTTTGGTGCTGGTACTAGCCCAAAGTAACCGCTGTACTTTTGCCCCTTTGGCTGCAAGGGCTTGCCATTGGTCGCTTTCAATAATTTTTTTGTATTCTTGATAAGCTATTTTGGCATTAGCGATCGCTACTTTGCCTTTTACGGCTCTGAGTTTGGCTTCTAGGTTAATATCATCAACGCCACGGTGCAATTTTGCATCGATTTTTGCGTCAATGTTACTATCAATGCGACTGAGGAAAAAGCTGGCGACAGAAGCAATTTTGCTAATGTCTTTTTCCTCTGCTAGGCGTTTTTCTAAGCCTCGAATATAAGCCCAAGCTGTATTAATGTAGCTTTGTACAGAAAATAACAAAGTAACATTGACGTTAATTCCGTCGGCGATTACTTGTTCTACGGCTGGTAAACCTGATTCTGTACCAGGAATTTTAATCATGATATTTTCCCGGCCAATTTCTTGAAAATAACGGCGGGCTTCGTTGATGGTGGCTTGAGTATCATGAGCAATAGTTGGCGGTACTTCTATACTCACATAACCATCAAGTCCATTCGAGGCTTCATATACAGGGCGCAGAATATCTGCCGCATTACGGATATCTGCGAAAACTAAAGATTCGTAAATTTTGTAGGTTGGTAATTTAGCGCGAACACCTGCTTCTATGTCCGCATCATAAATCGCATTGTTGGCGATCGCTTTCTCAAAAATGGCTGGGTTCGAGGTGATCCCGGAGATTCCTTGATTTTCTACCAGGTTTTTCAATTCCCCTGATTGAATCATGTCTCGCGTCAAATTATCCATCCAGATACTTTGACCGTATTGTTGAATCTCCTGTAGATGATTAGTCGCCATAGCTTAGTTCCCTCCGTTTAATGATGTCTCCAAGTGAACTTGGCAATCCATCCTGTGATGGTGACTTTTGCATTTTGGCTTTGCCAATCACTTATCGCATCGACCAGCTGAAATAATCTATCTCTACTTCATCCGCACTGTAGTAGTGATATTTTTTCTTCTTCATCCCAAGCAGACACTAGTAAAGCAAGATAAAAATAACTTCACAGTAAGAAACAGTTAAAAGTGAATGCTCAATGGTCAATAGTCAATAATTATTGGTAAATAAAATTTATTTTTGACTTTTGACTTTTGACTTTTGACTTTTAAAACTAGTGACCGTTTTGAATAAAAGACTCAACTTTTGCCACAGACTCTTTACTACCAATAATCAAAGGTGTGCGTTGGTGAAGTTTTTTCGGCACCACATCTAAAATATCTACTAGTCCTGTGGTGGCGCGACCGCCTGCTTGCTCAATCAAAAAAGCTAGAGGAGCCGATTCATATAGTAAGCGTAATTTACCTTCTGGCTTTTGAATTGTACCTGGGTAGAGAAATACACCGCCTTGAACCAGAATTCTATGGATATCACTCACCATCGCTCCACTATAGCGAGCAGAGTAGCCCTCTGTACGATGAACGTACCGAACATATTCTCTAATTGACTCTTCCCACTGCCAGAAATTTCCTTCATTGACACTGTAAACAGAGCCATTATCAGGAATGCGAATATTTTCTTCAGTGAGGATAAACTCTCCCAAACTGGGATCAAGAGTAAATGAATGCACCCCTCTACCTATACTATAAACCAGCATAGTGCTTGGCCCATATAGTATGTAGCCAGCGGCAATTTGCTTACGTCCATTAGTAAGTAAATCGGTGGCTAAACCATCCGCGTCGTCTCCTTCTTGTTGGCGAATCGCAAAAATGGAACCCAAGCTGAGATTGGTATCGGTGTTAGAAGAACCATCTATTGGGTCATACAACAAGGTATAACGACCTATAGGACAGTTTTCTGGGATGTAATAAGGGTCGTCCATTTCCTCAGAAGCTAGGCGACAAACTAAGCCACTTTGCTTAAATACCGAGATAAAAACATCGTTGGCATAAACATCCATCTTTTTGACGGATTCTCCTTGAACATTTACATCCCCGGTAAATCCGAGAACGCCTTCCATTAACCCTGCACGGCTAAGATGACGGGCAATTAATTTACCTGCAAGGGCGATGCGATTCATCAGCGCACTTAAATCCTGAGCATCAGGAGAAAAGCTTTGAAGTTGCTGAAGAACATGACGGGATAAGGTTGTACAATCACGATCTAAGCTTTTATCTGTATGATCGTCGATTGGCAACTCTAGAGATTCTGGCGCTTTAGCCATTTTTGCATTCTCCCTAGGGACTGGTTGATAGTTAGGTTGGTAAAGTCATGGGTAGCAACTTATAGCTGCTGCTTCTATCTTAGAAAGGTAAGTTGATAACCTTGATGTGGCTTTAGATAAACTAAAGAAATGGATAAGTTTTTGCTGAATTTACCAAGGCAGAAAAGTATCGTTGCCGATGGAAGCGTAGAAGTAAAATGGCTTGTTGTTAGATCTCACCCCAGATCTACCTAAGCCCTAAAAAACCGACTGCTTGTGAGATTGGTCTGTAGCTCACAACAGCCGGGTATAGTTGCCTTCGATTGTTTAATACTTACAGCAATTTGTAACTAAGTGAGCTACAGAATCATCTTTAGCCTGGGGTACTGTTGGTTTTTAACTCCGCTAATTGTGCTGAGTTAACTTTAGCCAAGAAAATTCTTGCTTAAGAGTAAAACAATTTGCTATTATTGTCGTCCGTCTGATTTAAATTTCTTGTTTTTTCGCCCAACCACCTCGCCGATTATCATCTCGTCGGTCATCCTCTCGTGGTTTTGCTTTGTTAACTCTGAGTTGCCGACCCATCCACTCAGCACCATCTAACTCAGTGATAGCGGCATCTTCTTGAGCGTCTTCTTCCATTTCCACAAAAGCAAAACCACGCATCCGCCCTGTTTCACGATCAGTAGGTAAGACAACTCTTTTGACCTCGCCATAGTCTGCAAATACTGCTTTTAAATCTGCTTCAGTAGCGCGGTAGGAGAGATTTCCAACGTAAATAGTCATGTGGGATCACGTAATTGTCAACAAACAGCGATTAGTTCAGCGAAAAAACAGAGATCAACAAACTACAAATCTTGCGTTGCCGCTTCTGATTTATTTTTATTGATGACGAACGTTGTGGCGCAGCAATCATAGTGCTGGCGTGACTTCAACTAAACTGTCCATAAGGCTGAACTTACGCTTACGCTCATATAATAACTGATTGTGACATTTTTCAAAGTATGGGATATTACAATCCCAAATAATACAAAATAAGCCAAACTTATAGATTTTTAAGATAAAAAGTTCATTGTGTTAATATAGCTAGTCTGATTGTTTCGCCAGCTTTTTTAGTAGTTTTTACTTAAAAAAGCAGTTATTTATACATTGGGATTAGTAATCTTAAGATTAATATTAGATTTTTAAACTTTGCTAAAAGACAAAAATTTACCTGCAACTTTGCTGAATCTGCCAGAGTAAGAGTTGCAGGTAAAAAGCGATTAATTTGATGGGAAATCAGCAGCAAATTTATTCAATTGAAATTGTCTGCGGGCCTGTGGCTTTGCCATTGCTCACTTCGGTTGTGGAAGTGGGGTAGCTAGTGGTACCTCTTTGTTGATCTAGCCAACTTTTCACAGGATCATCTTTCAGATTAAGTCGCAGCACTCCAGAGAAAAAACCACCGAGAAATGAGACTGGGTGATGAGTTAACTCTTTAAATATTGGTGACAATTCATCAAGAAACATGCAAAATCTCCTGGCAGTGCCATAAAAAATTATTACTTTTTTATCAATCGTAACGCGGGATTCAAAGTCAAAAGTAAAAAAGCAAAAGTCAAAATAAATCTTTTACCTTTTTACTTACTAGCTCCTAGTTAGGTTGTTGATCTGGAAACATACACTTGTCAGAATCACAACCGCTGGGGCCTGCTTCTGTTAGTTCGCCGGAGTCATAGCGGCTGAGAACAGCACAGAAGTCATCGGTTTTGCGTCGTGTTAGCACTTCTTGAGATAAACGCTCATAAGTTGCTTTGTCTATTGGCTCAAATGGGAGACGGGGGAATGATTGTAAATCGTCAAATCGTGCTAATAGTGCGGCGGAAATGTAACCCTCATCATTTTGGATGGCTTCGTAAATTCGCTGTCCTAAAGGTTCAACTTCATCAGCCCGTAGTTCTAGGGTAGCGGATGTGTTGTGTGTTACGTAATGGCGTTGAACTTGCATGACAAAATCAAATTGCGCTAAGACAGAAAACTTAGATACATCAATTTGATCGGCACCAGGTACATCAGCCCAAGGTACCGCGACAGGAATTTCCACCAACCATTCACTTACGCGGGGATCGAAGGGGTCGTTTAATAAGTTACCTTGTTCATCCTTATCAGCTTGGGAGGGAATGACATTATAGCCGTAGTCAATACAAGCTAAGGCTACTGGATCATTTTTGCGGAAAGTGATGCGGCGAATAAATCTTTGGGCTTTGGGTGGATGCCAACCAGAACTAGCGCCAGATAATAGAGCTTTAGTGCCGCTAGGTTGGACTGTAGTACAACGATTAGGACGTTTGAGATGATGGCGATCGCAATAATCCCACACTGCCTTTTGTACTACTTCTCTCCAAAAGCTGAGATATTTTTCTTCTTGGTGTTTAAATGCTAACCCTTGGGGTGTTGCAGGTCTACCTTCTGCCCACCAGCGCAACCAGTCCACACCAAAAGTATGGACAAAGAAATCAAATAAGCCAGTAAAAGAAACCCCAACAATTGGGTCTAATTCCCGACTATATTGATAGCGCGGTTCCAAAAATTGATGATTTAAAAGTGTTGCTACAGATAACGCCCCAGCAGTGAAAGCTTCCTCTTGTTCTTTGTAATTAAATGGGTCAATTTGATTGAGATGAATCTCTGAAAGATTACAGTGGAAGTTGCTACCAATAATTTCTCCACAATTGTGAGCTACAATCCCATTAGCATCAAACCGAGAAACCCCTGGTACAGTACAGTCATAAACAGCTTCAAAACCATCGGATAAAATTTGCTTGATTTTCACAGCAAATCTCTCACGGTTTAGTTTTCGTTTGTATCCATACAATAATTCTTGTAAACGTCTAGATTTTTGAGGCTCTTGAAATCCGACTATTTTCTGGAAAGCATAGATATTATCGTTGGAGATTACAAGCTCATGTTGTGCTTTACAAGAATATAATGCTAGTTCACGATTACTATCAGGAAGATAATGCTCCCTTTCAGGACGACGCTCTTGATAAATTGTTGAGATGATCCCCAATCTTGCCAGCATCCGTTGCACAATCTTCAAAGATTCGAGATTACTTTGTGCCAGTCTGACGCTAACACCTTTTTGTTGATTACCTTGGACACTCCCATCAGCATCAAACAAACCACGCAAGAAACCACGATAAAATTCATAGCTGGCTTGCTCAATTTTTTCTGTTGGCATTTTGTGTTCTAAAGTAACACCATAATTTGCAGCTAATCGAGCCAAACCTGATGAGTTAATCACTCGATGTTTTAGCTGTTCATGGTAGCATCCAGAGTCTGTGCGATTGGAAAAATTGACAGCATTTTTGAGTAATGCAACTGCATATCTTCCCATTTCTTCTTGGCTATCTTGCCAATATCTTAGATAAGCTGTCTTTCCCCATTGTGTTGATGCAATGCTTCCATCACCAATCAAATTACCAAGTAACCAACCCTCATCAAAAGTACCAAAACTATCCCAAGGCTGTATTTCACGATGATTATGAACCAAAATATAGTCACCAGGAGATAAATCTTGAGCTTCTACCCACTCAGAGTATTGTTTTTTCTGAGTTTGAGCAGTTATCTTGAGAAGCTTATGATTGCCAGTTAAACGTAATTCATAGCCTTCTTGAGTCATAACTTTCAATATGGGTTTGACTCCAGTTAACCAAAAACCATCGGGTGTAGTACTAAACAATTCTCCGTTGATGTATACACTCAACTGTTTTCCTATCAAGTCTTTAACTTGTCGCGCCCCTTGTTCAGTGTGAACCCAAGTGTCAGCAGTAACGCAAGGGTTTAAACCAAAACGAGCCAAACGATGTTCTAATTCACTAGTATCTATTTCTGGGTAGCGTTGTTGCAACCAGTCTTTAGCGGTTCCCTGTTCATAAGCTTGCAAGAACTCTTTTTTCAATGCTTGGGTAGAAAGCAAATCAATGTTAGCTCTGGCTACAGCTTCACCAGCCCATTGAATTGCACCTTCGCCACTGTAATATTGTTTCTGAACAGCTGCGATCGATTCTTCTAATGTTGGCTTGCGATGAAACACTCTTGTATGATTCGCCATACGTAGAGAATCACGTTCAGGATCAATCCGCCAGTTACCGTTTTCGTCCTGCTGCCAGAGGTTATCTTTGGCTGTTGCACCTAGTTCATCGTCAGCAGTAAACTGACGCATCCCCGCGCTTCTTCGGATATTGCCAGCAACAATTGTTACAGCCGCTTCGTCAATTAATAAGCAGCACTCTACAGAATTTAATTGTCTGCCTAGAGCTTTATTTAAGATGTCAGCACAACGTTGATACAATCCTGGTAATTTGACAGGATTAGCAACGCCGCCAAAACCGTTGAGGGTTTCTCCGGCTTGACGAACATCGCTAATATCAACAAATACTGCTACATCATCTGTAAATCTTTCATCTGTGGAAAGTTCCAACAAAGTTTGATAAGATGCAACCCAACCTTCGCGGCTATCACCAACATGAATGGTAACGCTGTTGCCTTCTATATCGGTTTGTGTAAATTCACGACGTAAGTTTTTCGGAGTGCTGCCAATTTCGCCTTTGACGGTGACATTGAGACGATTACGGATAGGAGGCAGTTGATTAATATACTGTGGTTCGATGATGGCTCCTGTACCGCAGCCCATCATGGCCAAGTCCATCATTAAACCGAAGGCTTTCCAGTCTTGGAGATTGGTGGAGGTGCAATTGTAACCGCCAGAAAAGTTCTTGGGTTTATTTATCCAATCTGTACCGCCTACCCATAGCCAACGGCCACTAGGTAAAGCTTTGAGTTGGCGTTGTGTTTTTTCTAAAAGGGCAATTTCTTGGGGGTTGAGTTTACCTAATTCGATTAAGCCTTGGATGGTGCGATCGCACACTTCATCGTAAGATTCTCTCAGCCCTACCCCAGTCCGGCGGCTGTAAGTCCTAAAAAATACAGGATTGGCTGCTGGCGCAGTTTCGGGAAATTTAACACCCTGACGTTTTCTTTCAAGCTCTCGAACCATAATCAAGTCGTGTTGCTTTTGAACAGATTATGACTATACGCCAAGTAAGTTGAGGATAAAAGATTGCAAAATTTTCCACTTTGCGCTACTTCTGTAGCTGTACTCATTGCAACGAAAGTATACAATGTCTCTTGCTCCTTGGCGAGGTGCGATCGCTCACGCCCTACATCGCAACCGTAGTCTGGTTTATGCTCGTTACTTACAATTGGCTACAATCCGTGCAGATCATCGCCCTGCTAATCGGACTGTTGTCTTTCGTGATTTTCTTCAAGATACAAATCAGCTAAAATTTATCACTGATACCCGTAGCGATAAAATTGACCAAATAAAAAATCAATCTTGGGCGGAAGCTTGCTGGTATTTTCCCAATACGCGGGAACAGTTTCGCATTGCAGGGTGCTTGGCATTAGTAGATAGTCATGATGATTCTGGACTGCAATCAGCCCGCCTTGCTACTTGGCAAGCACTGAGCGATGCAGCACGGTTACAATTTGCTTGGCCTCATCCTGGTAAACCCAGGGATACAGCGCCAGCAGCTTTTACACCGCCAGCGCCCGATCCTTTGCAACCAGTGTCAAATTTTTGCTTACTGTTACTTGATCCAGTACAGGTTGATCACTTAGAGTTGCGGGGTGAACCACAAAATAGAAGGATTTATCGGCTTGGTGAAAATCAAGAATGGGGTTGTGAGGAAGTTAATCCTTGAGAAGAGTTTACAGGTTACAGGTGATAGGCGATAGTCCAGTTTTAAATAGTTAGAACTTACCATTTTTTATAGGGTAAGAATTTACCATTCATGGTGACTTTAACGCGATCGCCTTTGGGGTCTTCTACTTTTTCAATGTCCAAAGTAAAATCAATTGCACTCATAATCCCATCACCGAATTTTTCTTGAATAACTTCTTTGATGGGGAAACCGTAAACTTGCATGATTTCGTAAAAACGATAAATCAAGGGATCGGTAGGCACAACAGGGCCTAAGCCTTTTGTCGGATAGCTAATTAGTTCTGCAACATCTTCGGAATCAAGCCCTAACACATCAGCCAGTTTTTGGGCTTCTTCCAAGGAAGCTGTAGCTTGACGATAAAATAAAGCAGCAATCCAGACTTCATCGCGGTCTAAAATTTGTTCTAAGTCTGCAAAGCTTAATCCTTTAATTTTTTTTGCAGCAAGCAGCTTTTGAGTTAAGGCTGGAATTGACATAGTACACTCTGATAAGTCTGCTGGACAAGAGATAGTATACTTTGCCACGACAGTCTGTCAGTTTAGCTTAAGGTAAAATCTTAACTACTGTACCTTTTTTTACTCATTGATACAGTTCATCGACATCTTGATTTTTTAAGGAAGGACAACTCCAAGTCCAATTGGTGCGATCGCAATCATCTGATCTGTACCGGATTTGCCCAAGTATTAAATGAATCCATCATCAGATTCATACTTGTACAGCTATCGATGTCTCAATACCTTTATGAGCATTTTCATTTTTCTCTATTTGTATGAAACCATTGTGTATAAAATATGAATTACGAACTACGAATTAAAATGCTGCTTTGGCAACTTAACTGTAACTTTAGTTCCCTGTCCTTCTTGACTAGATAAACTAATATTGCCGCCATGCAACTCTACACAGGCTTTAGTAATTACTAAGCCCAAACCTGTTCCTGGGATAGTGTCAACATTACTCCCACGACTGAAGGATTTGAACAAGTTTTCTTGATCTGCAACAGGAATACCAATGCCTTTATCTTGAATTTCTAGGAGAGTTTCAGATTCTTTACCATTCAGATAAATTTCTATATTGCCGCCTGCTGGGGAATATTTGATGGCATTGGATAATAAATTCAATAGTATTTGCCGTAAAAGTCCGCGATCGCCCCAAAAGCTTTGATGATTGCCTGTAATCTGTAAAATTAATTCATGGCGATCGCCTAATACTTCTTGCTGATCTTCAATTAACTCGGAAATAAATTGCAGTAAATCTATCTGCTGCGGCTTAAATTTGGTTTTGTCAAGTTCTAGTTGATGGACTAACAGCATATCATCCACGAGTTTGGACAAATACCTAGCTTTTTGCTCAATAATTTGCAAGAAGCGGTTTTTTCTCGACTCATTCAGTTGTGCGCCGTGTTGCTTAATTGTTGATGCCGCCGCCAAGATGGAAGCTAAGGGTGTACGGTATTCGTGAGAAACTGTGGTAACGATTTGAGATTTAAATTTGTTGAGTTCTTTTTCTTTTACCAATGCGGCTTGAGTCATCGCCAATAGCTCTGCTTGTTGAATAGCGATCGCTAATTGGACAGATACTTGATTGAGAATTTCTACTTCATCAGCTGGCCACAGTCTATCTTCAGAAGTAGGTTGGGCAATCAAAAATCCCCAAAGTTTCGGGTTGGGGTTATTGTTTTGGTTCAGATTAATGGGAACTACTAAATTTATTTGAGGATTCAGTTGCTCTTTTGTCTGGAAACACAAATGGCTTAAACTTGCTTCATGGTGATGGGAAATTCTGCGTCTGCATCGCCAACGATGATTTTCACCCAAATTGCTGTAAGCCACAACTAAGTTTTTTTGTTTAGTCGTGACGCTACTATGAGCTACTTGTGTAGTGACAAAGCTGCTTTCTTCTTGATAGCAACTATCCCAGAGGCGATCGCATATTTGCTCAGGCTCTTTAGATGATGCGACTATCTTACCATCCATATCAGAAGTAAACTGATAGACCATCACGCGATCGCACTTCAAAAGTTGCTGTACTTCAACTACAGCTGTATGCAAAATTTCTGCTAAATTCAGCGACTGGCGGATGCGAAGTGCTGTCGTCGCAATTAAACGCTGTCGTTCTTGAGTTTTGCTGAGTTTAACTTCTAGGCAAGATTGTTTAATAGCATTGCGGACTGCTAATTGTAATACATCTAACTGGAGGTGCTGTTTAACTAAATAATCATGAGCGCCTCGTTTCATAGCTTGTACTGCAACTGTTTCGTCTCCACGCCCTGTCAACATAATTATGGACACAGGGGCTTCAACCTTACGCTTTTTCAAACGCTCCAGCAAATCTAACCCACTCATGTCAGGTAGGCAAAAATCCAGCAAAATCACGTCACAGTGGATTGATTGGCACAACGCCAGCCCTTCTTCCGCAGAATCGGCCTCGAATATCTGATATGAATTTTGAGGATCTTTTAAGAGATATCGACGATAAATTTTCCGATCCTCGGCACAATCATCAATGATGAGTAGCGTCCAGGTGTCCGGCATATTAAGAATGGGGGAGAATGTTTACACTCCTTCATTCACAATCCCATACATTACTGCAATTGTTAATTAATCATTACAAAAATATAAATAAAATCTTAAAATTTAAGATATAGAAAAGTCGGGTGGGCAAACTTTGCCCACTCTACCTTTAACTTTTAATCCCCAGGTGGCAACGTATTACTCTCCAACCAATAGTCAACAAATGCTTGAACCGTCTTTTGCAGTTCTTGAGCATCCATCGGCTTGACTAAATAGCCATTGGCTCCTTTTTGGTAGCAAAATTCAATGTCTTTGGGGTTGGATGAGGTGGTAAAAACCACAATGGGGATTTTCTTTAAACTTATATCTTGCTTGAGCCGTTCGAGGATGTCACGACCATCAATCCCCGGTAAATTCAGGTCAAGCAAGATAACAGAAGGCGTTGGTATGCTGTTAGGATTTTGAGAACTTTTTTCTTGATAAAGCAAGTCTAAAACCTCGTCCCCATTAGTACATCTATATATAGGGTTCTGGACAGCCAACCGCCGCATTAGGCGTTGCAACATTTTAAAGTCTTCATTGCTATCCTCAACAACCAACAGAGGTTTGTTAAGTTTTTTCGTCATCAGAGATTTTAAAAAATGTAACAAAAAATTTTAATTATCTTAAACTATTGTCCCAAAGTGAAATAAAACGTAGAACCAATACCCACACTGGATTCAACCCAAATTTGACCGTTGTGTAACTCAACAATTTTTTTAGAAATGGCTAGTCCGGCTCCTGTTCCTCCGCCATACTTTTCTTGAGAGTGTAGTCGTTTAAATAAGCGAAAGATGGTTTGGTAATGATGTTTTTGAATGCCAATACCGTTATCTTTGACATAAAAAACAGGAAATGAGGTAGCTTTTAAGGCATTATCTGATTCTCGCTCGCTGATAAAGCCAATTTCAATTAATGGTTCTGGTTTATCGTTATATTTCAAGGCATTGATGATCAAATTAGTAAAAACTTCGTTGAGAAGTACCGAGTCACACTGAACCGTGGGTAACGGCCGAGGAATGTGAATATAAGATTCAGTGTCTTGACGACTGCTACTAATTACCTCAATTACTTGGTTCAGCAATTCATTGAGATCGGTAAGTTGAAGATCAGTTTCTGTTTGTCCTAATTGCGAGAGACGCAACAGGGAATTAATCAGAGTTTCCATCCGCACAGACAAAGAAAGTACAGTCTGTAAGTAGTCAATGCCATCTTCATCAAGAACTTGGGCATAATCTTCGATTAAAATTGTCGAGAAGTTATAAATGCCCCGCAATGGTTCTTTGAGGTCATGAGAAGCCGCATAAGCAAAGGATGCAAGTTCGTGGTTACTGCGTTCTAACTCTTGATTGATTTTGGCTAACTCTTCCGCTTTGGAAAGAACAATCCCCACGATCGCATTTTTCAAGGCCAAAGCATTATCAATCTCACACTGTTTCCAAGGTAGAGAGGTTAACTGGACTATTTCTTGCCACTTTTCAAAGGATGTGCGCGGGTAAAAAATAACGCTACCATCGGCCTGTAACTGGATTGATGTGTTGGGATTTCCCGCCCAATTAATAGTTTGCACAACTTCCGGGCGAAACCAGAGAATATAGTAACGCTGGATTTGGGAAATACGTAACAATAGTAAGCCACTGGCTGTATTTTTAAATTCGATCGCCTCTGGGTACTGTTTGGGAAGAGAATCGGTAGCAAAAATACGCTCGCTAATTTGACTATCTACCCAAGTAATTAGCGATCGCACTTGTTCTATATTTGGTGTTGCGCCCACCAGTGTAATTTCATTATCTAGGCATACCGCCGCCCCAGTGGCATTGACTAGGGCTAATAAACTCGGTTGTGGTTTAATTAACGCATCAATAAAATTATCCGCCTGAGAAATTAACTCGACAAATTCCGCTTGGAGAGATTTCAGCCTAACTTCATAGTCTAATTCTGAGTGAATAACTTTGTGTCCCAACTCTAAGGAAACAATCTGTCCTAAAAATTCGCAGATTTTCCGCACTTCATAAGCTAGATATGTCGGCGTTTGATGATGACAAGAAATTAACCCCCATAACTGCTGATTTTTAATTAACGCAATCACCAGAATGGCGGTTACGCCCATATTTTGATGATATGTAACACAGCAGGGGTCAACACTCCGCAATACAGCCCAGCTTAAATCAACGGGTGTAGCGTCGGCTGAATTTTGGGAAATCAACTCCACAGATTGGGCTGGGAAATTAGGGATAAATCGCTGCAAACATTGAGTATATAGCTGTCTTGCAGGTTCAGGAATATCTGTAGCCGGATAGTGCAGTCCCAAATAAGGCGGTAAATCTTCGCGTTTGACTTCAGCAACTACTGAACCCGCACCTTGTTGATCAAATTGATAAACCATCACTCGGTCAAAAGCAGTGATTTTCCGGTATTCTGTGGCTACTAAATGCAAAAATTCTGCGAGATTTGAAGTATTTTGTAGTTTGGCGATCGCTTCACTCACCAAACCATAAAAACCTAAAAAACTCACCTCATCATCACTGTCTCTTGGCTCTAGTTCTAAAATTAAGGCATTGCTTGTCCGATGAACAATAGCATCAAAATATCGCTCGCCATTGATAGTTGTGATTGGTATTTTGAAAGTTGTGAAACTACCAATTTTTTTCTCTAAGCACTGTTTAATAACTGTTACCTGTTGAGTAGCCAGTAAACAACTCAATGGTTGACCAAGTAACTCTTGGGGTTGTTGATCCAAATAGTTCTGAGTATTGTTGCTAACTTGCCAAATTTCTAACTCAGCATTAAGTGCGAGTAATAAACCATGAGGCTGTATCGACCCAGAGAGATGAATCGGTTGGTCATGGTTGTTTCCAGAAGTAGTTTGAGCAGTGATGTCTTCAGGACTCATGATGTGAATAAGTAAAGTTTAACTGATGACAATGCACTAAATCGCAGATAGAAATTATTCTGCCTTGCTCTTGCTACTGATTTGTCGAAGCTAGAATGTAAATCAGAACTGTCTCAAATTATCATTTTTGACTGTCGACTTCTGCATAATTTCTAGCACCCAAGAATTATTGATATAAAAGTTACCTTAATTGCCAATTACTGATGTGCCTTTAATTTGACTAAAAGCATTAAAGCAATTATAGGCAAGTATTATAAGATTTGTTTCTTTTATCTAGAATGTTGGTATCTAAATATTTACTGGTACTAATAGTCACTAATATAATTAAATCTAGCAAGTCTCATCAAAGAGTATGTGCATTTTAAGAAATCAGCACCAGCCTTGAAGAGACAAATCTGCTATCAAGAAATTTTTCTGTCGTACAAGGCATTTTTCATGAATCGCAAGAATTTTTTGAGCATCCTGACAACAACTGTATTTTCTTTTATATCTTTCCCGGCGATCGCCCAAGCAGAAACCCAATTTCAAACACCTTCTCGGAATATTCACTGCTTAATCGCAGATCAAAGTATTCGTTGTGATGTTTTACAAATTACTGGAAGAATCCCACCCCAACCCAAAGACTGTCAATTAGACTGGGGTCATGTATTTAATTTGAATGCGCGGGGTAGTGGTTATCGAGGTTGTTATGGTGACACTGTAGCAGATGCCAACAGTCCTGTTTTGCAATATGGTAAAACATTGCGTTATCAAGGTTTTGTTTGCACATCCAGAAGGACAGGCTTAACTTGCGTTAACCGAGATAATCGAGGTTGGGAACTTAGCAGAGAGCGACAAAGATTTTTTTAAAATTGCAGCATCTCACTTGAGAGTGCGATCGCCATTCAGTAAAACCAATTAATTGCTGTTTTTACACCTTCAAATTGCTCAATAACTATCAGCTATATTATTTTTTGTATAAAAAATATGGGGAAACAACTAAGTTTAATTCCCCATATTGACAATATATTAATGTTAGCCAAGCAAAATCAGTACCTAATATTCAAGTTTATAAATCATTTACTGTGAAAATAATCATTCAGTCAACAAACTCGGCGAAGTTAACACAAATACATCTCTAATTCCTAAACCATCAGTTTGAGGTTTGATGGGAGTCGTAAAATGGAAAAATTCGTGGTCGTTAACTAATAATATTTCACCGGAATTTAGCACTTTGCTAAAAACAGGCTTTTCTTTTTTCGCAGTATATAAATGAGTTTCTCCCCCTTGAATATTTTCTCTTGCCACAGAGAATATACCGATAAAATCAGTACCATCTTGATGAATACCTTCAGGTGCTGGATTACCCATATTTTCTGCCGAACAGATAGTTCTAATTTGATGAACGCCTATTTCTGCTTCTGGGTGGAGTTTACAAGAATCACTAAACGCTAAGACCATCTTTTTAAAGATATCAAGCTTAATGATGCCATCTTCCAATTCCGAGAACTCTCTTTTAACATCTCCTAATAACGGATTGTATGTCTTACTTTGAAAAAGATAGCCATGAGGTAATTTTATTAACTCATTTCCAGAAACAGTAAACCGAGATAATCTTCTTAAACGATAATTGCCCTTGATATAAGGATCAACTGGCAAATTATGAAAGAATGACTCAAAACCTTCTGGATTAATGGAATTTACTTTTCTTAATGTGAACAGAAAGGCATATTCTAATTCCGTTGATTCCCATACTGTTTGCATAGGATTTACCTGCTGGTTAGGTTTCAATCCTCCGCTATTTTTCTTTCTCGGAGGCTTATATACCGAGTATATGCTACTTTTTATTAAAGTGTCGTTAAATTAACTACAGAAATTGACAAATTGTGATAAAGCAATAACTTTACAAAAAAATAAAGATATCTTCTTCAAGGGGCGACAATCGCCTCTAAATCAGGACAGATAAAGGTTTGGGAGGCACAGACTCCTTGAAAAAATTAGATGCTTATTGAGAATGAACTGTATAGGGGTAGTAGACTCTTCTGTGGAGATCAGTTTCGTGGTAAAAAAGAACGGTCTCGTAATTTGACCAAGACCGTCGTCATAATGCTGGCATCATTCTACCAAAACTTCTTAGAAAAATACCTAAATAAAGCACAGCTAATCACTCTGAAGATGTTGGTGTGGTTGTTACAAAATCAGAAACAGGTCAGGATAGAAAGATTAGCAGCAACACTACCTTTACCTATACAACAAAATAGTCGTAGGCGGCATTTACAAAGGTTTTTAACACTAAATGCTTTGAGTGTAGTCTTGTTGTGGTTCCCTATCATTGAAGCAATAATTAACCAAAATTTTAAAGTAGGGTCACAGTTAACAATTGCGATGGATAGAACACAGTGGAAAGAAAATAATATATTGATGGTAAGTGTGATTTACCAAAAAAGAGCATGGCCAATATATTGGTGCTTATTAGAAAAAGATGGTAGCAGTAACTTAGAAGAACAGCAAAAAGTATTACGCCCAGTAATCCGTTTATTAAAAAAGTATAAATTAGTGATTATCGGGGATAGAGAATTTCATAGCGTAGAACTGGCGCATTGGCTCCACAAGCAGAACCAGAGTTTTGTATTTCGTCAAAAAAAGGATACGACTTTTCAAGAAAAAAGACAAAAATTTCAGTCTTTAAGTAGCATTGAGATTTACCCTGGTATTCGTCAATTTTATCCCAATGTTAAGTTGACTCAGAAAAAAGGTTTTGGTCGGTTTAATTTAGCAGTCTACTGGAAAAGAAAGTATAGAAGTAAACAAGAAAAGGAAGCTTGGTATTTATTAACTAATTTGCCTGATTTAAATACTGCCCTCAAAATATATACTCAACGCTTTGGGATTGAAGCCATGTTCAAAGATTGTAAAACTGGCGGTTACAATTTGGAAAGTTCTCAAGCTAATCCTGATAGACTTGTACGTTTAATATTCTTAATTGCTTTAGCTATGACCAGTGCTTGGTTACATGGACAAAGGACTAAATTTCAAAAACAAGAATCATATATTTGTCGTAGCCAAGAAAAAAATAGAAATGAGAAACGTCACAGTAATTTCTGGATAGGTTTATATGGTCAAAATTGGATAGTTGCTTGGCATGAGTGTCAAGCATGGGTCGAGGAACTGGCCGGTTTCAGTCGCAATAAGCAAGCATATTATCAGCGAGGTTTAAGGGCTATGAAGCTTATACAGCAAGCTCTTTAACTGGCTTGTCGCCCCTTGAAGATATCTTCTCTCTAATCCCTATCTTGCAAACAGTTCTAGTTTTTTTATTCAATTCGGGTAAATCTCAAATAAAAGATTTTGCCTAGCCAAGTTATTTTTTTAGTCGCCATAGCCAAATGTCTTTACCTTCCCAGGCTGGCTTGAGTTCATATTTATTTTTAAGTTTACGAAGTAGTGAATTTGGTGGTCTGTAAATGAATATATCGCCAGATTCATTAGGTATCGTAGGAATTTTTGGCTCAACTGTTAGTCTAAGCCTGACCTGTGGTTCAAGCAGATGACTAAGAGATAGCATAATGCCAACAAAACTCTTATCATTATGGGTTAAGCCACTACCAATCACTAACGGTTGAACTGATTGGTTAATTATTTGCGCTACTTGTAAATTGTATTTATTATCACCTTCACCCTTATTCCACCAATTACTTGCCTGAGAGCTAAGTGAACATGACAAAATTCCACACAGTAGTATAACTGTAGTGACCGATCGCCAAAACTTTTGGACTAGCGAACTAACCGAAACATCTGTAATTTTTTTGGCAAGAAGATATGCCACAGCTATTTGCATAGCTAAAAGGCTAGGAGTCAGATACTTAATATAAGTTGATAATATTCCGCCTTGCAATAAATCTTTAGTAATGAAAATCAGTGGATTAATAAAGATTGCTATTATCACAAATAGCCAAGAAAGCTTGAAAGATTTTTTATAAATAAAATAAATTGAATAACCTACAAGAATTAATAATAATATAGTTGTAGGACTGATTAAAAATATAAACAAAGGATTCGAGTCACGATTAACATTTAGATCCAAGAATAGACGGCTAGACTGAAAACTCCACGATCTAACTAAAAAAAAGAAACTTTCTCTTGTATTTGCCCAAGCTAACCTAATTTCTGCCTGATCTGTACGTGTAACAAGTACGAAAATCCAAGGTGAGAAAAGTAGTATTCCGCTGAATAATGCTAATAAGTAACTAATTGTCGTTTTGGTAAATTTGAATTTTTCAGCCAAAATTACGTAGATTCCATGCCCAATAGCAGTTAATACAGTTAAAAGATGGGAATATAACCCTAACGCTAAAGTGATTGCATATATTACCCAACTCGTTCTGGTGTTGAGTTTGATGGCTCGCAAAAGACAAGTCCCTGATAGTAAAGTAGTCACTATCCATAAACTATACATCCGAGATTCCTGTGCAAATAATATATGCAGAGGAGATACTGCTATCAGTAAAACTGCCATCCACCCAACTAGAGGTGATTCAAATAGCTCTCGACATAACCAGTAAGCGCAGGGAAGTGCCAGCAAGCTGATAATGGCAGCTAAACTTCTGGTGACAGCTACAGAACCACCGAATAAACCTGTCCATAAACGAGCTATAACGAAATAAAGTGGTGTAAGCTGAGGTTCTTCTTGCGCTAATCCTTTAACTGTATCTATCACACCTTTTTCGATGTTAGGGTGTTGAAATTTTTGTAAATCACTGACATGGATTTCTTGCCCGTTAAATGCTTGCTTTGCTATTTCTTTTTCTGTATATCCAGAAATTCTTAATGATGTAAAAGTTTCATCATAGGAATAAATTTTTTTATCCAAATTTACGAAACGAAAAAATAACCCTAAAGCTAATACAGAGATAATCAAGAACCGTAGAGAACCTGAATAAAACTTCATTTTTTTAGTAATGTTTGTATTTTATATGACAAAAAATTACTTTCTACACACTTAATCAAGTATTGGTAAGTATTAAAACGTTTTTCTACTTAACTTGTGTGACTCGCCAGCTAAGTTTTAAGTTCACCCAGAAATTCCAAATAGTAGCAATTACAATCGCAATTAGGTTTGCTATGTAGCGGTTAGGAATAATAAAATTAAATACTAAATTCAAAAACAATACATTCAAGACTAGTCCTGCAAGGCAAATAATATTGAACTTTAAAAAGCGTTTCAATCGCTGATGTATTTCTTGTTGCTGCATACTAACATCGGCAAATGTCCAGGCATCATTCCATAAAAAATTATTCAAAATTGCAATTTCAGACGCAATGATTTTGCTGCGTGTTAAAGGCCAGCCTAATGTTGTCGGATCACTGAGAAGATAAAGTATTACCATATCTATAAATACACCACTCAGTCCCACTAAACCAAAGCGGATAAATCTACTAATGGGAAAACTTTGACTGACTTTTTTGAATCTTCCTGTTGAAAGTCGTAAAAGTACTAAGTGATGTATGTAATCTATATACTGCTTCCAAGTAACTTTGCTTTCACCCTCATGGCGTTCACAGAATACATAACCGACTTCTGCAATCTTATCTATCTTGCTTCGCCCAATTACTTCTAATAAAATTTTGTATCCTACAGGGTCTAAATTGACACCTGCTAAACAATGGCGACGTACGATAAAATAACCACTCATAGGATCGGAAACTCGACCTAATACTTTAGGGAGAATAATCAATCCCAATAGTTGTGCGCCACGAGACAAAAAACGTCTGATAAAACTCCAGCTACTAACGCCACCACCTTCTATATGACGACTAGCTAAGGCTAAATCTGCTCCTTGATGAACTTCACTCAATAGTTGTTTTAATACATGAGGTGGATGTTGTAAATCTCCATCAATTACACCCAAGATATTACCTTTTGCGACTTGCCATCCGCGAATTACTGCTGTTGATAATCCGCGTTCATGCTGACGGCGCATTACTTGTAATTGTGGATATTCTTCTATTAAAGATAGAGCTACTTCCCAAGTACGGTCTGGACTATCATCGTCTACTACAATTAGTTCGTAGTCTCCTGGTATAAATTCATCTAAAATTTGAGCCAATCTCATAACAACATACCTAATATTCTTACTTTCTTTGTAAGTAGGAATGATTAGGGAAAACTGAAGTTGCTGATCAATAACACCCGGTTTAATATATGGATATTCAGGAACTTGAAACTTACCTAAAGGTGTGGGTAAGCAAGATTGAGTGTTTTGTCTATTCATCAAAAAATTTGAGTAACAAAAGCTTTTTGATATAAGAGTAGCTTTTAAAGGTAAACATACTTATACAAATATGTTAATCTTTACAGACTCTTGATATTTTTGTATGTGAAATCAACTAAATTACAGATGAAAATTCGGTATTTACAATATTCGTATTTATTGATGTTTAAGTTTATCAGGCTGAGTCCAGATAAGGCTTAGAGATAATTATGATATTTTGCATAGCTGTTATCAGGATGTTATTTAAATTTTGAGATAATTTATGATTTATACTATTGACAAAATAAAATTTGCATCAATTGCTTAAGCAACTAATTAATTCTATTTCCGAAGTGGCAGCAGATTTTGTGTAAATAGTAGTATTAGCGATCGCATTAGTAATTAGTGTTCCAATACTACTCGGTTAAAGATCATTGTAGCGATTGTCTTTTACCAATTTTTTATGCAGCTACATAGAATTCGCTCCCTTTGATCCTCCCCTGAAAAAAGGGGATTTCTGGGGATCTAGATATGTGCAACTTCACATTAAATTAGTATTAGCCAACTCAATAATCAGTAAAATTTTACGCCCAAAGCGAGCAGAGAGTTTACCTGGTCAAACCCGATGAAATTTCAACTCAAGATACTTGCACGGAAGCAAAGACAAGGTTCACAAAGCATCGTTCACCTAAAGTATCGCAATGGTAATGTCGAGATTATCGGTTTAGGTGTATGGTACTCATACTGGCGCGATCCCTATCATTTACTGCTGACAGTTCCTTGGAGTGGATTTGTACTATTAATTTGTGCTTTTTATGTAGTTATTAACACTCTGTTTGCTTTGGCTTATTTATTAGGGGGAGATTGCATTACGAATGCTCGTCCAGGGTCTTTTTTAGATGTGTTTTTCTTTAGTGTGCAAACTTTGGCATCTATTGGCTATGGGGCAATGTATCCCAAAACGACTTATGCCAATATTATTGTGACGATAGAGGCGATTGTTGGGGTGATGGGAATTGCAGTCATGACAGGGTTAGCCTTTGCTCGGTTTTCTCGTCCAACTGCGCGTGTCATTTTTAGTCGGGTGGCGGTAATTGTACCCCATGATGGTGCGCCGACTCTGATGTTTCGCACTGCTAACCAGCGGCGGAATTTAATTTTGGAAGCACAGATGCGGGTGTATTTAATGCGTGATGAAGTGACCGCAGAAGGTGATTTTATGCGCCGCATTTATGATCTTAAACTTTTGCGCCAGCAAACTCCTGGCTTTGCCTTAAGTTGGTCGGTCATCCATGTAATTGATGAGTCTAGTCCTTTATATGGAATGACACCAGAATCTTTAACTCAAACTAACTGTGTACTGATGGTATCTTTAAGCGGCATTGATGAAACAGTGGCACAAGTTGTTCATGCACGTCATAGCTATGGTAGTAATGAGATTTTATGGAATCATCGGTTTGTAGATATACTGCATCACGCATCTAATGGACATCGTTATATCGACTACAACCACTTCCATGATGTTTTACCTTTGGAGTAAAGCCGATAGGAACACAAAGTTGTTTTATTAAAAATAATGTACTACTATTAAGGATTATTTGAATCTAAGACATCTGTCCTAATTTCTAGCTGTTTTTTTGCACGTTTTAATTGTTTCCAAAGAGCCTTAATTTGCTGGTAAGCTTCTTCTGGAGAAAGTTTACCATTTGTTTGCAGATTACTAATGTAGCCCACTCTTTGAGCAAATTCTTGTAAATTAGCGTTAAACACTAGATATTCTGGCTTAAACTGACCGTAATAGCAACTACGTGGATAAAGAAAGTCAGAGAGATTAGATAGAAAATCTGATTGCTCTGTCATAACTATTTAAATTTGGAGAATTTAATTAAACATCAGCAGTTGAGAAACTTTAGCACATCTTGTGTAAAGACAAAGTAAGCATAGATACAGGGATTCCGAGTTATCGGATAGTGCTAACTATCTTAGTCAGAGGACTCTTCAAAAGTAGTACCAACTTTGCTGGTATTAAGAGTATACTAACTGAATCTAGAAAAATGTAACTAAATTAACTTTTTTCAGCTAAAACTAATGCTATGGGGGTGTTAAGCATGGGATATCCTCCAATATAGGAATTTGAGCTAAGTTGTACATGTATCTATCAGGTTACTTACGGCCAATTATGCAAGCTGTATAAGTAAGACTATCAGGCGATGTTGAAGTTGATGTTGACAATCAAATCGTGAGAGTGGCGATCGCTACTGTTAGGTAAATCTTCAAAATAAAAAAATATCATTCCCGGCTGGAAACTGGGAATGAGTGCAAATATTTATTGAGTTGGCATTTAATTAGAAGCGGCTGTTTCTGCTACATTACTGATGAGTTGCTCTAAAGTGCCGAGTAATTCTTGCTCGTTATATGGTTTGGAAAAATAGGCTCTAGCACCAAGTTGGATAGCGAGTTGTTTATGTTTATCGCTACTACGAGAAGTCAGCATTGCAACTGGGATATTTTTCCAATCAATGTTGTTTTTAACTTTTCCTAAAAATCCATAACCGTCAAGACGAGGCATTTCGATATCACAAATTACAGCAGCAATTTTCAAGCCTGTTTCTAATTTTTCTAAAGCATCTTGACCGTCTTTTGCTTGTTCTACTTGGTAGCCACCTTTTTCTAAGGTAAGTGCTAAGAAGCGGCGGACATTAATTGAGTCATCAATAATTAAAATCTTGCCTTTTGGTTTAGGAGGTAACGCCGCCAGCTTTTCACTATCAACAAACAGGAACGGTGTTTTTAATCTGACTGAGGGTAGTTGATTGTTTTTGGGAGTGTTTTGGTTAGTGGCAATCCAATATAGTAATTCGTTAGCATTAACTAAGGCGACAACTCGACCATCACCGAGAATTGTACAGTTACTAAAACCTTCCGGTAAAGGGATATTACCTTCAACTTGACGGATAGCAACTTCTTGTTCACCCCAACAACGGTCTACTTGGACAGCAACAGTTTGATTGTTACCTTTGACTATTAATACACTACTAGCGTTAATGGCTGCGGGAGTTTCCAGTTCTGGACTGTCGTAACGCGGACAATTGAAATCCAAATATTGTCCTAGGCGAATCAAGGGTATCATTGTACCTTGCCAATTGAGGACTTCGCTACCGCCCATTGAGATGATGCGATCGCTTTGGAGTAAAAATATTTCCGAAACCACATCGGTGGGAAAGGCCAGTAATATTTTACTGGTTTCGACTAACAGCACTCGCGCCACAGACAGGGTAAACGGTACTGATAAGGTGAAGGTAGTTCCCTTTCCTGGCTCAGTATCAACTGTGATATCACCGCGTACCAGTTTGAGGTTGTTGCGAACCACATCCATTCCCACACCACGACCAGATAAGGCGGTGACTTTTTCGGAAGTACTAAACCCTGGTTCAAAAATGAGTGAAAGTAGTTCATCATCACTCGCACTTTCTAATAAAGAACTATCTAACCCCATTGCTAAGGCACGAGCGCGAATTTTTTCTAAAGAAATCCCTCGTCCATCATCCCGCATAGTAATAATTGTGCGATTGCTGCGGTGAGTGGCTTGAATTTCGATTAATCCTTGTTCTGGTTTACCTAAGCTGTAGCGAGTGGCTGATTCTTCAATGCCATGATCAAAAGCATTCCTTAATAAGTGCATTAAAGGGTCATTTAATGCTTCTAAAATACTGCGTTCAATTAAAGTATTGCCGCCTTCAATTTTTAACTGGACATTTTTGCCATATTCCACATTTAAATCGCGGATAGCTCTAGGAAAACGCTCAACCAATTCGGAAATTGGCCGCATCCGCACTTGATTGAGCTTGGTTTGCAATTGTTTGGAGGTTTTGTTTAATTTGCGAGCAATTTGATCAGCATCATCTACACTTAATTGAATGTCTGTGGAAACTTCTTGCACTTGGACAATAGTTTCGATGACATCTTGCGATCGCAAATTAATTTCTTCTAGGGAGTGCTGGGTGCTGGCAAGATTTTGAGTTGGAGAATAAATACTTTCGTTTTCTGAGCTTTCGACCAATGTGATGGCGTGGTGCTGACGCGCATTAGCTGATAGCACTCTGTTATATGCCATACGTAGTTCTTGATTTTCCCGATCAAGAGTTTGCACTCTCTGGTTGAGATTCCGCGAGAGTTTACGTAATTTTTCTAGTTGAGAATGTAGACCGTTTCTTTGAACTATGAGTTCACTAAACAAATCATTAATTTGTTCTAGTTGTTTACTGGGAACTCGGACTGAGTTTTCGGAATGTTCACGGTCTTTGCCATGACTAATTACTTCAGTTTTGTGTTCGGCAATAATGGTGTTGATTTCCGGCAGACTAATACTTTGATTAATCTCTGCATCTAAGGGAACAAAATTACTAACAGTTATTTCTTCTGCTTGCCCAATCAATGGCGTTTCTGTTAGTTCTACTTCTTGGTGAACACCGTTATCTGTAGCCAGAAATTGGGCGATCGCATCTGCGGTTGACAGTTGCTCAAATTGATTATAATTTGTTGAAGTGGTTGGTGCTTCACTTAACTCAATTGCTCTAGGTAAACTATCGAGTTGATTTGTTAAGACTAAAGCTTGCGATCGCCGCCATGTTTGCAATGCTATCTGGGCAATTTCGGGAATGCGTTCTGGTGCAGCACATTCCACACAGCGTTTGATGAAATCACACAGTTGAGTAAACGCTGTTAATTGCAGCATTTCTCCCAAACCGCCTAACTCAGCAGCCATAATTGCCACTTCTTCTTGCAAACATGGTTGTTGACTATCAGCCAACACAGATTCTAGCCGTTGTAAACAACCTTCAACTTCAGTTTCAAATAATAAAGGAATAATATTTTGTCCATCTTCTGGTGACAACATAGTTGTTGCATCTTCAGGAGTTGGATCACCCAAACGTTGATGAAGTTCATCAAAGACTGGAAAACAAAAACTCGTTAACCATTGTTCTTCGATGACACTTTCTGTGGAGAGTAATTCGACAATCTGACGCATCCAATCAATTGCCGACAGCAATAAACTTTGCAATTGTTGGTCAATTTCTAAAGAGCTTTTTCTGGTTTTTAAAACTTTAAAAGCATCCTCTAAACGGTGTGCTAAATCACTTAGCACCCGAAATCCCATCATTGCTGCACCACCTTTAATTGAGTGGGCAGCGCGGAGTGCGCCATTAATTTTTTCTAAATCTATGCGATGGCTAGTGTCGATTTCCAACAATACTGCTTCTAAAGTATTGAGGTAATCTGTCGCTTCTTCCAGAAACTGCATCTGGATTTCTAATTCTTTATCTTGTGACATTGTTTTTATTATTTAGTCAATAGTCAATGGTGAGCCAGTGCGTTGGGCGGGTTTCCCGACTTGAAGCAACTGGTGAACCCGAAGGGTCAATGGTCAATGGTCAATAGCCCAACTTTTGACTATTGACTTTTGACTTTGGACAATTTTTAGTTAACTTTAAAAGTCTCAACAGTCTCTTGCAACTTATGAGAAATCTCTACAGTTTGTTTGAGAGATTGGCAAACTACGCTGGAAGAATCTCTAGTGCGTTGAGAGATAGCAGCGATTTCTTTCATTAATAAGCTGACAGTTTGCGATGTTTGCACTTGAGATGCGGTTGCAGAAGAAATAGACTGTACTAAAGAATCAATTTGCCGGGAAACATCGAAAATTTGACCGAGATTTTGCTTGGCTTCTTCTACTACCCGCGCACCTTCGCCAACTTGGGTAGTACCAATTTCCATCGCTTGAACAACTGCGCTGGTTTCCCGTTGGATGTTCTCGACAATTTGTTCAATTTCTTGGGTGGCTGCGGCACTACGAACTGCTAACTCACCTACTTCTTCGGCTACCACAGCAAAACCTTGGCCTTCTTCACCAGCACGGGCGGCTTCTATACCTGCGTTGATGGCGAGTAAGTTGGTTTGCATGGCAATTTGATTAATTAAGGACACCACGCGGGAAATTTGTTGAGAAGATTCTCCCAACCGTTTAACTTTCTGGGCTGTTTCGCCAACGCTTTCCCGTAGAGAGAGGATGTTCTGCACTGTTAAATACATTGCTTCTTCACTCTTGGAAGCATTTTGGGCGGCGTTGTTAGCTACAGTGGCGGCTTGTTCGGCACTATTGGCAACTGCTTGCATGGAATGTGTCATCTTATCAACAGCATCTAGAGCGCGGTTAATTTCCTCAGCTTGCACTAGTGCTTCGTCTGCAAGTTGGCTGATAGCGCTTTCGTTAGAACCAATAGCAGTGTTTACCTGAGTGGCTGCTTGTTTAACTTGGGTGACGATATCCCGCAAATTTTCGACAATAGAGTTGAAAAAGTCGGCGACAGTGCCTATTTCGCCGTCTGTCACATCAGCACGGACGGTTAAATCACCTCTAGCTGCACCTTCGATGTCATTTAGTAGTTCTAAGAGTTGCAGTTGTAAGGCTTCTTGTGTTGGGCGTTCGGCTGGGGAAGTTGGTTCAGTAACAATCTTAGTTTGGGCAATTTCGGCGGCTTGTTCTTTGACGAATACTTGCAATTGAGCAGCCATATTATCAATATTGGCACTCAATACACCTAACTCGTCTTCTCTTTCTGATGCGAGACGGGTGTTGAGTTCACCTTGTCCGAGTTTGGCGACGGCTGCGGTGGCATTGATAATCGGCAATGTGGTACGCTTGGCTAACCAAGCTGCGATCGCAGCAACAATGAGTCCAATTAATCCTGTACCAATGGTAACTATCCACAACAATTGTCGTTGAGTGCCATATAAAATTGCCGCATCAGTAGTCAACAATACTTGCCAATTTAAATCTGATAACCCGGCAATTTTTGGCGCGGGTACGTAACTAATTAATTGTCGTCTATGATGACTTTGGGGAACAGTTGTCAGGGTAGAGATGTTGCTTGTTGCGAGAATTTTGGCTAAACCAGGATACTCGGCTTTTGCTTCTTTGCCTAATAATTCTGGGCGTGAACTTAAGAAAACTTTGCCAGAATTATCTAGCAAAACGTATTGATAGCCGTTAACAGCATAGTTTTTGATTGTTTCTTCTAAAGCTTTAGTCGGTAGGCTGGTTCTGACAACTGCTAAAGTTTTGCCTGTGACTGTATCTTTGATAGGTGCAGCTAGATAAATATCAGCAGATTTTTCTGGTTGACTAATTACCGCAGCATCTTTTTGCAGAGTTTCTTGAAAATAGTTATTATCTTTTTGGTTATCTAGGGCTTCACCAGAAGACTGCACAATCACATTACCATCCGTGCCAAAGACAGCAATACTATTATAAGTTTGATAAGCTGCGAGAATTTTATCTAGTAATGCTTGTTTTTCTTGAGTATTAGTATTTCTGGTGAAATTACCATTCACAAATACAGGCAAGTTAGCCAGTATTTGAATATCTCCATATCTTGCAGACATAAAGCGGTTAACTTTATCTGTTAAACCAACAGCTTCAGCCGTTTGAGATTGGGTAATTTGCTGAGTCAATGATTTACTCGCAAAAGTATAGGCGATCGCACCCATGACTAAAGCTGGTATAGTACTGATGGCGATCGCTATAATTGTGGCTTTGGTTTCTAAACTCAGCCGTTTTAAATTTCCACCAAGATTATGCTGGATATCTCCATCAGATTTAGCAGCATTACTATTAGTTGTTAATGGAATTTTACTCTCAGAAAGTTTGGTAGATGTAATCAAAGAAGCACGATTTTTACCATCACCACTCTTAGCCGTGTCAGTTTTATTAAACATCCTGAAATTCTCCTGCATAGGTACATCAAAAATATCTCAAGTTATCTGAATTCCAGACAACTTAATCACTGCGGAGAATAGAAGATTGCACAATTGCTTGTGCATCTAATACCAGCAATATTTCTTCTTGTTGCACAACGCATCCACGCAAATAAGGAACTAAACTAGATGCTACTTGTCCAATGGGAGAATGAATATCATCAAGCATAACTTTAGTTGTCCCTTTAATTTCTTGAACAACTAAACCTAAAAGCAGTGATTCTACCTTAATTACGATGACATTATATTGTTGCCTTCGCGTATCTATAGCTTCTAAATTGAGCATTCGCGGTAAATCAATAGCCCAAATTATCCGACTCCGCCAATTCATTAATCCTAAGATACATCCAGCCATATTCGGCATCGGAGTAATAGCTTCTACAGGCAAAATCACAGCTTCTTGAGTGTGATTCATTGCCAACATAGCGGCAGTTTGTTGATTTAGCTGAAACTTCAGATAACCATCTTTGAGATGATTTTGCTGAGGTTTTTCAGCAAGTATAGCGTTAGAATTGTTCATTGATTTAAATCACCACTGATTTAATAGCTCTTAATAATTGTTCTCGTGTGTATGGCTTAGTAATATAGGCATCAGCACCTTGTTTCATCGCCCATAATCTATCAATTTCTAGATTTTTTGAACTACAAATAACTATGGGTAATTTTTGAGTTGCCGGATTTTTTTTCAGTGAACGGCATAACTCAAAACCACTCATTCCTGGCATAACAACATCAGTCACAATTGCATCAGGATTTTGCAAAATAGCTTGTTCTAAAGCTTCTTTTGCACCACTAGCCTTGATGACGTTGTAACCACTTTCTTTGAGATAATGGCTCATAAGTTCTAATTCGCTGGGCGAATCTTCAACAATTAAAATTGTGCCAACCAAAGTCAGATTCACTCCTAATTCTCCTTTTGTGGGAAAGACAGTATTATTTAATATGCTTAAACACAATTTTTAGTAATTCTGATTGAGTAAAAGGCTTGGTCAAATAGCCAGATGATCTGACCATTTTGGCTTTAGCTCTATCAATAAATCCTGTCCTACCAGTCACCATAATAATAGGTGTATGTTTAAAAGCTGAGTGCCTTCGTAATAATGAACAAAGTTCATAACCATCTAGGTTTGGCATTTCTACATCTAGCAAAATTAAGTCAGGCTTACTGCGGAGAATCTGCATTAACGCCTTAACTGGATCATTAATTGTTACTACCGAAAAAGTGTTTTCATCTAAAAATAGTTTGATGGAATTTAACACAGTTTGACTATCATCAATGCAAGCAACTGTATATAAACTATTTTTTTCTAATTGCTTGGCATATTTCTGATTATTATTTTCACCAGAATTATTTTTATTTAATGTCTTGCCATTAGATAATGAATTAATGGACGGTAAGACTGGAGAACCCTTCGCAACATTAACTGGTGATTGGATATGATAACGATTTCGTAATTGTCTTTGACAATATTCCACTAGTAAACGCAAGTCTAACTGGCAGAATTTTGGTAGTTCGTTCCATGAAGTGTCAGGATAAAATTCGTAGGTTCCTTCTTTTAAAATTAAAAATGACTCCAGCACCTCTTTAGCTAATTCGTCCACTAAGGTAGCTGCTTGCATAGAACTGATATAACGCTGCTCTACTAACCAACAAATAGCTTGGTAGTCTGGATATGGTATAGACAGATTTTCACTGGCTGGTTCAAACATCAGTCGCATCTGGACACGAGTCGCGCTATTGAGTGTGGGGATATTGAGACTCAAACGCCGTAACTGATTATCCAGTCGCTCAAACACCTTATCAGATGAAGAAGCATAAGTAAGTTTACCTTCTTCGAGATGGATTGACCATGAGGTTGATCCAGTAAATACACGTAAGCATCCCGTAGCACGCCGACTAGTTAGCTGTGCTAATAAAGATAGTGGATGTAGTTTTTGGATTAACCGATGACTACTCATAGGAATTAGATTTTGCATTTACTTCAGCTAAGTTCAAGACGTGTCATATCAACTCGTACGTGTTTTAGTTACCATGCTCAAAAAAACTTAGTTTTTTGCGTAAAATATACTACAAATACTTAGGGTAAATTTTGGGGCATTAGTAACTTGATGCTATTGATTTTTGATGTTTACACCTTTTTTATATAGGTAATTAAAAGTTAAATTAATTACCGTCGTTAAAATTGATCAGCATAAGGAGCAGTAACTTCACAAACAGTAAAAATTAAAACAATCTCCTTGTCTTTAATCAACTTTTAGCTAAACGAATCTCAAAGAATACTGCTAAATTAGCAAAATTTAACTAGATTTTTCTCAGTAGTTACACTTAAAAAACCTCAGCTTTGCTTAAACCAGATATAATGTAATGTTTAGTTAAGTAAGATTACCGGAAATTCACATAAATTCGTTAGATGCCATTCCTTCTAGCCTCTATTAGTGCAATTGTCCATATAGTTCCCACGGAAAGCACAAATATGAGTCTTCTTAATGAAACTTCAACAGTTTCTTGACCGGACTATTTTACTAACAGGTACAATGATGCGGCGAAATGTAAGTATTTCAAGAGTTTTTCGTAAATTTTGCCAGTATTACTTATATAAAATTTTTGGGTGATTTTTTTAAGTGTATTAATTATAGATAGATTGAGGCTGGAGGCGATCGCTAGTTTAACCTGTGTATTTATAATCTTAAGTACATCCAACACTCTTTTGCATAGTTGTGGAAATATACTTGCATTAAGTTGACCCACAAATACGATAAGAATTAGTAATAATGCAATACTCCAAAAGTGTACAAAAAAAGGCTCGGTTTACCCAAGCCTTTATGTATACCAAGCATTTACTACACCAAGCTTAATTTATCCGAAGTCATCCTTTAGCTCATCTCTCTAAAGGATGTATACAAATGATTTAATAACTGATATGAACAGAGCTACAAATAATATTTTTAATTTTGAGACAATCTATAAATAACAATATATAGCACTCCTAAATCATTGATGAATTTTTTTATTCTCTTTACTATCCTTCTTTGCCTACTTTGCCAGTTACCTTGCGGGAGGTTCGTTAAAAAGAAGATTCTTCACAACTTAGATAAGATAGTTATATAAGACTCATATTTGATTTCTGAAAAAAACTTACTACACTTTTATTCCTTATTGTCTGTTACCTGTTCTTTATTCCCTTCCTACGCAAATTATTTTAGGAAGCAAAGCAGATTCCTATATGTCCAAAATTATCAAGGTAAAATTTATATAATTTTTAGTTACAAAAAAGGTTTGGCTCATGACCAAACCTTAAGAATTGCTGTGCTTAACAACGTACTAAATTAATTTATTACTTTCTACTCAGATACTTCATCTATCTTTAGGCTGTAGCCAAATACTATGCAATTGATATAACCACAAAAAAGTAAGGATAGAGAGAGTTTGGCGCAGCTAAAAAACCTATTAGAAGCAATTTATATTATTAATTTTAGATATCAAAACTATGCACCAATAGAGCTAATTTTAGTTGATTAAAATTTTGTAACTAGTTTTATTGTCTAAAAAATATGAAAAAGGCTTGGACAATAGCCAAGCCTATAAATACCAGGTGTTTACCATATCTAGATAATTTATCCCCTCACTAGACATAGGTCATCTTCCTTTTAGTTGTGTACAAAAAATCTAAACTATGATATGTATTACTCTTCATTAAAGATACAAATTAAACTGATAAACATGAAGTCTTTTTAATAAAGATATAATTAATTGATTCTACCTCTAGTAGGAGACCATACTAAACTAGTGTATAAAAATATTTTAAATATAAAACAATATATCCGACATCGTTAATAAGTCCTTTCAGCTTTTATAAATCAAATATTATTGCTACATATTTAATTTTTTAGATTAATGAAAAAAACCCTGGCTTTACTTCCAGGGTGGATACACGTTTTTCAGGCATTATGAGACCGAATATTAACCTTGAAAATAATTCATTTCACCTATCTGGCGAGGGATAGAAAAACTTTAGATGACAATCTAGTGTATTAGATTTAGCTATAGATGATAAAATATATCTTGCGATCGCGAGTTTACTAGAGCCGTTAGTTTTTTACAAAACCATAAGTTATAAAAAAGGTTTAGCACTCAGCTAAACCTCTGTAGAAAGCAGTTATTTGACACACCAGAATAAATTTAGGCTGAGTTCAATATTGGGGCATCTTCCTATAGTATGTACCCAAAAATTTGCTAATGTGATAAGGCTTTTATCAATTATTCTGGCTGCACAATTTTGCTGATTTCTTTAACCCAATGCTGACGGTCAGAATGCTCTAAGCTTAAAATTTCTGCTAAACTCCAATGGAAATTAAACGCAATACAGGCTACCTCCTCATGTAGTAAATCTGAGGGGTAGCCTATGATTCCCCCGATAAAGCTAACTCCACTTGAAAATTAGTCTGACATTGGGGACACTGGACTGGAATTTCTGCATCACCTTGCTGATTAATTCGATTATAAAACTCCCGCAAATAAGCCAAATCTCGTGAAAAAAGATTTTCTAGTAAATCAGGAGTTATTGTTGTTAAATCGCCCAAACAAGTGATTACTTGTGATAAAATGGCGATCGCAGCATAAGCTGTATTTTCCTGAGCAGCCCGATTTTTCTGCACAATTATTTCATCCTTGGCTGTCGCTAAACGCATCACACCTTGGCGATGCAAATTTCCGTCAGCATCTAATAAACCTCTAGGAAGGGTAAAGTTAAATTCTGTCTGTATATTACTCATTTGTTATTTTCCTCTACACCCTTACTCCCCACTCTCTACTTCTTCTAACTCATTAATTTGGCGATAAAAGTTTTGTAAATAGCTTAAATCACAAGCAAAAAAATTTTCTACAACTGCGGGTGTTACCTCATCTAATGCACCTAAATGAGTAATCACGCGAGATAAAATTATCACCGTCGCATAAGCTGGATTTGATTTTACACGAGGGTCACGTAATGGCACAATTTCGTCCATCGCCCTTGATAAACGCATCACACCTTTACGGTGTAAATTACCGTCTGCATCTAGATACCCTTTCGGTAAAGTAAATTCAAAATCAGTTTGCAACATCCTATGCTACTTTTACTCGTTTTAATTCTTCTACAACTACTTCTATTTCTTCAATTTCATGTTCGCTACCGGCTGCATTCACATCATTAATTTTATAACTAGCAGGCCAGGCATTTTTAAATTCTAATCTAAATTTCTCTTCAGCAGCTTGATTATAAATTACTAAAGAACCATCACGTCTTTCATCACCCCATTTACTTTCTTGCACAGCAGCTAACCAATTCCACATAGTCATAGAAATAGTTAAACCACGGCGTAAAACTATATTGGAGTAAGATATATTTCCTGGAATCTTAGTGCGGACAATTCTACCACTAGTATTGCCATTTTTACCCCAGGTTTGTGGTGTGACTTCAGCAACTTCTATAACTTGCTGATTAATTTTAAAACCTTGGCATTCCATAAAATAGCCATCTACTGGTTCTTGGCTACCAGTAAGTTTTAATTCCAAATAAAAACGGCTATTCGTAAGAATTTCTGGAAAGTCTGTCACAGTGTTAATCTCATAAAAATTACGCTCTGAAAAAAGTATGAAGAGTAAAAGTTGTTAACCTTACAGTCATGATGAAATCTTAATTAATGCAGAAGTTTCTATCTAGTAAGGTAAACTTTCAGACTTCATACTTCAGACTTCATAATTTAGACTTCTACTTACTTTTTACGTTCAAAATAGGTGAAGCCTACGGTTACTGTTTCTGTAAGTAAATCACCAGAACCTGCTGAAAAATCACTGGTTGCGTAACTAGTAGGAAAAACATCTGTGAACTCGTACTGAACTTTTTCTTGTTCACCATCGTAGATAGAAATTTTCCCTAATTTGCGATTTTTACGTCCCTCAGCTTTACCACCAGAAAGAGCTTCAGCATGGCATTTGTTATACCAATCTAGCAATTGTTTAGATTCGGCAGTTGCTACACATTCAATAGTAATTTCAGAACATTCTACACCACCAATTGTGGCTTGTGTTTGAGTTTTGCCATCTTTGGTTACACCAATGGGTGAATCTCCACCAGCAACTGTCATTTTCATTTGCATCCCACTAATTTTTTGAATCAAAATCTCAGTGAGTCCATCGGCTTCCCAATAAAACTTGGCGTTAGAAATAAACTCTGGCATAAATTAAATCTCCAAAAAATGGTTTCAGTATGTTTTGTATGAATCAGACAAATTTTAGAGTTAAACTCATGTCTTTCTGTTCATATTTTCGCAGGTTAATGTATAAGTCTCTTCGATATAATCACTACCATTTACATCTAAATCACCAATTTTATATTGAGAAGGCCAAGCTTCTTTTAGCTCCCAACGCATTACCTCTTTACCATCAGTATCGTAGGCAGTAATAGAACCTGTTTTTTTACTTTCTGCCCATTTTCCTTCACCCTTTTCAGTTTTTGGCATACACTTTTTAAACCACTCATACATTTTCTTACTGGTGCTATCACTATCACCACTCATGAGGGTTGTTACTTCAATTGTAAATAATCCTTCAAAACCAGCAGAGTTAATTTGTCGAATAGTAGTTCCACCTTTAGTAGACATTAAAGGTTTATCTTGGCCTTTGACTTTTGCTTCAAATTTAACCCCACCAACTTTACTAAAAGCCATATCAGTCATGCCATCAATTTCAAAATAAAAATTACTGGCGGCAATTGGTTTTAATTCAGGCATATTTTTAGCTCCTTGATTTTGGTAAATTTATATACTTACAAGGTATAGCTAGTACCCTGTAAGTATGTTGAATTTAATTTAAATTTCTGGATATTAGTTATTTCGGAAACTTTAAATCCAAAATCTAAAATCCAAAATCCAAAATTGTTTATTGGTTAGGCGACCATTGACTAAAGCGGAAGATGACAAATTCCGCTGGACGTACAGGACAGACACCAACTTCGATATACAACCGACCCAACATCATAGTTTCGTGGGTATTAATGCTGGAGTCACATTTGACATAAAAGGCTTCCGCCGCCGAAGCGCCAAACAAAGCACCTTCGCGCCACAGTCTTTCTAAGAAATTACTCACGGTGCGAGTGACACGCGCCCATAAATCTTGGTCGTTGGGTTCAAATACTACCCACTGAGTACCGAGTTCTACTGATTTCTCGATATAGCTCATCAAGCGGCGGACGCTGATGTAGCGCCATTGCACGTTATCTGGTTCTACCAAAGTGCGAGCGCCCCAAATGCGGATACCACGGTTGGGGAAGGTACGAATACAGTTAATACCCAAGGGGTTAAGTAATTCTTGTTCGCGCAGGTTGGTTTCGTAAGCTAGACCAATTACACCTCTGGGTGTGTCGTTGGCGGGTGCTTTGTACACACCACGGGTTTCATCAGTCCGACACCAAACACCCAACATGTGACCAGCTGGAGGAATGAGAATTGGTCTACCACCGTTACGGGGGTTGGGGACTTTAATCCAAGGATAGTATAGGGCGGCAAATTGCGATCGCCGATTAAATGCACTCAACCACTGAGCAATATGCTGAGGCTTCACCTGGGTGGGCGATACAGGCGCACCACCACCTTTACATGGTGGCGGATCTAACACTACCATCCGGTTGGGGGCAGTATTTTCACACATACTGACCATTGCTTCCATGATGCCGTGGACTTGATCTAAATCCAAGATGCCGTTTTGATAAGCCCGCATCAAATCAGGGAAAGCAATCATGGTAACTTCGTCAATTTCAAAGATACCTTGCATCCCGGTGCGATCGTCACGGACACCTTGTACATCTCTGGGGAAACGGTCAGGAGTGGAAACTACTGGCGGTGGACTGACTTCGTAAGTACCATTTGCAGGACGACGAGATAGAGGTTGTCCTGGTGTTTCTAAGTCAGCGACAGTCACAAACTGTGACTCTTGCAAAGCTGTCACCGCATAAGCACCTAGCTGTGCTTCGACTTGAGGGTTCATGGAAAGATTGTCGTATTCTTCCAGAATTTCCCCATTGCGGCTAATAATAACTTTGAAAAATTCACCAGTATTTGCTGGTGGTTCAGCTTCTGGGCTTTCTGGTGGACGCGGTTGACTTTCAGTAACAGAAACATTAATTCTGCCTTCTGCACCACCATCATCGTCACCTTCAGCAGGCTTCAAAGCAAAGCTTAAAGATGGACGGTTCCCGGTTGTACGCAGTTTTAAGGCAGTTTCTTCTGGTGGTGGTGGCTGAGAACCAGGGAGTTTTGTCCCGATACTAGCTACCCAACAACGTCCACCACCGTTGAGAAACCAACCATTCACCGCAAAGGGTAAATAAGCATCAAAATCGGTGAAACCGTCCGAACCTTGTTTAGCATAGTATTCTAAATACTCGTTCCACGATGTCACCAACATCGGTTTAAATAGTTCCGCATCACCGCGGACATCTTCTGTAAAACCGATAAAACCAGCGATATTTGTACTCACCCCTTCTATTGGGCGACTACCTCGGTCTACTTCTTCAACGTAGACACCAGGTGCAAAATAATCTAATCTTGGCATAACACTTGGTTTTCCTATTTTTTGAGTCTGAAGTATAAAGTATGAAATTTCAGACTTCAGCCTTCATACTTCAGACTTTTTGTGTTGGTTTTGAACAATCTACCGACCTTGATTCAGTGACAGAGTAACTGTCCAAGTTCAGGGGAATTGTTAATGTCACATACAAAGCTGGACGTAATGGTACTCCTAGGGCATTCCACAAAGCCGCAGCGTCCAAAGGATGAATAGCAGAAACGGTCATTGCTAATTCGCCATGACCGCGCAGTGCTGGAGCTAGTACTTCCTCTCGTAATGAGTGATGATGCAACAGTAGTATTAATGCCTCAGATAAGAGACGCTGTTCACCCAAACTGGTAAAATCCCAGGCACTCACCAAAAATGAGATATCAAACCACCTCGGTGTTAATAAGACTAATTTCCTCTTGTCTGCTGATTGCTGACAATTGGACTGTTGTTTTTCAACACTTTCTTGAATGTTGTAACAGTATAAATTCAGCCTAGGGTTGATATTCTGTTCCACACCAGGATGGTTGAAATCAATTTGTTCTGTACTGAGCAGGGAAATCCCGCCAGCTAAAATTTTTGCTAAAGTCTGGGTAGCAGCTGGGATCATAAGACACAACAGCAGGGTGACGGAAATGCTCCCTTAATCAGTCTGGCGGGTGTATTTTTACCGCCAGCATGAATCTATGGAGGTTGAAGCGTCCTTACCAGAGTTCCTAATGCAGGCAGCAGAAAGTGACTACTTTGCTACCTAACTTACGGAAGGCAGAGGGCTGACAGCACAAAATAAACCTTTGATTTAGGCTTTTTTGCTAGTTGATTTGCCACTATTGGGCTAACTCTTTATAGCTTAGGGATCTAGTTGGCTGGCGGTTATTAGACTTTGGTCGATATTGTAAAATTATTGTTTTAAATTCCCCAAATTCCCAAGGGGTAGAGTAAGCTAATCTCGTCCGTATTTATACAGTAAGAAGCATAATTTCTCCAAGTATAAAATATTTGAAATTGAGTAGCATTCATCATGCTTCTTAGCTATTAGAGTGTTTCGGAGTGTAAAACAGGATGAGGGTGGCTACACAAAAATTAACCTCTCAATTTCCGCTACCTTTGTTGGGAAACAATTCAGAGAGTAAGCTGCCAGAGTCAGATTTAAACCAAATTTGTCAGTTAATTATTCAACAATTAACTGCCTTATTGCCGACTGTGGCTATCTGGACTGTTTATCACGATTTGGCAAAGGGAAAACGTCATTTAGTGGCTGAATATCTCTCAGAAAATTTATGTTCTGTGCAAGTTACACCAGCTTGTTTGCCAAGCTACTTTGTTTCTGGACAGTCCAACTTAGATTTTACATCTTTGCAAGCAGAAACTTGGTGGCGAGAAGATTTTCCCGTTCTCAAAATTATGGAATTAGCCGCATCGGATTTTTATCATAGCTATGTTTGTCGAATTAGCAAACAGAGTGTGACAACAGCCGAATATTTATTGATCTGTACTAGTAAACTGCTATCAGATGAACAGCAAAATTTACTGTTGAATAATGCTCAAATATTGAGTAATTATTTGGCTATGTATAGAGAGCGATCGCACCAACAACAAGAAATTGCGGCTTTATCTCAAGCTCTCGGACAAGCAGAACATCAATTGCGGAATCCTTTAGCATTAATTAATCTCTATGCAGAAAATCTCCGCTTGGCATTACCACAAGGTGATTTACAAGAACAAGCCAGCTTAATTCGGCAAACTGTAGATGAACTCAGCGCTAAATTAACCGATTTACTTTACCGTGGTCAACAGGCAAATCTAAACTTTAAAAAACACAATTTGCAAACAATTATTGGTGAATGTATTAAAAATTTACAACATTTGTTAAAAGAAAAAGAATTAAAGATTAATTATCCTGAAAAACCTGTGTATGTGACAGTAGATAACTGGCAGATGAAACAGGTGTTTGATAACTTATTATCCAATGCAATTTATTTTAGTCCTCGTGGCGGGACAATAACTTGCAATTGGTACGCCTACAGTAATGAAGTGCTAATTGAGATTTGCGATCGCGGTTCCGGAATTGTACCAGAGGAATTGAAGCAAATATTTAAGCCTTATTATTCTCGCCGTCTAGGTGGTACAGGTTTAGGATTAGCGATCGCCCAAAAAATTATCCTGGCACATCAAGGTAATTTATGGGCAGAAAATCTGCCCGAAGGGGGCGCACAATTTTCCTTTACATTACCGCATAAAAGGCAAAAGTAAAAAGGCAAAAGTAAAAAGAAATAAGATTTATACTGCCAGCTTTTTCACAGTTTTAAATGGTTACTGAGCTTAATCAAAGCATGGTCTGCTGTTCTTGCCAACTAACTTAATTCAAAATATCAAAATTCAGATAAGTTCTGACTTTTGAATTCTGGCTACTGACTTCTCTTTTATATACCAGGCACACTATCTACCATGAATACTAAAAAAGAGGTAATCTCTATTTTGCTCGTCGATGACGAACCACATTTTCGTAAAGGTATACGCACCTTATTAAACTTTTATACAACTAGTAGTAGTTTGGGATTAAATGTGATTGGAGAAGCCGCATCTGTTGAGCAAGCGGTAAAATTAACGGCGGAACAACATCCCACTTTAATATTACTAGATTTAGAATTACCCCCAGACGATGGCATTATGGCGCTGCAACGTTTAGGGGAATTATCTTATAACGGCAAAGTATTAATTTTGTCGGCTCATCAACAAGATGAATGGATATTTCGCGCTATGCAAGCAGGTGCTTGTGGTTATGTATTTAAAGACCAATTAGCAACTCAATTGTGTGAAGCGATTACGACTGTAATTAATAATCAAGTTTATTTACCACCGGATGTAGCAACGGCATTTTTTAGATTGTTTCACTACTATACAGGACACTCATTAAACTCTAGTCATAGTTCTATTCATTTGACTGAAAGAGAACAAGAAGTTTTAAATTGGTTAGTTCAAGGCGCTTCTAACGAACAAATTGCGGGGAATCTATATATTACAGTCGCGACAGTTAAAGCGCACTTAACAGCAATTTTTGACAAATTAAGTGTCACCAGTCGTACTCAAGCAATTGTCAAAGCTTTAAAACTTGGTTTAGTTTGTCCATAAAAGAGTCAAGAGTCCAAAGTCAAAGGTCAAAACATATTGACCAATAACTATTAACTATTGACCCTTCGGGTGACGCTCCTGCGTCGCTAACGCTGCGCTAACACCAGCTGCTTCTCCTAATCGGAGACGCTGCGCGAACAAGTCGGGAAACCCGACGACAGTCGCTTCAAGTCGGCAAAGCCGCCCACAGCGCTGTCTCCCCAACGCACTGGCTCACCATTGACCATTGACCAATAACAAATGAGTAACTATTTAGCCATCGCCACTATCACTGCAACCTTGCAAAGAACATTGCAAGCCAACGTCCAAGTAGACGTGGATGGTGCGCGGGTGACAACCGTGAGACCAGATCGCCTGAATAATGCTACACCAGAAGCAGGAGTGAACATCTATCTTTACGATGTTTTGCTTAATAGTGCTTGGCGCAGTGCTGATTTAAGACAACGCCATTCCGAAGAGAAATATATTAAGCGATCGCAAACAGGTTTAGATTTGTACTACTTGATCACCTGTTATGGTAACGATGTGGAATTAGAACCGCAGCGCCTCATGGGTAGCATTGTCCGTACCCTCAATAGCAAATCGATTCTCACCCAAGAAATGATTCAAGAAACAGTAGCCGATTCCACTTTCACATTTTTGGCGGATTCTAACCTGGCTGAACAAGTGGAAACGATTACAATTTCTCCCGTTGATATGAATATCGAAGAAATTTCCAAAATATGGACGGTATTTTTTCAAACACCATACTCATTGTCATTGGGTTATAAAGCCAGTGTCATTTTAATCGATAGCGGCGAAATTCCCAAAAAACCCTTACCTGTCCGCAATATTCAGCGTCATGTTACACCATATCAACCTGCGATCGCTCACATCAAGGTAGCCGAAGAACTAGCCAAACTCTGGAAAACCCAAAGCACCGCAAATCCATTAATTCTCGCCAGCAGTACATTATTAATTCAAGGGAACAACTTAAATGCAGAGATAACTCAAATCCGTATTGGTAACGTGACACTAACACCTCAAACTGTTACCGAAAAGCAAATTACTTTAGATCTTTCTCGCATACCTAC